>CACPKA010000038.1 GCA_902634485.1 uncultured Pelagibacteraceae bacterium | reverse complement strand
AGGTATTTCTGGGTCATAAATCTTTTTTATTTCTTCAATAACTTTATTTTTTAATTCCATTAAACATCCATTTTCTCAATATTAATTTCATTTTGAGATTTGTCTATAGCTGATGTTAACGTATGCCACGATAGAGTAGCGCATTTAACTCTCATTGGATATTGTTTTACACCAGATAAACACATCAGTTTCGTTTTTTCATCATTGTCTAAAAGATTTGTTTTAATCTCATCTTTTTCTTTAATCATTTCTAAAAAATTGCTTACTATTTCTTTTACATCTTTTTCTTCTTTTCCTTTAACTAAATCAGTCATTATTGATGCAGAGGCCATTGAAATTGCACATCCTTGACCTTCAAATGAAATATCTTCTACTTTTTTATTTTCATTTAATTTTAAATATACATGTACTTTATCACCACACAATGGGTTATGTCCTTTAGCATCTTTATTAAAATTTTCTGTTTTTCTTAGATTTCTTGGATTCTTTCCATGATCTAAAATTATCTCTTGATAAAGTTCTTTTAAATTCATTTTAGTTCAAATATTTTTTTACACTTATTGATTGATGAATTTAGTTTATCGAGATCATCTTTGGTATTGTAAATTCCTAATGATGCCCTTGCGGAGGCAGCTATATCAAGTTTATCATGTAATATTTGACAACAGTGATGACCAGCTCTTATTGCAACACCATCTTCATCTAAAATGGTTGCTATATCATGAGGATGTATTCCATCAATAGTAAAAGATAGAACAGATCCTTTTGTTTTTGGATTTCCAATTAATTTAACAGAATTATTTTTTCTCAATATCTCTTGACCATATTCAATAAGTTCTTTTTCATGTTTTATAATATTATCCATGCCTATTTTTTTTAAAAATTTAATAGACTCATCAAATGCTATTACTTGCGCAGTTGCCATCGTTCCAGCTTCATATTTATTTGGCAATTCGCCATAGGTTATACCGTCTTTTTTAACTTCGCCAATCATCCCTCCACCTCCTTGGTATGGCGGTAATTCCTCTAGCCATTTTTTTTTTGCGTAAAGAATACCTAATCCTGTTGGTCCATACATTTTATGACAAGAAATAGCATAGAAATCACAATCCAAATCTTGCATATCTAATTTTAAATGCGGAGCTCCCTGACAACCGTCAACCAATACTGGTATGTTTTTTGAGTGAGCCAGTTGAACTATTTCTTTAATTGGTAGAATAGCTCCAGTAACGTTGGACAAATGAGTTATTGCAATAATTTTAGTTTTTGTTGTAATTTTTTTTTCTATACTTTCTAAAGTAACTTCTCCATCATCATTTATGTCAGCGAACTCTATTTTAATACCTTTAGATTTTCTTAAATAATGCCAAGGAACATAGTTTGAATGATGTTCAAGTTCAGTTAATAAAACTTCGTCGCCCTCTTTTAAATGATTTTGTCCATAAGTGCTTGCTACCAAATTTATCGCCTCAGTTGCACCTTTAGTAAAAACAATTTCATTTGCTTCTTTTGCATTGATAAATTTTTGAACTGATGTTCTAGTATTTTCATATAAATTTGTTGCTGCAACCGCAAGGTAATGAACGCTTCTTCCTACATTAGAAAATTCTTTAGTATAAAAATCATAAATTCTATCAACAACTACTCTTGGCTTTTGAGAAGAATTAGCACTATCTAAATATACAAGATCATTATTATGAACTTTATTATCAAATATAGGAAACTCTTTTTTTATATTACTAATATTCATTGTTTTAGGTTCATAATATTTTTTATTAAGTTTTTTATTTCAGAATCTGTAATTTTTTCAACGACTTCTAATAGAAAACCATTAATTAAAAGTTTTTTTGCTTCTTTATAGTTTAAACCTCTAGACATTAGATAAAATATGGAATCTTCATTTAAACTTCCAGATGCAGAGCCATGTGAGCATTTGACATCATCAGCATAAATTTCTAGTTCGGGCTTGGCATTAAATTCAGTATTATCATTTAATAAAATAGCTTTACTTAATTGATAACCATCTGTTTTTTGAGCTTTTGAATCAACAAAGATTTTTCCTTGATAAACTGCTTTTGATGTATCCTCTAAAACACCTTTAATTAATTGATAACTTTTAGTGTTTTCAACTAAATGATTTATATTAGTTTTAATTTCATGATGCTTTGTTTCATTTAAGATAAAAATTCCATTCACAAATGCTGAAGCATATTTTCCATTAAGATTGCAATTTATTTCATTTTTTATAAATTCTGATCCTGATGATAGAAGGAATATCTCTGATACACTATTGGTGTCCTGCCTAATATTGTTAAAAAAATATTTTATATTACTATTTGA
>CACPKA010000037.1 GCA_902634485.1 uncultured Pelagibacteraceae bacterium | reverse complement strand
GAGCATAATTTTCAGAATTTTTAAGTTTTAAGCGCCCACAATGTTTTAAGTAGTAAGGTTGTAAATGAACTGGAAAATAATGAAGGTTAATACCTATTTTGTTTTTCAATATTTCACTAAATATTTTTTTATAAGTTTTTTTTAATTTTTTTATTTTCAATAAAATAACCATTAAATGATAACTTGAAAAGTTTCCTTTTTTAAGTTTTTGGAATTCAATTAAATTATTGTTTAATTTTTTTTTATATAATGCTGCTATTTCATTTCTTTTCTTTACAAACTTTTTATGTTGGGAAAATTGACTTATTCCTAAAGCTGCTTGTATATCTGTCATTCTATAATTATACCCAAGTAACTGCATTTCATATTTCCATGGTTGGAAATTTTTTTGAATAAAAAGTCTTTTATTTCTTGTTGTTCCATTATTTCTTAAAATGTCTAATCTTATTTTAATTTCTTTTGAATTTGTCAAAACCATTCCTCCTTCGCCTGTAGTTATGATTTTTACAGGATGAAAACTAAAAACTGTAATATCAGAAAACTTACAACTACCTATTGGAATATTATTAATTTTTGACCCTAACGCATGTGAGGCATCTTCGATTATTTTAAATTTATATTTTTTTGAAAGTTTTTTAATTTCAAGCATATCCACTGGATTTCCAGCTAAATGAACTACTACTAAAATCTTTGGTAATTTTTTCTTATTTTTTGAGATAAAAAGTTTTCTTTTTAATTTATCTAAACTTATATTTAAAGTTTCAGGATCAATATCAACAAAATCTATTTTTGCTCCACAAAATCTTCCACAGTTAGCTGAAGAGACATAGGTATTTGGGACTGTCCACAAATAATGATCTGAGTTTAAACCTAATGCTAAACATGCAATATGTAGTCCACTTGTAGCGCTATTTACTGCAGTGCCGTATTTACATTTTACAGATTTTGTAATAGTTTTTTCAAATCTTTCGATGAAAGGTCCTTGAGTAATCAATCTAGATTTTAAAACATTTCTAACTACTTTAAGGTCTTTTTTGCTTATTGATTGTCTGCTGTATGGAATCATTTTATTTGCATATCTTTATAAAATATTCTTTTTGAAACTCTACCTATAATTTTATCTAAATATCTTGGATGTAGTCCAGTTCCAGGCCTTTTAAGAGCTAACATAGATTTTAAAATTTTTTGACCTTTTAGAATTTTTTTTTTAGCAACAATGCTTCTTCTAAATTTTTTTCTCATTAAATATTCCTTTTTTTCAGGTTTTATGTGTCCAAAACCCGACATGATTTCAATTTGTCTTATTTTAAAAACTAATTTCTTAAAATCTTTAGTATCTAATGAAATAAGATGATCTGGACCAATTAATTTTTTGTTAATTGTAAAATGTTTTTCAATAATTGTAGCGCCCATGGCAACTGCTGCTAAAGGAGCATCAATTCCTAAAGAGTGGTCAGAGAAACCCACAGGTATTTTAAATTTTTTTAGAGATAGTATTCTTCTTAAATTTAAGTTTTTTTCCTCTGTTGGATATAATGAAACACAGTGTAATAAATAAACTTTTCTCTTATTCAAAATTTTTAGAGCAGATTTAATTTCATTTTGGTCTGCCATCCCAGTAGACAAAATAACTTTTAGATTTGTTTTTGATAAATAGTTTAAAAGTGGATAATTAATAATATCTTCAGAAGCAATCTTTACAGTCTTGCAACCAATTTTTCTCAATATATTAATAGACTCTATATCTGCAGCGGATGACAAAAAATCTATTTTTAACTTTTTGCATAATTTGAATAGTGGAATATACCAATTTTTTTTAAACTGTATTCTTTTAAACATTTTATACATAGACTCTTTTTTAAATCCTTTGTGAGTTTTGTATTTATAAACTAAATTTTTGTTAGACATAAATTCTTCTGAATTATAACTCTGAAATTTTATCGCATTCACTCCTGCTGACGCAGCAGAAATAATTGATCTTTTTGCTAAATTAAAATTTCCATTATGATTATTTCCTATTTCGGCAATAATATAAGTTTTTTTACTTTTGATCATAATTCTTAATCCACTTTTTATAAATTATGTGAGAAGTATTTCCATTTAACGGATGATCGGTACCAAAAACAATTTTAAATGACTTATTAAAATTTTTTATTTGAAGAATTTTTATCCAATCCATACTTTTAGGTGCGCTAGAAATTAAAATAGGCTTATTTTTTAAGTTTTTTATCAAAAAAGGAAATAAAAAAATTCCAGCACCAAACTTAGGGAAAATTAATTTTAAATTAGGAAATTTTTTAATTATTTCTTTAATATGAAAAATAGATGAATCAATTTGTTTGTGGGAAAAAGTTGTTTCTACTGCAACAGGTTTTTTTATATTTTCAGCATG
>CACPKA010000036.1 GCA_902634485.1 uncultured Pelagibacteraceae bacterium | reverse complement strand
CAAGCTTTGATCCGAAAATTTCCGAATGGGGAAACCCAACACTTTATGTGTTACTTTAAACTGAATACATAGGTTTAAAGAGACAACCTGGAGAACTGAAACATCTAAGTAACCAGAGGAAAAGAAATCAATTGAGATTCCGTTAGTAGTGGCGAGCGAAAACGGAATAGGCCTGTAGTTTTGTTAAAAAAATTCGAATAGTTTGGAAAAACTAACCAAAGAGGGTGATAGTCCCGTAAAAGTAATGTTTAACAAAATTCTTGAGTAAAGCGGGACACGTGAAATCTTGCTCGAATATAGGGGGACCACCCTCTAAGCCTAAATACTCTTCAGTGACCGATAGTGAACAAGTACCGTGAGGGAAAGGTGAAAAGAACCCCTATTAGGGGAGTGAAATAGAACCTGAAACCGCATGCCTACAATCAGTCGAAGCTCTTTTTAGAGTGACGGCGTACCTTTTGTATAATGGGTCAGTGACTTAATTTATAAAGCAAGCTTAAGCCATCTAGGTGTAGGCGTAGCGAAAGCAAGTCTTAATAGGGCGATTAGTTTTATGAATTAGACCCGAAAACGAATGAGCTTACCATGAGCAGGTTGAACGCAAGGTAACACTTGCCGGAGGACCGAACCAGTTGACGTTGAAAAGTCTTTGGATGACTTGTGGTAAGGGGTGAAAGGCCAACCAAATTCGTAGATAGCTGGTTTTCCGCGAAAACTATTTAGGTAGTGCGATGAATAAATATGCTTTTAGAGGTAGAGCACTAAATGGGCTAGGGGGAAGAGATTCTTACCAAACCTAATAAAACTCCGAATGCTAAAAGTAGTTCTTCATCAGACAGACTGTGGGTGCTAAGGTCCATGGTCGAGAGGGAAAAAGCCCAGACCACCAGATAAGGTCCCGAAATTGTGATTAAGTGTGAAAGGATGTGGAAATTCCTTAACAGCCGGGAGGTTGGCTTAGAAGCAGCCATCCTTTAAAGATAGCGTAACAGCTCACCGGTCTAATAGAGTTTCTGCGCCGAAGATGTAACGGGGCTAAAATCACATACCGAATCTGTGGGTTTATAAAATTTTCGAATTTTATAAGCGGTAGCGGAACGTTCTGTAAGCCTGTAAAGGAATACCCGTGAGGGATTCTGGAGGTATCAGAAGTGCGAATGCTGACATAAGTAACGATAAACGAAGTGAAAAACTTCGTCGCCGAAAATCCAAGGGTTTCTGCGCAAGGTTAATCCGCGCAGAGTTAGTCGGCCCCTAAGGCGAGGGCGAGAGCCGTAGTCGATGGGAATAAGGTTAATATTCCTTAACCAGATGGTAGTGACGGATTTTGTAAGTTGTGAGTTCTTAATGGATTGAACTTGCTGCGAAAAAGTCCCAGGAAATAGCTCCATCATTAGACCGTACCCTAAACCGACACAGGTGGATTAATAGAGTATATTTAGGCGCTTGAGAGAATGATGTTGAAGGAACTCGGCAAAATGCTTCTGTAACTTCGGAATAAAGAAGACCTTTTTTAGGGCAACCTTTAAGAGGTGGCACAAGCCAGGGAGAAGCGACTGTTTATCAAAAACACAGGGCTCTGCTAACACGTAAGTGGATGTATAGGGTCTGACGCCTGCCCGGTGCTGGAAGGTTAATGCGATGGGTGCAAGCTCATTTCTGAAGCCCCAGTAAACGGCGGCCGTAACTATAACGGTCCTAAGGTAGCGAAATTCCTTGTCGGGTAAGTTCCGACCTGCATGAATGGCGTAACGATTTCTCCGCTGTCTCCAACATCAACTCAGTGAAATTGAATTCTCCGTGAAGATGCGGAGTTCGCGTAGTTAGACGGAAAGACCCCGTGCACCTTTACTGCAACTTTACATTGGTGTTAGGAAAAACATATTTAGCATAGGAGGGAGACATTGAAGCAAGGACGTCAGTTCTTGTGGAGTCACCAGTGAAATACCTCTTTTGTTTTTCTTGACATCTAACTGATCACCGTTATCCGGTATCAAGACATTGTATGGTGGGTAGTTTGACTGGGGCGGTCGCCTCCCAAATAGTAACGGAGGCGTGCGAAGGTAAGCTCAGAACGGTCAGAAATCGTTCGTAGAGTGCAATGGCATAAGCTTGCCTGACTGTGAGACTGACAAGTCGAGCAGAGTCGAAAGACGGTCATAGTGATCCGGTGGTTCTGAGTGGAAGGGCCATCGCTCAACGGATAAAAGGTACGCCGGGGATAACAGGCTGATACTGCCCAAGAGCTCATATCGACGGCAGTGTTTGGCACCTCGATGTCGGCTCATCACATCCTGGGGCTGGAGCAGGTCCCAAGGGTTTGGCTGTTCGCCAATTAAAGTGGTACGTGAGCTGGGTTCAGAACGTCGTGAGACAGTTCGGTCCCTATCTGCTATGCGTGTAGAAGAATTGAGAGGAGCTGTCCCTAGTACGAGAGGACCGGGATGGACGTACCACTGGTGGACCGGTTGTAGCGCCAGCTGCAGTGCCGGGTAGCTAAGTACGGACGAGATAACTGCTGAAAGCATCTAAGCGGGAAACTCACCTCAAAACTAGTTCTTCCTATA
>CACPKA010000035.1 GCA_902634485.1 uncultured Pelagibacteraceae bacterium | reverse complement strand
AATCTTCAATAATACTTAATGAAATAGATGTATTGATTAACCAAAAAGACAAGAAAGGAATATCTTTTGGATTAAAAAGTGCGTGGCCAAACAAATATGGATATAAAAGGTAAAGCAATGTACCTAAACGTGAAAAAATTTAAATTGTCAGTTAACTTATATAATAAAGAATTAAAAAAAAAACTTGATATAAAAAATACTAAAAAAACTGAGAAGTGCTTAGATATTAAATAACCTCCAAAATCAGTGACACCGTTAAAATCTGAAACTAGTTTATAAAAAATTTTTTGGAAAGGTTGACTGATGTAATGAAAGCCTATGCCATGATATTTATCACTATAGTTAATCAATTCATCATAACTTCCATTTTGAATAAAATTTATTATTGCAGAAAAATTGATCTTCCAATTAAGTTGTTCATGATATTCGTCACTAGTAATACCATTGGTTAAACTTAGATATGCACCTATTAAAAAATAAAAAATTAAAAAAAAGGAAAATAAATAATTCTTATTTAAAATACTTGTCAATTATCTTGAATAATATTCTATTACTAAGTTAGGCTCCATAACTACTGGATAAGGAACTTCATCAAACTTGGGAACTCTTACAAATTTGACCTTTTTATTTTTTTCATCCAATTGTAAATATTCTGGAACTTCTCTCTCTTTATTGGCTAAAGCTATATCTATAAGGGATAATTTTTTTGATTTATCTCTAAGTTCAATAGTTTCTTCTTCCTTAAGTTGATAGCTAGAAATATTAACTTTTTTTCCATTAACTTTAACATGGCCATGATTAATAAGTTGTCTAGCTGCAAATATAGTTGTTGATAATTTAGATCTGTAGACTACAGCATCTAATCTTCTTTCTAAAAAACCAATTAGATTTTCTGCAGAGTCTCCTTTTTTCATAATTGCTTTTTTATAAATATTTCTAAACTGTCTTTCATTAATATTTCCATAATAAGATTTTAATTTTTGTTTTGCTTGTAATTGAATGCCATAATCAGATGGTTTTGAAGATTTACTTTGCCCGTGTTGACCTGGTGGGTATGCTCTAGAGTTAAATGGGCTCTTTGGTCTTCCCCACAAATTAACTTTTAATCTTCTATCAACTTTATGTTTAGAGTTTAATCTTTTTGTCATTTAGTAGTGGGTTTTATAAACATCTTGATAATTATGTCAATCAACCTTTTTTTTAGCTAAACTTGCAAATACACTTGATAAAATGCGAATTTCTTTTTCCGAAAGTTCCATTTTATGAAATATATTTGTAAAATTTTCTAACATTATTGGTTTTTTTTCTATTGGATTAAAAAATCTTCTTTCTTCAAGATGTTTTTTACAAAGATCTATCATTCCTTGTATATCCTTTTTATTAGCAAATTTAATTTTTTTTGATTTATTGTAGTTTAAAGTTTTTTTTTTAAGCAATAATGACAATGTATATGCAACAATTATAACACTATGAGATAAATTTATAGATTTGAAATTTTTATTGGTTGAAATATTTAATATACAGTTAGCATAACTAATTTCTCTATTTGAAAGACCCGAGGCCTCTGACCCAAATAAAAAAGCTATTTTTTTCTTTAAATCAACCTTTTTTAAATCTTCTATATTAATATGTTTTATATTTTTATTTCTAAATCTTGAGGTTGTTGCAATTAGGTAATCTATTTTTTTAATAGCTGGTTCAATATTTTTATAAACTTTACTATTACTTATTATATCTTTAGCGCCAACTGATGTTGCCTTAATTTTATCATTAGGAAATAATGGTTTTGGGTCAATTATTATTAATTTTTTAAAATTAAAATTTTTAATAGCTCTAGCACATGATCCAATATTTTCTGACAATTGTGGTTTATGTAAAATAAAAGAAATGTTAGAAAAAGACATTAGTTACTAGCTGGAGCGTTATCTTTAAACAATTTATAATCTAAACTATCAATAAGAGCTTTGAATGAAGCATCAATAATATTTGCTGAAACTCCTATAGTAAACCAATTTTTTCCTTTAGCATCAGTACTTTCGATAGAAACTCTTGTCACTGCTTCAGTTCCAGTATTTAAGATTCTAACTTTATAATCTACAAGTTTAAGATCTTTTAAATATTTAGAGTATTTTGCTAGTTTGTCTACATTATTTCTAATCGCGTTATCGAGAGCATGAACAGGACCATTTCCTTCACCTTCACATAATATAATTTTTTTATCTACTTGAAGATTTGCTTTTGCAGAAGATACAATGTTACCAGAAATATCTTTTTTAACAGTTACATCATAATCTTTTATTAAAATATATCTTGGTATATCACCCATAATTCTTCTTGCTAACAACTCAAAAGATGCGTCAGCTCCGTCGTAACTATAACCAATAAACTCTCTATCTTTGACTTCTTCCAAAAGTTTTTTTATTTTTGGATCGTCTTGCTTGAAGTTAATCCCTATAGATTTTAGTCTTGAAACTATATTTGATTTTCCAGATTGGTCAGAAACAACTATGTTTCTTACATTTCCAACAATTTCTGGATTTATATGTTCGTAAGTTTTAGGATCTTTTTGGACTGCGGACACATGTAATCC
>CACPKA010000034.1 GCA_902634485.1 uncultured Pelagibacteraceae bacterium | reverse complement strand
TTACAGAATGTTTGCCAACTATAAAAAAACCTGATTTATCCATTATTTTACTAAATTTTTATACATTTTTAAGGTATTTACCTCTATTTCTCATATTGCATTTATGCAATAAAAATATATAAAACCCATGTTGTTTAAAGCTTTATTGAACAAGGGGACGCTTTCCCCTGCATTTTTAGGAGGGGTACCAAAGCGGTCAAATGGGGCGGGCTGTAAACCCGTTGACTTCGGTCTTCGAAGGTTCGAATCCTTCCCCCTCCACCATCAATAAAATTTTATTCAACAATGGAGTGCGCACTTGGGTATGCGGGTGTAGTTCAGTGGTAGAACACTAGCCTTCCAAGCTGGTTGCGTGAGTTCGATTCTCATCACCCGCTCCAAAAATTAAAAGTAAATGAAAATATAAAGAGGTAAAAAAAGTAATGTCGAAGGAAAAATTTGTAAGAAATAAACCGCATTGTAATATTGGTACAATCGGACACGTAGATCATGGTAAAACTACTTTAACTGCAGCAATAACAAAAGTTTTAGCAGAATCAGGAGGTGCAAAGTTTGTTGCTTATGATCAAATTGATAAAGCACCTGAAGAAAAAGAAAGAGGAATAACAATTTCGACAGCACACGTTGAGTACGAAACAGAAAAAAGACATTACGCTCACGTTGATTGCCCCGGACATGCTGACTACGTTAAAAATATGATCACTGGAGCAGCTCAAATGGATGGAGCTATTCTAGTCGTTAATGCAGCTGATGGTCCTATGCCTCAAACTAGAGAACATATTCTTCTAGCAAGACAAGTAGGAGTGCCTGCTCTTGTAGTGTTTTTAAATAAAGTCGATCAAGTTAAAGATAAAGAGTTATTGGAACTTGTTGAAGAAGAAATAAAAGAATTATTAACTTCCTATAAATTTCCAGGTGATAAAACTCCGATTATTAAAGGTTCTGCATTAGCCGCTGTTGAAGGAAAAGATGAAGCTGTAGGTAAAAATGCAATTATGGAATTAATGAAAGCCGTTGATGAACATATACCTCAGCCTGATAGACCAAAAGATAAACCTTTTTTAATGCCAGTTGAAGATGTTTTTTCTATTTCTGGTAGAGGAACAGTTGTAACGGGAAGAGTTGAGCAGGGAGTTATTAAAACTGGAGAAGAAGTAGAAATTGTTGGGATAACGGATACAAAAAAATCTGTTTGTACAGGGGTTGAAATGTTTAGAAAACTTTTAGATACAGGCGAAGCAGGAGACAACATAGGTGCTTTATTGAGAGGAGTTGAAAGAACTGACGTTCAGAGAGGACAAGTACTTTCAAAACCAGGATCTGTAACGCCACATACTAAATTTGAATGTCAAGCCTACGTTTTAAAAAAAGAAGAAGGTGGAAGACACACTCCTTTTTTTACTAAATATAGACCTCAATTTTATTTTAGAACAACTGATGTAACTGGAGAGGTAGAATTACCATCGGGTACAGAAATGGTAATGCCTGGTGATGATTCTAAGTTCACTGTTAAATTAATAACACCCATTGCGATGAGTGAAAAATTAAATTTCGCAATTCGAGAAGGTGGTAGAACTGTAGGAGCAGGGGTAGTAACGAAAATTATAGAGTAAACTCCTTTAGGAGTGTAGCTCAATTGGTAGAGCGCCGGTCTCCAAAACCGGAGGTTGGGGGTTCGATTCCCTCCGCTCCTGCCAAAAAAAAATATTATGAAAAATCCTTTAAAATTTATTCAAGAAGTGAAACAAGAAGCTTTCAAAGTTACTTGGCCAACTAGTAAGGAAACTTTACAAGGAACATTAATGGTTGTGGCTATGGCAATTATTGCCTCTATCTTTTTTTTACTTTTAGATCAAATTTTAAAATTTTTATTAGAAATTTTACTTAAAGTGAGCATTTAATGAAAAATTGGTACATAGTTCAATCACACTCTAATTTTGAGAATAAGGTAGCTAAATTAATTAAGGACGAAGCTGAAAAACTTAAATTTAATGATAAAATAGAGGAAATTATAGTTCCAACTCACGACATTACTGAGGTTAGAAGGGGCAAGAGAATACAAAGAAAAAAAAAATATTTTCCAGGATATGTTTTAATTAAATCAGAAATGGATAATGATTTATACCATATGATTAAAAATATAAAAAAAAGTAAGTGGTTTTTTAGGTAGCAAAGGTATTCCTGCGCCGGTTTCTGATAAAGAGATAGAGAAAATATTAGGACAAATAAAAGATGGTGTAGCACAGCCAAAATCTGCTATAGATTATTCTGTTGGTGAAAAAGTTCAGGTTATAGATGGGCCTTTTGCTTCATTTAATGGACTAATAGAAGATATTGATGAGGAAAAATCTAGATTAAAAGTTTCTGTATCAATATTTGGTAGACCAACACCAGTTGATTTAGAATACAATCAAGTTGAAAAGGTAAGTTAATGGCAAAAAAAGAAATTAGTGGATATGTAAAATTGCAAATTAAAGGAGGTCAAGCTAATCCAGCACCTCCTGTTGGTCCAGCTTTAGGTCAAAGAGGTATTAATATAATGGAATTTTGTAAAGCTTTTAATGAAAAAACTAAAAACTTTATGGGAAAACCTGTACCTGTAATTATTACTGTTTATAAAGATAAAAAATTTGATTTTATTATTAAATCACCGCCAGCATCTCATTTTATTAAAGAAGCTGCAAAATTAAAAGGTGGATCTAGTGAACCAGGAAGACAAATAGTTGCATCGATAACAAAAAAACAAGCCGAAGAAATAGCTACAAAAA
>CACPKA010000033.1 GCA_902634485.1 uncultured Pelagibacteraceae bacterium | reverse complement strand
CTTTTATTTTTATTAGATCCAAACTTTTTTCTGATTTAGGATCATGCATTCCAGTACAGAAGACACAAACTTCAACATCACCAAATTTATCTATAATTTCTTTAAATACTGATTTGCATTTTTCACTATTTTTAACATCTAAAGGGAATGGATGTATTTTATTATCTGCATTATTAAGTTCTTTTAATAAATTTTCTCTTCTAGCAGATGCGGCAACATGCCAACCTTCTTTAGCAAATTTTATTGCAAGTGCTTTTCCTATACCGCTACTTGCACCCGTTATCCATATTTTTTTCATTGATACATCTTATCCTTTTTTTATAAAAAATATAACTTTTTACGTGCGACAACAAGTAATGACAAAAAAATATTTAAATCTATAAGTACAAACATATGGATCAAGTAATCAGAAAAATTCAATTAGTGGCAGTTATATTTATATTAATAGCTACATGTCTAGGTTTTTTAATAGAAGTTAGCAATATGTATATAAATAGATCAGTTGATTTGGCAGACCTTCTATTGCTATTTATTTATATAGAGGTTATTGGAATGATAAGACTTTTTTGGGAAAGTAAATCAATAAGAATTACTTATCCTTTGTTAATTGCAATTACAGCGCTATCAAGATTAATAATTTTACAGGGAAAAGGCGTAGATCCAATTAATTTAATTTATGAAGCTTCTGCAATTTTATTAATTGCTTTAGCTATATTGCTTTTGAGAATGAGAAAAAGCAAAATACTTGGGCTAGATAGAATTAAACAAGGTGAAGATTCTTAAATTTTATGAGTTACAAAAAATCAAATAAATTTGTTTATCTTGCTTTATTTTTATTTTTATCTTTTTTCATGTCGTGGTGGGGAGGATATATTACTAGTTATTTTAAAGAGCCATGGTATTCAACTTTAGTTAAACCCTCGTATAATCCACCTGACTGGGCCTTTGCTCCAGTTTGGATAAGTTTATATTTGTTAATGGGATACTCAGCATGGTTAATGTGGTCTACAAAAGAAAAAACACAAAAAATTTTAAATATTTATTTTGTACACCTAATTGTAAATGCAAGTTGGAGCGTAACATTTTTCGCTTTTCACCAAATACTTGTATCTTTAGTTATTATTGCTTTAATTATTTTTTTTGTAATATGGTTAATCAAACTTTATTACCCAATAAACAAAATAAGTTCCTATCTTATGCTGCCATATCTTGCGTGGCTATGTTTTGCCTTTATGTTAAATTATTCTATTTTAATTCTTAACTAGGCTATAGTATAATTAATATATGGATGACATTGTAATTGTCGGAGGCGGAATAATAGGTGCAGCCACAGCTTATTTTTTGTCTAAAGAAGGAAGAAAAGTAAAAGTTATAGAAAAAGATCCATCATATAAAAGAGCCTCATTTCCATTATCTTTGGGAGGTTTTAGAAGACAATTTTTTCAAAAAGAAAATATTTTATTAGGAAAATTTGCTAGAGAATTCATATTTCAAATACCAGAATTGTTAAAAACAGAAAAAAATCCAAAACCAACAGCAAGCATGGTTCCAAATGGTTATTTGCTTATGTTCGGACCCGAACATGCAGAAGAACAATATAGAGCTTTAAAAAATCATAAAGAATGCGATGCAGGCACAAAAAATATAAAAGGGTCAGATCTTGCAAAAATTTTTCCTTATATTAATGAAGATGGTATTGAAACTGCAACATATACAGATAGTAAAATAGAAGGATGGATTGATCCTTTTATGTTTCATAATGCTTTTAAAAGTAAAGCTACGGAACTAGGCGCGGAGTTTATTAAAGGTGATATAAAAAATATTACTGAAATAAACTCTAAAGTTATTATATCTGCAGCAGGATGTTGGACTAATGAGTTATTAAAAGATATACCTGTATTTCCTCAAAAGCACACGGTGTTTAGAGTAAAATGCCCTAAACATTTTCCTGAGATGCCTTTAACTGGAGATTTAACAACAGGTGTATACTGGAGACCAGAAGGAAAAGAGTACTTAGCAGGTTCACCAATTTCAAAGTGGGACTGCGATGATTTGGAACCAGAGTGGAATGATTTTGAAAATTTAGTTTGGCCAGCATTAGCTAAAAGAATTCCTGTTTTTGAAGAGTTGAAACTTACAGGCGGTTGGGCTGGATATTACGATACGAACAAATTAGATAATAACGCGATTGTAGGAAAGCACCCGGCTTATGAGAATGTCTATTTAGCCTCAGGCTTTACAGGAAGAGGTTTAATGCAATCTCCAGGAATAGGAAGAGCTTTAACTGAATTAATTACCACTGGCTCATATCAAACTATAGATTTAAATTGTTTCAGTGTAGATAGAATTTTAAAGAATCAAGAAAGAATAGAACCTTACGTCTTATAATTTTTTAATATATATGCCCATTATTCCATTAAAGGTAGATATAGCTATTAACAAAAATTGACCTTTAAGTGAATAAAAATTGAACGTTGGGTAAAAACCTATAGCAATTGTCAAAAAAATATATGTAATTATAAATGGACCATAAAATTTTTTAAACATATTAATAATTTTATTTTAAAAAATTATACTTGTTTTACTTCTGCTTGTTTGTCTTCAGGATAATGATCTGTTTTAAATTGATTAGAAATTTTTTGGACTTCTACTGAAGATACTTTATATTCTGCACACTTAGTTTCTTCATCTTTTCCGTGCCCTGTAACCATGTTGACCATATGTTCGGGAAAATGGAAAGTTGTAAATACTATTCCTTCTTTAACTTTATCTGTAACCTCGACTTTTAAAGCCACTTCACCTCTTCCCGAATAAAGTCTAC
>CACPKA010000032.1 GCA_902634485.1 uncultured Pelagibacteraceae bacterium | reverse complement strand
CCGATGGTTGCAGCGATATGGTCTATGCCGCCATATGAAGCAAAGCAAATGCCACTAAATTTTTTTATTAATTTTTTTAAAAACCACGGATTATTTAATTTTAAAAATAGACCCGAATGGTTCACTGTATCAAATAGAAGCAAAACTTATGTTAATAAAGTGATAGGTAAAATAAGTGGAGAGTATTTTAAAAATTATCCTATCAAAAAAGTATTAAGAAATAATAATAATATTAAAGTTTATTATGGATCTGAAAATGAATTTTTTAATTATGACAAGGTTGTTTTAGCCACACATGCTGATGAAGCTTTATCTTTAATAGAAAATCCCTCAGTAGAAGAAAAAAATATTTTGAAAAATTTTAAATATAAAAAAAATTTGGCAGTGATTCATTCAGATCAAAGTTTTATGCCAGTTAACAAAAAAGCCTGGTCTTCGTGGAATTGTTCAATTTTAAAAAATGATAAAACAAAAAGTTCTGTAACATATTGGCTAAATTTGTTGCAAAATCTTAAAATAAATAAAAATATTTTTTTAACACTAAATCCATATTATGAAATCCCTGAAAATGAAATTTATAAAAAAGTATATTTTACACATCCATACTATGACTATAATACTTTAAAATATCAAAATGAACTTAGCTTGCTGCAAAATAAAAACGATATATTGTTTTGTGGCAGTTATTTTGGTTACGGATTCCACGAAGATGGAATTAAATCAACAATAGAAATGTTAAAATATATAAATGATTAAATCTTCCTTTATATACAGTGGCAATGTAGTACATAAAAGATTTAAACCTAAAGAACATTTTTTTAAATACAAAGTATTTTCCCTATTAATTGACTTGTCTGAATTAAAAAAATTAGAAAAAGACCTTAAGTTATTTTCTTACAATAAATTTAATATATTAAGTTTTTACGATATTGATCACGGCCCTAGAGATGGCACTTCTTTAATTGAATGGGTTAAGAAAAATTTATCTAAAAATAATATAAATACTGATCAAATAACTGTTAAACTTCTCTGCTATCCAAGAATATGGGGATATGTATTTAATCCATTAAGTGTTTTTTTTATTTATGATAAAAATTTAGATTTAATATCAATTTTTTATGAGGTGAAAAACACATTTGGCGAACAACATACGTATATTTTTAAAATAGAAAAAAATAATCAATTGTTCGAACATTCTTGTAGAAAAAAATTTCACGTATCTCCTTTTATTGAAATAGATTGCACATATTTCTTTAAAATTTCAAAACCAGAAAATAAATTTTTGATAACAATCAATCAAAATGATGAAAAGGGAAAACTTTTGTATGCATCACAAGATGGTAAAAAAAAAGCGTTAAACAGTAAAAATTTGATGATTTCATACTTATTGCATCCTTTAATGTCATTTAAAATTATTGGGGCGATACATTTTGAGGCATTAAAACTTTGGTTAAAAGGGATTAGACTAGTGAAAAAAAAATTAAAAATTAAAAATAATATAACTTTTGAAAAGTAATATGATCCAAACTTTTTCTGACAATTTAGTTTTTAGCACATTAAAATTTATCAAATATGGCCATCTTGAATTAACAAATTTTGATGGAAAAAAGTATAATTTTGGTGAAAAAAATAAAAATTTAAATGTAAGTTTAAAAATTAATGAGCCAGGATTCACATTTAATGTGATTAGGAAAGGCAGTATTGGTCTAGCAGAATCCTATATGAAGGGAGAATTTGAAACCAATAATCTTTCAGATTTAATAGAATTAACTGCGAAAAATATTAATGTTGTCTATAAATTCTCAGGATTATTTGACTTTCCATTAATTAATTCATTAAAAAATATTTTTATAAAAAATACAAAAAAAAAGAGTAAGGAAAATATTGCAAAACATTATGATTTAGGAAATGAATTTTTTTCATTGTGGTTAGACAAAACTTTAACTTATTCAAGCGCAATATTTGAAGATAAGGGGAATAATCTAGAAGATGCACAAATGAACAAATATCTCAAATTAATTAATCTTTTAAAACCAAAAATTGGACATAAAATCCTAGAAATAGGTTGTGGATGGGGAGGCTTTGCAGAATATTTGGGTAAAAATTTTGATATTAAGTTAGACTGTATAACTATTTCTAAAAAACAATTCGAATTTGCTAAGGAAAGAATTTACAAAAAAAAACTTAATGAAAAAGTTAATATTAAAATGATGGATTATAGAGATGTTAATACCAAATATAATTCTATCGCTTCAATTGAAATGATTGAAGCTGTTGGCAAAAATTATTTAAAAAATTATTTTCAAACTATAAAGAAAAATTTAGATAAAAAAGGCACTGTTGCAATTCAGGCAATAACAATTGATGACAAATTATTCGATAGATACAAGAAAAAAGAGGATTTTATTCAAAAATATATTTTTCCTGGAGGATTTTTACCTTCAAGAAAAAGTTTGTACAAAAATGCAAAAGATGCTGGTTTGAGCATGGAAGCCTACAATTCCTATGGATTACATTATTCCAACACATTACATATATGGAGAAGCGAATTTATAAGAAAATGGGAAGAAATTTCAAAACAGGGATTTGATTTAACTTTTAAAAGAATGTGGAATTTTTACCTATCTTATTGTGAAGCTGGATTTAAATCTAAAAATATAGATTTAATTCAATTTTCAATGATCAATAAATAAATCTTTATGAAAAAAATTATTGTATTTTTACATTTATTTTTGTTAATGAGTTGTACTGGAAAAGATATGAAACCTACAGATTTTAAAGATCAGAAACCAAGATTGATTATTGAAAACTACTTATCTGGAAATGTTAAAGCATGGGGAATATTACAGAATAGATCTGGCAAAGTTATAAGACAATTTTCTGCAGACTTAAATGGAAAATGGGATGGTAAGCAATTAATTTTAGATGAAAAATTTAATTGGAACGATGGAGAGATTCAAACAAGACAGTGGAAAATAAATAAAATTGATGAACACAACTACCGAGGTACTGCCCATGATGTTGTAGGGGAAGCCAAAGGTTATTCTTATGGCTCTACATTTAAATTTGAATACGTTTTATTAGTTCCTTTTAAGGGAAGAGAAATAAAAATTACTTTTGATGATTGGATATTTATGCAAGATGAAAAAATTGCTATAAATAGGGCCACAATGTCTAAATTTGGTTTTAGGGTTGGTGAATTAACTGTTGTTTTTCAAAAATCTTAACGACCAATTAATTTCATTCCTTTTTTTACAAGTTTTAGGTAAAGCCAATTTGGCATGATTTGCAAAATTTTCATAATATAGGTGAATGATTTAGGGAAATGAATTTCAAAGGTTTTTGATTGAGTTAAACCTTTATACATCTCTTCAGCAGCAAATTCTGGAGATTTTATCATTGGCATGGGAAAATCGTTTTGATCTGTCATGGGAGTCTTTATAAACCCTGGACTGACTAAAGAAACTCTCACATTAAA
>CACPKA010000031.1 GCA_902634485.1 uncultured Pelagibacteraceae bacterium | reverse complement strand
CTAAATAAAGCATTGTTGTCAAAACTCATCTTACAATCTAAAGCTAATATTTGTTCCTGATTAGAAATAACTAATGGATTTACTTCAACCATGGTAGCATCTAATTCACTAAATGCTCTATAACATCCTGTTATTGCTTCTGCCATTCTAGAAATTAGCTTAGGTTCAACACCTAATCCAAAAGCAATTTCTCTAGCTTGAAATTGTTGCATGCCAACAGCAACTTCTATTTTTGATCTAATTATAGTTTCTGGTTTTTTTTTTGAAATTTCTTCAACACTCATTCCTCCTTCTGTAGAAGCGACAACCATTATACTTTCTGAGCTTCGATCAAAAACTAATCCTAAATATAATTCTTTTTTTATATCTGTTGCTTCTTCAATGTAAACCCTATTAACAATTTTTCCTTCGGGTCCAGTTTGGTTAGTAACTAATTTTTTTCCAAGAAGCTTATCAGTTGCTTGAGCAACTTCTAATTCACTATTACAAACAACAATTCCTCCCGCTTTTCCTCTTGCACCGGAGTGGATTTGTGCTTTAACTACCCATTTCGATCCACCAAGTTCACGTGCTTTGTTTTCGGCATTTTCAGGACTATAAACGATTCCTCCTCTTGGTATTGTTACTCCAAACCCTGAAAGTATTTTTTTTGCTTGGTATTCGTGTATATCCATTTTATTTATTAGTTATTAGTTTATTTATGTTTACAATGTTTTCGGCCATACGCGCTGAAGCAGCATCGATCATTCTCCCATCCAGTTGCGCGGCTCCCTTACCTTCTTTTGCTGCTTTATCTAGTTCTTCAAGAATTCTTTTTGCTTTATTTACTTCGGCTTCTGGCGGTGAAAAAACTTTGTTTGCGAGATCAATTTGCGAAGGATGAATTGCCCACTTTCCTTCAATACCAATTGCTGCTGCTCTTTTTGCTGATGCTGTATATGCATCAGGATCATTAAAATCTCCAAATGGTCCATCAATAGCTCTTAATCCATAAGCTCTGCAAGTCATAACTAGCTGAGACAATCCATGATGCCATTGATCTCCTGGATAGTCAGGATTTAATCCTCCTATAACAACTGTTCTTGCTCTTAAACTTGCCGCATAATCTGCTACTCCAAAATGTAAAGCTTCTAATCTTTCACTCGACTTAGCAATCTCTTTTATGTTTGACATGCCTAATGCTGTTTCGATCAAACATTCAATTCCAATTTTGTTTTTAAGTTTTTTATTGGTTTCAATTTGTGTTAACAAACAGTCAACCATATATACGTCGCTGCCTGTACCTGCTTTAGGCACTAATATAGTGTCAACTTTTTCGCCAGCTTGTTCAACGATTTCTACCAAGTCATTGTACATATAATGTGTGTCTAAACTGTTAATTCTTATAGAAATAGTTTTGCCTTTTTCTTTCCAATTTATCTCTTTAAGTGCTTTGATAATATTTTGACGAGCTTGAATCTTATCATTTGGAGCAACTGCATCCTCAAGATCAAGAAAAATATAATCTGCATTTGAATTTAATGCTTTTTCAAACATTTTAGGAGATGATCCAGGAACTGCTAATTCGCTTCTCTGCAACCTAGACTTGGTTGGTTTATAATACTTATGGCTCATACTAAGTAGTATATTTTTTTAGATATATCTAAGAAATAATATAATTAAGGTATTCTTTTTATATATAGTTTTTAGTAGTAAAAAATAAGCTTTAATAAGTTTTTTTGTTTTGTTAGTGACTCGATTTATATGTCAATATTACCTACAAAAGCAAAAGTTGTAATAATTGGTGGTGGCATCCACGGTTTAAGCACAGCGTGGAAACTGTCAGAAACATATAAAAATCCAAACGATGTAATTGTATTAGAAAAAAAAGATACAGCAGCAGGGGCAAGTGGAATAGCATGTGGAGTAGTCCGAAATAACTATTTCCAACCTGCAATGAGGCAGTTAATGGCTCACTCTGTAAGTGTTTGGGAAAGTGATCCAAAATCATTTAAATATAATCCAGTAGGCTACATGCAAATTTCACCTGAAGTTATGCACGAAGATGTTGCAAGTATATATGAACAACAAAAGGCTATTGGTTATGAATCAGTTTTTATCGAAGGTGAAAAAGATTGCATGAAATACATGAAGGGAATGTTTGATGATTGGCAAGCAAAAGGAATAACTTCTGTTCTTCATGAAAAAAAAGGTGGATACGCATTTAATAAAGATTCAATTAAAGCTTTGGAAAGTAAAGCAAACTCTAACGGAGTAAATGTTCATAAGGGAGTTAAAGTTACAGGATTTAAAAGAGGAAGTAATAGTAATGCAATAACAGGTGTAGTCACTGATAAAGGAACTGTTGATTGCGATCAAGTAGTTATAGGAGCAGGTCCATGGGTTAGAGATTTTTGGAACATGTTAGAATTACCAAAAACAACAGATGTTAAAGGTAAAGATGGAAAAATGCATCAAATGGATATGTGGACATACTGGTTTTTACAAGAAGGTATTTTAGGTGTTGATGCTAATTACTTAAGAACTAATGATGGAAAACAGCCTCCAGTAATTCATGTTGATACAGATGCACCGCTGCATTCAGACAAAGACGGAAGTTTAATTACGGATCAGTTATGGGGAATATATTATAAACCAGATATTGATGGTTTGGGAGTTCAAGGAGGAACTTCACCTTATATAGTTCAAAAACATTTTGATAAAGTAAACGTAGATCCTTATGGAGTAGAGTCACCAGAGTTTCAAACAACAGATAAATTTTCTGATATGTGGACTTCTGCTTTAGCTCATTGCCAAAAACGTTTTGCTGGTAAATCTAATTTATATAGAAAAGGTCCATCTGGTGGATTAGGATGTTTAACTCCTGACTCCTTCCCAATCTTCGATAGATTTTGCGAGAATGTTTATATGATAGCTGATGCAAATCATGGATATAAAATGATAGGTGTAGGAGAATTAGTTGCTCAAGAAATTTTAGGAAAAGAAAGTGAATTGTTAAAACCATTTAGATTCAACCGATACGAGAAAGGTGAATTGCACCCCACTTCGAACAGTCCTTTTCCTTGGAGTTAAACTTACGATGTGGACACTAATTAAAATTTCAGCTAACTTTAGTTTAATAAAAAATTCATCGGAGGGGAAAAATGACTGATCTAGAAAAGCACGTTAATCAACCAGGTAGAGCTAAGCTAGTTAAAAAAGTTAGAGAAAAAATTAATGAATTAGGAATAACTTATATTTATTATCAATTCATTTCTGTAACAGGAAGAGTTGTAGGAAAAGGTATTCCCGCAGACCATTGGGAAAGAACTGCAGAAAAAGGTTTTCAATTAGTTTATGGATCTACTGCCAACTTATTTGTAGACAGACACAAAAATTATATTGGTTACGGCCCTGAAGCTATGGAGCTTGTCGGTATACCTGACCCTGAAACTTTCTGCCAATTACCTTGGGATAAAAGAGTTGGAAGAGTTTTTGTTACATGTTTTAGAAATAGAGAAGAAAGACAAAATCCAGGTGGTCATTTAACTTCAGATTGTAGAGGTAACTTGAGAATTTTTATGGATGAATTTGAAAAAAAACATGGTCTAGAATTAAGAGTTGGAACAGAACCTGAAATGATGTGGTTGACAAAAAATCCTGATGGAACCCCTACTGGATCGGGTTTTTCTAAACCATACTGTTATCACATTGATCAATTTGAGTCTTTGAGACCCGTATTCATGAAAGTAATTGAATACGCTTCAGCCATGGGTTTAGATATGATTCAAGGTGACCATGAAGATGCTCCAGGACAATTAGAATTAAACTGGACATACGATAATGTTTTAAGAAATGCTGATAGACTTTCTACTTACAGGCAAATTTGTGCTCAAGTAGCAAGAGAACATAATTTGATAGCATGCTTTATGACAAAACCGTTTATGGGTGTATCTGCAAGCGGTTGTCATACAAACATGTCTTTATGGAAAGGTGGAAAAGTTGTAACAAACAAATTAGG
>CACPKA010000030.1 GCA_902634485.1 uncultured Pelagibacteraceae bacterium | reverse complement strand
TTCCAAATAAATAAAGAATTATAGATAAGGGATGTTCTATCCAATCATTAATACATTCATATTTTTTTTTATAAAAATTATTTTTTTTTGAAAAATTAATAATAATTTTTCCTCCTGATTTTACTTTAATGTCATCCTTAAGCCTTTTTAAAATAGGATTAAATAGGTATGTATAATTTATTAAAATCAAATTTTTATAATTAAAGATTTTTTTAATTCTATTTAATTGAGAAATATTTTTTAAAAATGGTTTTTCTACAATAATTTTTTTAAGATAAGAAAATTTTTTTAAATAATAAAAATGTGAATTTACTGGTGAACAGATATGAACTGATTTTATATTTTCCTTTATATTTGGAAATTTTTTTTTTATTAATTTTCTATTTTTACCGTATTGAAAGTAATTGCTTCTAGTTTTGATATATAATTTAGAATAAATTTTTTTTTTTTCTAGAAAATTGATAATTTTTTTTGCCCAATTTCCATATCCTATTATAATATGACTATTATTCATGAAAAAAAAACTATCAATTATAGTGCCAGTTTACAACGAACTTAATACGGTTCTGATTGTGTTAGATAAATTAGTAAAACTAAATTTATATGACAATTTTAATAAGGAAATTATTATAATAGATGATAACTCTACTGATGGAACAAAAGATCTGTTATTAAATTTTGAGAAAAAAAATCAAAATAATAATATTAAATTCATTTATAAAAATAGAAATTCTGGAAAGGGAGATTCCCAAAAACTAGCCATTCCATTGTGTAGTGGAGATTTTACAATTATACAAGATGCAGATTTAGAATATGATATAAATAATATAAATTCTCTTTTAGAATTAATATCTAAAAATAATTACGATGCAGTATTAGGTTATAGAAAGCTAAATAAAACGAAAATCTATAGTACATATTTTTTTTTTCACAAGTTGGCAGTTTTTGTATTAACTTTCTTGACTAACATATTATATGGAAGCAGGTTTAAAGATGTTTGCACATGCTACAGAATGATAAAAACCCCAATACTGAAAAACTTTAAAATCAAAGGAGAAAGATTTGAATATGATTTTAGTATGATAAACCAATTAGCAAAAGAAACAAAAAACATTGGGCAACTACCCATTGAATATAATAATAGATCTTTTAAGGATGGAAAAAAAAATACTTGGATAGTTGGATTTTATGCAATTAAAAGAATCATTTTTGATAGGTTTAACATTTAATTACTTTAACTTTAGGAAATGGAATAATAATTTTTCTTTGCTTATTTTTAAAATCTTTTTTTAATCTTGTAATTATAGATTCGGAAAAATTCCATGCAAAAATCAAAATAACATCAAAAGATTTATTCATAAGATTTTTATAAGAAATAATTGGTATTTTTTTTCCTGGAGTATAAAGATTTTGCTTATATTTGCTATCATCTACTATTGCCTCAAATATATTTTTTTTAATATTAAACACATATGAAAAAGTTGTAAGCTTTGCAGGTGCACCAAAACCGTATACTTTTAAATTTTTTTTTTTAAATTTATTTAAAATTTCTGTTAAATTTTTTTTTTCATTTTTAATACGATTGTAATAATTTTTATATGTTGTTATTTTAAATAATCCTAATTTATTCTCATTTTTAACCATAAGAGCAAGTTTTTTACTTCTAACTTTAAAGCTATTTTTATGAGATATATAAACTCTTATTGAGCCTCCTTGAGCTTTTACTTTATCACAATCGAAAATTTCTAAACCTAAGTTTAAGAAAAAAATTTTCAAAGGTTTAATTGAATGATATGACATATGTTCGTGATATATTGTGTCAAAACTTAATTTTTTAATTACATCGTATAAATAAGAAACTTCAAAAGTCATAATTCCTTTTTTATGGAGTATATTTTTAACGCCTAAGAAAAAATCTTTTAGATCAGGAACATGTGCACAGACGTTGTTTGCTGTAATAAGTTTAAAACTTTTATATTTTTTTTTTAAAACAAAGCTTTTTTTATATCCAAAAAAAAACGAATTAATTTTAATTTTTTTCTTTAAATTAATTTTTCTTAAATTTTTTGCAGGCTCAACTCCAATAACATTCTTAAATTTTTTTTTAACAAAATTTTCTAAAAAAGTACCATCATTACAAGCTATATCTAATATTTTATCTTTTTTATTTAATTTAAATTTTTTAATGACTAAGTTAGCATACTTTTCAAAATGAGAAATTAGTACCTTGGATGTGCCAGAAACATACAAATAATCTTTAAACATTACACTAGGTTTAATAAGCTCTTTTAATTGCAAATGGCCACAAATTTCACATAAAACTGTGCTTAAATTATAAAATTTACTTTTGGTATTTGAAAATTTTTCGTATGAGTTTGCTAATGGTGTTTTTTTAAAATTTAATACAGTTTTTAATCTACTGCTATTACATAAAACACAATTTGATCTTAATGAATAATTCAAGATAATTTAAAACCTATTTTGATCATTCATAAAATCAATTCTAACCGTATCTTCTTCGTAGGTTTTTTGATCTCTAGGATTTTTGCTTAAAACAATTATTTCTGTCTCCTCTGTATAATACATTGCATGATCTACTATCGGTCCAGTAAATAAAAGCTCCCCTTTTTTTATTACTTTTTTTTGAACCTTTTCATTTGAGTTTGTTTTTTTAAAATAATATTCAAATGAACCTTTTATCACGTATATAAAATGCCAATCCGTTTTATGGTAATGGTTAGCTCTCCACGTATTTGGTTTCGAAATAATCAAAGACGCACTTTTCATATTTAAATCACACAATGGCTGAATTATACCTCTTTCATCAGAGTATCCCTGATGAAGGTCTATTAAATCTTTTCCTAAATATTCTTTATCGCTCATGATTTACAGTTATTAGTATCTATTGAATAAATATTATAACTTTTTCTCCTTTCATTTAAAAAAAAGTTTCTTATTGATTTTTTTTGATAAATATCACCTATTTCACTTAAAACAATACAGTTTGGAAGATTATATTGCTCTCCTATTATATAATTAATTGAATTTTCATTTAAAAATGAAAAAATTGCACTATCCTTATCTACATTAATAAGGGATTTAATATAAATTGATCTTGATCCATATATATTATCTTTGAAAAAAAGTGATTGCCTATCTTGATTCAAGACTAAAATATTTCCTTTTAAATTTAATTTTTCTAATTCGTTATTATTATAAAAACTATAAGAAAATCGATTCATAAACTTATCTTTTTGAAAAAAAACGTTTGATTCAATATATGCCATGAATAAAAAACCTAAGGACAATAATAATACAACTGCAGACTGAGAAAATTTAACAAAATTTATTATAATGTTTTTTTGCACTACATAAAAAAAAGAAAGTATTAAAAAAGCTTCAAAATAATATCTTGGTAAAATTTGGCCAGTTAACAGCATTAGAAAAATTATCATGATAGGAATAAATTTAGTTTTTTTTAATAAATTTAAATTAAGTAATTGAAAAAGAAATATAATTCCAAGAGTATTAGATAAGCTTGAAAAAGATAAAGGAATAAAAGGTTTTAAAAGAATTTTTAAATTTAAACCTTTAAGCCATCCTTCTGAACTTCTAAGATTTAAAGCAAAAGAATTTAATAAATCATTATTTTGATTAAAAAAGTTGTTAAAAAAAGGAGATATTGGATTTCCAAAAAATTTATATTTTATTAAAAAAATAGGAAGAAAGAAAAATAAAAAAATAAAAATAGAATAAAATAAAATCAATTTTAAATTTTTTTTATTCAAAAATAAAAAATAAAAAAAAAGTGGTAAAGATATCAATATATATGATATTTTCCCTGAGGCATAAAAAGATAATAGTAAAAGAAATAAAAATATTTCAATTTTATTTTTAATTAATTTTTGATGAACTAAAATGAATAATAATAAAAATAAAATTCCAAAGAATAGTTGTAATTTCTGTGTAGAAATAAAAAAAATTATCAGAGGGCAAGAAAAAATAAAAAAAATAAATGATTTATTATATTTATAGAAAATAATAAAAAAAATTACTAATGAAAAAAAGTTTAGTTGGGAGCCAAAATTGTCAGATTTTAATATTGGAGATAAAATTAATAAGACTTCAGAATTAGACATAGTGGTAAATTCAAAGTCTTTTTTTAAGTTTACAAATTCTAAACCATTTAAAAAAATATAATTAGCTAAATTTTGATGAACCGCAATACTATCTGCATCACTTATTGGAAGTATAGAAATAAGAAAAAATGCTATAAAAAAAAATATTATTAAATATTCTTTTTGA
>CACPKA010000029.1 GCA_902634485.1 uncultured Pelagibacteraceae bacterium | reverse complement strand
TGAAAAACAAAAAAAAAATATAGAAATTAAAAAAATAAACGAAGTTAAAAAATTTAATAAAAAACTATTATTGTAAATAATATCGTACATTTTTTTTAATAATCATAATTATGCAAACAATTTTTTATAATAAAGCATTCTAATTGTTTTCGAATTTTGTCTTATTTTATAAAATTTTATTTTAACATTTAATTTTCTAACTTCCTTTGAAAAATTAGAAAATTTAAATTTTTTGAATAACTTTTTGAAATTTTTACTACCTACTTTATAATTTCTTTTATCAAAATTACTTTTGTTATAAACAATAAAATTTTTATTTTTACCAAAAGTTTTTACAATTCTATTAGCTAATAATTTTATTGTTGAATTAAATGCTACTAAGTTACATACAAAAGAGGGAAAATTTTCTCTTTGTAAAATATAATTATATATTCCACAGATATCTTTAACCGAAATAAAAGGTCTCCACTGTTGACCATCACCATCAATCATTATTTTTTTTTTTTGCATTAATTTATAAACATAAATATTTATTACCAAATCTAATCTCATGGTATTTGAGAAACCAAAGAGTGTTGAATTCCTTAAAATATTTATTTTAAAATTTTTATCTTTTAATTTATATATTTTTTTTTCAGCCTTTAAATTTGCTTTAGCATAAGTGCTAATTGGTTTTTTAATACTATTTTCAAAAACAGTATTTTTATTATGACCGAACACCGAACATGTTGAATTAAATATATATCTTTCAACTTTTGCATCTTTAGCTTTTTTTGCAAAATTATATCTAGATCTATAATTTATATCCCAAGTTTTTTTTGGATTAAGTTCTGAAGCTGGATCATTTGGTATTCCATTTAAATCGCAAACATAATCTACTTTATTAAAATCCTTAATACTTACATCTTGTATGTCTTTTTTTATGAATTTTAGTCGATTATTATTTTTTATTTTTTTTCTATTATTAATAATCCAGGGAAAATTGAAACTATCATAAATTATTACATTATATTTTTTTAGAAGTGATTGTGTAAGTTCGGTACCTAGATAACCAGCCCCACCAGAAATTAAAATTGTTTTCATAAATCTATATAAAGTGAGAAATCTTATACTATAAATCATTGTTAAAAAAAAATAAAAATGTTAATTGCTAAGTAAATTTTTTGAATTTTTACTTAGTCAAAAAATTGAGCTATATTATAAAAAGAGTTTCATTATGAATTATATTTTCCTTTTGTTAATTACTTTAGGTTTTTATTCGGTTTCAAATAAAATCAATTACTATTTTTATAAAAATAATGAAAATATTATTGTTAACAGTTTTATATTTTCATTTGTTTTTGTTTTGATTTATATAATCAATTCTTATTTA
Organism: uncultured Pelagibacteraceae bacterium; assembly: GCA_902634485.1. Classification (GTDB taxonomy): domain Bacteria; phylum Pseudomonadota; class Alphaproteobacteria; order Pelagibacterales; family Pelagibacteraceae; genus Pelagibacter. The sequence continues at coordinate 3,729 of CACPKA010000029.1, read as the reverse complement.
TTTTTATTAAACATTGATACTAAATATTTTTCATATTTATTTATTTTTGCAAGTATGGGAATTTGCTTTCACCAAAGAAAAGAGATCTTTAATTATTTAAATATTTTCAAAAAATTTTATGTTTCTAAAAATAAATTTTTAATATTAATTTTATTCTTCTATTTCTTAATTATCTTACTTCCTCCAGCAGATGAAGATAGTTTAAGATATCATTTAGAGATAGGTAAAAAATTAAATAATGGATCTTTTTACTCAAACATATGGCTAGATTATATCGGACTTGGTGCACATGAATTTATAAATTCATTCTCATTACATTTAAAATTTGAAAATATTTCTAGTTATACAAATTTTGTTTATCTCGTTTTTGCTATAATTTCTAACATTTATATTTTAAAAAAATATAAACAAGGTTCTGGCATATTAAGTGGTTTAATTTTATTATCTTCACCATATTTAATTGCTCTTGTATCAAGCCAAAAATTTTATTTTTTTCCTTGTTATATTGTAAGTTATTCAATTGCTTACTTATATTTAGAAAAGAAAATTAATTTACTTTTAATTTATCTAATTTTAATTTTAAATATTTTTTGTGTTATTATTAAACCTACATTTTTACCATATCTTGTTTTGGTTAGCATGTGGTTATTTTTTAAAGAAAATAGTTATAGAAATAAAATATTGTATGTAATATTTTTAATAATAATTTCAATTTTTTTTTATACTCCTATTTTTATTATTAAACTAAAAATTTTTAATGATCCTTTCTTACCTTATATTTCTATTAATAAAGAAAATATTAACTGGTTGTCAGATTTTAATTATTATTTAACTAGTTTTAATATGGATTTTACTGATGGGGTAAAAAATTCTATTATAAAATACTTTCTTATTCCATTAAAACTAATCATGCCTTTGCAAGCTAGTGACCTTTTTAAAACCTTGGGCCTTGGTATTATATTTTTATTTTCTATCAATTATAAAAAAAATAAATATCTAATAAGTTTACTAATATTCTTCATAATTGCTGTAGTTTTACTTAACAATTTTCAATCCAGATGGTTTTTGCCTTTGTTAATTTTTATTTGCATATTTGCCGATGTAAATAAATTTAAATTTTTTAAAAAACTTTCTTATGTCCAATTATTTGGTGCTGCTTGTATTTTGGTGCCTCTGGGATTTATATGTTTTGCATCAAACATTGGCTTGATAAATAAAAATTTTGTTTTAGATAAATTTTTTAATTCTTATAAAATGATAAGTTATATTAATAAAAATTATAAAGATGAAAAAGTTTTTTCTGAATTAAATTATTACTACTATTTTGATAATATCGTTCCTGTGTATTATCCTAAAATGGTAAATAAATTTGATTCTAACTTTTATAAAAACAACGAAAATTCAACAAAATTAATACTTTGGGATAGTAAAAGAATAAAAAGGAAGGAAAATGAAAAAACTATTAATAAAGAAATTAATTCTAATTTCGAAAGAGCATATTTGATTGATTTTGTAGACCAAAATTTTAAATGTAAAAATTTAAAAAAAATTGAAGAATTTGATTTTAGAGTAGGAAGGAATTTTTTAAAAAAAAATAAGGTTAAATTTTCTTTATATCGATTAAGTTGTTAATTTTTTTTTCAAATTAAAAAAATATGAAAAAAATATCCAATAAAAAATACCATTCCAAGTTGAAAAAAAAGCTCCAGTAGTTTGAAGTGGCCAAAATAAAATAAAAAAATTACAAAATAAAAATAGAATTTCTTGTTGAAAATATTTTTTCTTAATAAAATTAATTATTAATAATGAAGCAATATAAAAATTTAAAACTAAAAATATAATAATTCCAAAAATTCCTATTTCTGATAAAATTTCAAGATATATGTTATGTGGATGAGTTGCACATCTTTTTTTTGCATACTTAGAATTAATATTTTCATATTTTTTATCTTTGCATAAATATCTAAAAGTTTTAGTGCCTGATCCAAAAATTTTGTTTTCTTTAAAAATCTCATATGCTGTTAAATAATGTGCTTTATGATGATTATCTTTAAAATATTTAACTGGTAGATCTACAAAGTGTGATCTTAAATTTTTATTTGAATTAAAAATAAAAAATAAAGATAAAAAAATAATAATAAATAAAATAGTTTTCTTCCAGAGTTTTAAGTTACAAAAAATTATAAAGATTAGAGACCCTGAAAAAAACATTATAGACGCTGACCTCTCATTTGTCATGATAATAGTTAAAATTACTAATAAAATTAGTGGAATTATATATTTAGTTTTAAAATTACTTAATAAAAAAGAAATCAACGATAAATAAAAAACTTTAGAGATAAATGATCCAGCTACTTTTTCTGGTCCAAACGGTCCCGATAACCTTCTGCCATGATCACTTGCAATTTCATATCCAAATAAATCAACTAAAAAAAAATGTTGAATAAAAATATCAATAATTACAAATATAATTAAAAATAAAATTATTTTTGAAAAAGTTTTTTTAAAATTATTTATTTCATTTAAACAAAAAAGTAATGCTAAAAACAACAAATAATATCTAATAAAACCTAAAACAGAATAAAAAGATAATTCAAAATTTGAAGATAAAAATAAATTTAATCCTAAAAATGCTACTAAGGCATATAATATATAAAAGTAATTTTTATAAGTTTGATAAATAATTTTTTTTTTAGCTACTAATAGTAAATATACTAAAACACAGATTAAACTAACAACATTGATTATTAAGTTTCCTAAAACTATAGATATTGGAACTAAATATACAAATAAATCAAGATAAAAAAATTCTTTATGTTTTTTAAAATTGTAGTACACCATTAATATCTTAATTTGATCTGTTAAACATTTAATTTTTATGAAAGAATATATTTTTCACTTTATTTTTATTATTTACTCGATTTTAATTTATAGATACAGAAATAACATATCTTCTAGTTTAAAATTAATGGATTTTCCTGATAATGAAAGGAAATCTCACTCTACTCCAGTATCTGCAGCTGGTGGTTTAATAATATTTCCTTATATTTTTAGTTCTCTTATTTATTTAAACTTTCTATCATTCATAAAACTTAAAATTTTATTGATATGGATGTTTCTGTACATATCATTTTTTATAACTGGCTTTATCGACGATAAAATAAGACTTAATGCTAAATCAAAAACATTTATATTATTATTTGTTTTATTCATAGTTATCCCTCTAGATGCTGGTTTAATGGTAAGTATTTTAGATTTTAAAGATATTAATCAGGTAATTTTGCTAAATCAGGGATCTTTATTTTTTACTATCTTTTGTATTTATTTTTTTTACAACTTTTTAAATTTTTCCGATGGACTTAATGGAATTAGTTTAACACTAGGCTTATATTTTATTTTAGTCATTATATTTGCTCGAAGTGAAAATAATATATTTTATTATTCTATTTTAATTAGTCTTTTTTTAATTTTAATACCAAATTTAATGGGTAAAATATTTGTGGGAAACTCAGGAATAAGTTTTTTATCCTGTGTATTATTTCTTATTTTTATAGATACGTATAATAAAAATTATATATTTTTTGATGAAATAATTTTAATTGTTTTTTTGCCCGCTATTGATGCTGCAAGAATTACAATAGAAAGAATTATGGATGGAGATTCACCATTTAAAAGTGACAAAAATCATTTTCATCATTTATTAGTAAAAATTGTAAAAAAAGAATATGT
>CACPKA010000028.1 GCA_902634485.1 uncultured Pelagibacteraceae bacterium | reverse complement strand
GCCAACGGTGATGCTACACTATGTGGTTCGGTTATAGAATGTAATACTGAAACTGGGCTTGCAAACAATATAAGACAATTTATTCATGGTGCAATTCTAAAAAACTCAATTTAAACATATGGCTGGACACTCTCACTGGGCAGGAATTAAACATAAAAAAGGCAAAGCTGACAAGCTTAGAGCTAATCTTTTTTCAAAACTTTCTAGAGAAATTACAGTAGCTGCAAAATTAGGTGATAAAGATCCAGATATGAATGCCCGATTAAGATCAGCAATTCAGGCAGCCAGATCTGCTAATATGCCAAAAGAAAATATTAAAAGAGCGATTGACAAGTCATCTACAAATACTAATGAAAACTATGATAGCTTGAGATACGAAGGTTTTGGACCAGATAAGATAGCTGTAATTATTGAAACACTTACGAATAATAAAAATAGAACTGCTTCTAGCATAAGAACAATTTTTCAAAAATATGAAGGTGTTCTTGGAACCCAAGGTTCGGCATCACATAATTTTAATCAAATTGGCGTAATAAAAATTGATAAAAAAGAAATCCAAGAGGAAGAAATGTTAGAATTGGCAATTAATTCTGGAGCAGACGAATGTATTTCTCAAGACGAAATTTATGAAATACAATGTGAAAAAAGTAAAATTTATAATGTAAAAAAAGAAATTGAAAAAAAAATTAAAAATTTTATTTCAACAGAAATAGAATGGAAACCTTTAATTGAAAAAGAGGTTAACGATAATAAAATAGATACTATAAGTGATTTTATGGAAGCTTTAGAAAACAATGAAGATGTTCAAAAAATATATACTAATTTAAAATTTGGTACTGAAAAATGATGATTATTGGAATAGATCCTGGAATTTCTGGTTCAATTTGTTTTTTTAAAGATGGAAAAATATTAGATGTTGTTGATATGCCTAATATGGCTCATGGTAAAAAAAATAAAAAACAGGTTAACGGATCTCAAATTTTTAATGAAATTTCTTTTAGAATTAAGAACTATGATGAAAAAGACATAAAAGTAGTAATTGAACAAGTGTCTGCTATGCCTGGACAGGGTGTAACTAGCATGTTTAATTTTGGACAGTCGTTTGGGGTTTTGAAGGGCATTTGTTCTGCTATGCAACTTCCAATGTATTTTATTAGACCCGCAAAATGGAAAAAGTACTTTAATTTGATAAATTCAGAAAAAGATGCAAGTCGCACTAAAGCAATAGAAATTTTTCCTTATATTTCATCAAAATTATCAAAAAAAAAAGATGCAAACAAAGCTGATGCCATCCTATTAGCCAGTTTTTTCTTTGAAACTTACCAGTCTGAAGATTATTAATTTATCATTATAGTCAAATTCATGACACATTTTAGTGTGAACTATATTTAATGGAAGCAGATATAGCAACACAAGCAGTTGGCTTAGCAAGCAATGCTGATTTTTCTATTTATAGTTTATTTATAAGAGCAGATATTGTTGTAAAAAGTGTAATAGTTATTTTAATAGCTAGTTCAATTTATTCTTGGGCAATAATTATTGAAAAAATAAGAATGTTTAAAAAAATTAATCAAAGCACAGAAGAATTTGAAAATAAATTTTGGAAGTCAAAATCAGCAGAAACCTTTTATAATAATCTTCCAGCTAATGTAGATGATCCAATGGCTAATATATTTAAAAATTCTATGGAAGTGATGCTTAAATCTCGTAGAAGTTCTAATCTTGATGAAAAAATGTCAAGCATGCTAGAAATTAATATCGAAGAGCAAATGGAAAAAATTGACAAAAGCTATACATTTTTAGCTACCGTAGGTTCGACCGCACCGTTTATAGGTTTGTTTGGAACTGTTTGGGGAATTATGAACTCTTTTCAGTCTATTGCTATTTCAAGAAATACTAGCCTTGCTATCGTTGCACCAGGAATTGCCGAAGCATTATTTGCAACAGCTTTAGGATTATTAGCAGCTATACCTTCGGTAGTAGCATTTAATAAATTTAACAACGATTCAAAAAAATATTCTCAAAAATTAGAAAATTTTTCAAAACGATTTTTATCTATAATTTAAAATGGCCTTTAAACTTAAACGTTCATCAAGAGAACCAATGAGCGAAATAAATGTTACTCCATTTGTAGATGTAATGTTAGTTTTGTTAATTATTTTTATGGTTACTGCTCCACTATTAACCGTAGGAGTTCAAGTAGATTTACCAGAAAGTTCTGCAGACTCTTTACCAGAAGAACAAGAGCCTTTAACTTTAACAATAAATGCTAAAGGAGAAATTTTTATTCAAGAGTCAAAAGTAGATTATGAAAAAATTATTGCAAAAATATTAGCAGTTTCAAAAAATAGGACAGATACTAGAATTTATGTCAGGGGTGATAAAACAATTAATTATGGAAGAGTTCTAGAAATAATGGGAATGTTATCTGGATCAGGATTTACTAAAGTCGCACTTATTTCTGAACCTTATAAAGAAAGATAATATTTGGAGTGTACAAAAATCTTGCTATTTCCTCTGGGCTTCACTTAATAGTTATTATTATCGGGACAATTAGTTTGCCTTTTTTAGCTAAAAAACCTATCGATGTCCCTCCTATAGTTTCAATAGAGTTAATACAAATTACAGATAAAACAAGTATTCCATTTGCTCCAAAAGCAAAAAAAATAATAAAAAAAGTGAAAGCAAAAGAGCAAGAAAGAGTTGTATCTGAACAAGCTCCTCCTAAAAAAATAAAAAAAGAAAAACCAGAAGCTGTACCTTTACCAGATCAAGAGATTGAAAAAGTTGAAAAAATAAAAGAAAAAAAACAAAATCCTGAAAAAATTGAAACGGAAGTTAAACAAGTCTCTGAATTTGAAAAAAAAGAATTATTTGACCCGAATAGTATAGCTAAACTAATTGACAAATCTAAAGAAAGTTTTGCCGAAACAACCAAAACAACAAATAAAATTACTCAATCTCAGGATAAAAATATTGAGCCAAGTGGACTTACTTTAAATGAGGAAGACGCTTTAAAGGCCCAAATCTTTGGTTGTTGGTCTATTCCTTTGGGTTTACCTTATAATGAAAATTTACTTGTAAGAATAAAACTACAATTAAAACCCGATGGAACAGTTATAAATTCAGAAATTTTGGATCATGCAAGAATGAATAAGCCTGGTCAAGGATTCTATAAAGTATTGGCAGAAAGTGCTTTAAGAGCTATAAGACTATGTCAGCCATTGAGAGTTCCTACAACAGGATATGAAAGATGGAAAGATATGCTGTTAAACTTCGATGCTGGAGAAATGTTAAAGGGGTGAAATTTTGAAAATAATAAAGTTTTTAATTATAATATTAATTTTTCAATCAAAAGCATATGCTTTGATCGAGGTTGATATAACTAGAGGAAATTTGAATCCTCTTCCTTTAGCTGTTTCTCCATTATATTCAGATAAAAATTCAAATTTATTTTCAAAAAAAACATTAAAAATAGATGAACTTGGTTCAGAAATATCATTAATCGTTGAAAGAAATTTAAAACAGACTGGACTTTTTAATCCCTTATCAAAAGATGCATTTCTTCAAAAACCGGATATAGCTCATTTAAAACCAAGATTTGAAGATTGGAATTTAATTAAAGCCCAAGCACTAATTACCGGAAAGGTAGAAGTCGTTGAAGGAAAATTAAGAGTAGAATTTAGATTATGGGATGTGCTAGCAGCTAAGGAAATGCTTGCTTTAGCATTTACTACTGTTCCAACTAATTGGAGAAGAGTAGGACATATTATATCTGATAAAGTTTATCAAAGGTTAACTGGAGAAAAAGGTTATTTTGATACTAGAATAATTTATGTTTCTGAAGAAGGACCAAAGACAAAAAGAATAAAAAAGTTAGCAATAATGGATCAAGATGGATTTAATTTAAAATATTTAACTTTGGGAAATGAGTTGGTTTTAACACCAAGATTTAATCCAACAAGTCAAATGGTAACTTATTTGTCATATTTCAAAAACTTACCAAGAGTTTATCTTTTAGATATTGAAACAGGTGTGCAAGAAGTTGTAGGAGATTTTCCTGGGATGACATTTGCCCCAAGATTTTCTCCTGATGGAAAAAAAATAATTATGAGTTTTGCAACAGGTGGTAATTCAGATATTTATACTATGGACTTAGAAAATCGAGTTGTAGAACGAATTACAAATCATCCATCTATTGATACATCGCCATCTTATTCTCCAGACGGAAAGTATATTTGTTTTAATTCTGATAGAAGCGGATATCAGCAGATTTATGTTATGAAAAGTGATGGTTCAAATGTAAAAAGAATTTCTTTTGGAAACGGTTTATATGGAACGCCAGTTTGGTCTCCTAGAGGTGACTTAATAGCCTTTACAAAATTACATAAAGGTAAATTTTATATTGGAGTTATGAGAACAGATGGAAAAGGAGAGAGACTTTTGACAGAAAACTATTATCAAGAAGCGCCATCTTGGTCGCCAAATGGAAGAGTCTTAATTTTTTATAGAGAGACCAAAACCGATGAAAAGGGAGAAGGCTTTTCAGCAAAATTATGGTCTATAGACCTAACAGGGTATAATGAAAGGCAAGTTATCACTAAAACCGATGCTTCTGACCCATCCTGGTCGTCTTTATTAAGCAATTAAAGCTTAAATTTCTTGATTTTTTAACTTGAAACATCTATCTAGTTGTGAAAAAGTACATATACAATTTAAGGAGCACTAATGATTTTGAACAAAATTTTAAGAAATACTTTTTTAGTTATAGCTGCTGGATTAATACTGTCGGCTTGTGCAAGCACAAAAAAAGTAAGTGATATTGGAGGACAAATACAAGGAGATGTATATATAGGTTCGGACACTGTTGAATACTTAGCTTCTGGTGTTCCAGATAGAGTTTTCTTTGCAACAAATGAATCAATTTTAACAACTCGTTCGAGAGATACTCTTAGAAAACAAGCAACATGGTTAAGAAAAAATTCAGATATTAATATTGTAGTAGAAGGCCATGCTGATGAACGTGGTACAAGAGAATACAACTTGGCATTGGGTGAAAGAAGAGCAAATGCAGTTAAAGATTATCTTATGACTTATGGCATTTCTGCAAGCAGAATTTCAGTAATTAGTTACGGAAAAGAGAGACCTGTAGACTCTGGCTCTAATCCGTTAGCCTGGTCAAAAAATAGAAGATCAGTCACTGTTAAA
>CACPKA010000027.1 GCA_902634485.1 uncultured Pelagibacteraceae bacterium | reverse complement strand
AGCTTACTCAAAAAATATTGCTGAAATAATAGACAAACATTGCGACATTGTTTTAGTTGGCGATTCTTTAGGTTCAGTTCTTTATAATTATAACACTACAAGAAAAGTAACTCTTAGTAACATGATAGAACATTCAATGAGCGTTAAAAAAGGTATTAAAAAAAGTCTTATGGTTGTTGATATGCCGTATAAAACCTATAGAAATAAATCTGAGGCACTTAAAAATGCAAAAAAAATTATTAGACTTACTAAATGTGACGCAGTTAAACTTGAAGGTTGTTTGCATGTTTCAAACATTATAAAGCATTTAATTAAAAATAAAATTCAGGTTATGGGTCATTTAGGAATTCTCCCACAAAGTGTTAGAGGAAGTTTTAAATTTAAAGGTAGAAATGAAAAAGAAAAAAAAAGGTTGCTTAAAGAGGCAAAAGTTTTAGAAAAAATTGGAGTATTTTCTATTGTTTTAGAATGCATTAAACCTATTACAGCAAGTTTAATTACCAAATCAATCAAAATTCCTACAATTGGTATTGGTTCATCTTCAATTTGCGATGGTCAAGTTTTAGTAACTGATGACCTTTTAGGTTTAAATGAAACTAAAATTAAATTTGTGAAAAAATTTATAAATTTAAAAAAAATTATTAACGATGTAGTTAAAAATTTTAAAAAAGAAGTAAAATTAAAAAAATACCCTTCAAAGAAATATTCTTATTAAAAAAATCTTCTAAAATCTTCATTAATTAAAATTATATTTAGGTCGTTCAGCCCACCTAATATTAATTGCAATGCAACAATTAAAATTACTATTAATCCTAGATAACCAAACCATTGGTGATTTTTAATTTGTTCAGCAAAAAAACGTGCTAATGTAACAACAAATACTACTGATAAAATCAATCCAAATAACATTAAATTAATATTATTTTTTGCCACTGCCACAACTCCTATTACATTGTCAAAACTAAGGGTAAGATCTGCAAATAAAACCTTATAAACACTTTGTATATAAGAAGGTTCTTTTGATATTTTTGTTGGAGATTTTATTTTTTTTATATTAAATAAATCTCTTCTTAAATCATTGACAATCCAAATTAATAACAAACCGCCAATAATTTTTACATAAGGAAATCCAAATAAATATGAAGCAAAAAATGCAAATATTATCCTAAAAACTAATGCACCAACAACACCCCATACTATAATTTGGTTTCTATGCTTTGGTGCAAAACTTGCTGCAATCATTCCAATTATGATTGCATTATCTGCAGCCATGATAATATCTATAAATACTATCTGTAAAAATATAATAGATTGTTCAATCAACTTACTTTTATAATATAAAAATTAAATAACAATGCAAACAAAACTTATAAAAAAATTAATTATTTTTAGATTTATTATTTATTTCACTTAATAGATTAAGACATTTTTTTATTTGATCAAAAGATATAAACTCATCTATTGTGTGAGCTTGTTCTATTGATCCTGGTCCATATACTATGGTACTTATCCCTATTTCTTGAAATAATCCAGCTTCAGTTCCAAATGAAACTACTTCTTTTGAATTATCTCCAGTAAGATTTGATATGAATTCACATGCTGGAGAATTTTCTAATCTATCAAAACCAATTATCTCACCTATAATTTCTTTTCTAATAGAGGAATTAGGATGTATCTTTTTCATTTCAGGTAGAAGCTTATTTTTAGCAAATTCATCCATTTTAGAGTTAACATAATCTCCATCTTTTTTTATAACTGGTCTTAATTCCCAGTCTACACGACATTTATCAGCTATAACATTTCTTGCTATTCCACCAGAAATACCTCCAATTTGAAGAGTTGTATATGGTGGATCAAAAATACAGTTTTTTGGTGCATTAGTTTTTAAATCATCTCTAAGTTCCATTAATTTATTTATATACCTTGCAGCAAACTCTACAGCATTGACTCCTTTTTCTGGTTTAGATCCATGACCAGCTAATCCTTCGAAATGAGTAGTGTATTCATAGCAACCTTTATGCGCATCAACAATCTTCATATTAGTTGGCTCTCCTACAATACAAATACCAGAAGTAATTTCTCTTTTTTTAAGTTCATTTATTAATATAGGAGCTCCTTGGCAGGCAGTTTCTTCATCAAATGTAAAAGAAAAATGTATATCTCTATTTAATTCAGATTTTGCAAAAATTGGTGCGTAAGCTAAAACACAAGCGATAAATCCCTTCATATCACATGTTCCTCTTCCAAATATTTTTTCATCCTTAATTGTAGCTACAAAAGGATCTGTACTCCAATTTTTTGAAACAGGAACAACATCTGTATGTCCTGAAAAAATTATAGGTTTTGAATTATTTTTACTTTTTGACTTTAATGTTGCAAAGAGATTGACTCTTTTTTTTTCACTATCGTAAGTTTTAAAGGATGAGGCTCCATATTTTTTTAATAAGCTGTCACAGTAATTAATTAATTCATTATTATCTTCACCAGAAACTGTTTTAAAAGCAATCAGATCTGTTAAAATTTTTACTGAATTTTTAAAAATCACATCCAAATTATTTTCTGTACTCATAAATAAAATGCATTATATAGTAATCTGATGAAAGAACAAATAACCTATGATATTTTTGATAAAGTTGATATTAGAATAGGCACTGTATTATCCATTAAAAAAAATATTAAAGCTAGGAAGCCTTCATTAATTATAGAAGTAGATTTTGGTGATGAAATTGGTATTAAACAATCTTCTGCCCAAATTACCCATTATTATAATGAGGAAAATTTAAAAGGAAAACAAGTAATTGGCGTCTGTAATTTTCCTGAAAAAAATATAGCAGGAGTAAAATCTCAATTTCTTGTCCTTGGAGCAATTGATTCAGATGGAAAAGTAGTTTTAGTTAATCCATCTCAAAAAACCAAAAATGGTTTAAAAATAGCTTAAAAAAATTGTTATGCATCCAGAATTCATTTCACTTAGTTTGTTTATGCTTGTAACGAGTTGCTCTCCAGGTCCAAACAATATTGTAGCTTCCTATTCTGGATTTAATTTTGGAATATTAAAAACGGTGCCACATATGATAGGAGTTATTTTTGGATTTACAACTCTAGTCACTATTATGAATTTTGGATTGATAAATATTTTTAATAATTTTCCTATCCTCCAAGAAATTTTAAAATATTCAGGATCAATTTTTTTACTTTATTTGGCATATAAAATTGCTTTCTCACAAATCAGATCTGACAACTCATCAAATAATCCAGTTAAATTTATTGAAACTTTTTTTTTTCAATTTATAAACCCAAAATCAGTAGTTGTTTCAGTTATAATTGTATCAACATATGTTGAAAAAGGAGAGAATTTTATAAATTACTCATCATGGGTTATAGGAACTGCATTTTTTTTTGCATGTTTTAGTATTATGTTTTGGACACTTATTGGAAAATTTTTAAGAAAATTTGCGACAAATGAAAAATTTGTAAAAGTATTTAATTATATTATGTCATTTCTTTTGGTAAGCTGTATAGCAACATTTTATTTATAAAATTATGAATATTTTAAAAAAAAACTCGTATAAATCGTTAAAATCTATCAAAATTAATAATAAGGAGTTTAAATATTTTTCCCTTCTAGAAGCAGAAAAAAATGGTTTAAATGGAATCTCAAAGCTACCTAAATCTCTTAAAGTTATTTTAGAAAACTTACTAAGATATGAAGATGGTAAAACTGTAACAAACAAACAAATTGAAGAAGTAAAAAATTGGTTAAAAAATAAAAAATCTTCAACAGAGATTGCTTATCGGCCTGCAAGAGTTTTGTTACAAGATTATACAGGTATTCCTGCAGTTGCAGATCTAGCGGCCATGAGAGAAGAAGTTAAAAATAAAAATAAAGATCCAAACCTAATTAACCCTTTGTCTACAGTTGATTTGGTAATAGATCACTCAGTTCAAGTTGATAAATTTGCTGATAAAAATTCCTTAGAAAAAAATGTAGAAATAGAATTTCAAAGAAATGGAGAAAGATATTCATTTTTAAAATGGGGTCAGCAAGCTTTTAATAATTTTAGAATAGTTCCACCAGGAACTGGAATTTGTCACCAAGTAAACCTTGAGTATTTGTCCAAGGTAGTTTGGGCTGAAGAGCATAAAGGAGAAACATTTTTATTTCCAGATACTTTAGTAGGGACCGATAGTCATACTACAATGGTTAATGGTTTATCAGTTTTAGGTTGGGGTGTTGGAGGCATAGAGGCAGAAGCTGGCATGTTAGGTCAACCTATATCAATGTTAATACCTGAAGTTATAGGTTTTGAAGTTAAAAATAAACTTCCTGAAGGTACTACAGCAACAGATTTAGTTTTAACTGTTGTTAAAATGTTAAGAGACAAAAATGTTGTTGGAAAATTTGTAGAGTTTTATGGAGATGGTTTAAAAAATCTAACTTTAGCAGATAGAGCTACTATTGCTAATATGGCGCCTGAATATGGAGCAACGTGTGGTTTTTTTCCCATTGATGATGAAACATTAAGGTATTTAAAATTTTCAGGAAGAGATGATAATACGATAAAAATAGTGGAAAAATATTCCAAAGCCCAAGGGTTATGGCAAAGCAATGAAATTGAGTTTACAGATAAAATTTCCTTAGATATGTCAAAAGTTGTTCCAACTATTTCTGGACCAAAAAGACCACAAGATAAAGTTCTTCTTACAGAAGCTTCTTCAAATTTTAAAAAAGTATATAAAAAAATTACTGAAAGAAAAATTCCTAACTCTTCAAAGATAGAAGGCGAAGAGTATAAAATTAAAGATGGGTCAATACTAATTGCAGCAATAACATCTTGTACAAATACATCAAATCCTAATGTTTTGATTGGAGCCGGATTATTAGCAAAGAAGGCAGTTGAACTTGGGCTTAAATCCAAACCTTGGGTAAAAACATCTTTAGCTCCTGGTTCTCAGGTTGTAACTGACTATCTTCAAAAAGCAGGATTAAGCAAATATTTAGATGAATTAGGCTTTAATCTTGTTGGTTACGGATGTACTACCTGTATAGGAAATTCTGGGCCAATATCAGAAAAAATATCTGAAGCTATAGTAAAAAATAAAATTTATGCAGTCTCAGTTTTGTCTGGTAATAGGAATTTTGAAGGTCGAATTTCTCCATTAATAAAAGCAAATTATCTAGCCTCTCCTCCTCTAGTAGTCGCTTATGCTTTAGCTGGAACTATGGATTTTGATTTATATAAGGACTCACTTGGCAAAGATCCAAATAATAAAAATATTTACTTAAAGGATATTTGGCCTACAAATAAAGAAATTGAAATTACTTTAAAAGATTGCTTAAACCCAGATATGTTTATCAAAAGATACTCCGATGTTTCTAAAGGTCCTGAGCAGTGGCAAAAAATTAAAACAGAAAATACTAGTATTTATAAATGGGATGAAAGCTCAACTTATGTAAAAAAACCACCTTTTTTTGAAAATTTGTCAGATGAACCTGATGGTTTTAAAGATATATTAGACGCAAGACCATTATTAATATTAGGTGATATGATAACAACAGATCATATTTCACCAGCAGGGTCTATACAAAAAGAAAGTCCAGCAGGCGAATATTTTATGAAGCATCAAATATTGCCAAAAGATTATAATTCTTATGGGTCCAGAAGAGGCAATCATGAAGTAATGACTAGAGGAACTTTTGCAAATATTAGAATAAGAAATGAAATGGCTCCAGGTACTGAGGGAGGCTACACAACATTATACCCTGAAAAAAAAATAGTTCCTATCTTTGAAGCTGTTACAGAATACAAAAAAAGAGGAACAGAACTTGTTGTTATTGGAGGAAAAGAATATGGAACAGGATCTTCTAGAGATTGGGCGGCAAAAGGGACTAAACTTCTAGGTATCAAAGTTGTAATTGCCGAGAGTTTTGAAAGAATTCATAGGTCAAATCTAATTGGTATGGGAATCTTGCCTTTGCAGTTTATAGATGGAATAAACAGATTAAATTTAAATTTAGATGGATCAGAACTTATAAGTGTAAAAAATTTAAAAAATGGATTTAAACCATGCTCAGATATAGATGTTGAGATTAAATATTCAGATGCATCAATAAAAAAAATTAAAACATTATGCAGAATAGACACAGTAAATGAGATGGAATATTATAAAAATGGAGGAATTCTCCAATATGTTTTAAGGAACACAATTTAATATGAATGAAGATATATCTATAATAAATGCAGAAACAAGAAAAGATAAGTTTATTAATTTTTTACTAAATAATAAAAAAAAATTAATAATTTTATTGATTGGATTGATATTAATTCCAATAATCTTCTTTTCATACGAAATATATAAAGCTGGGCAAAAAGAAATGTTAGCAGAAAAATACAATTCAGCAGTTATTAATTATAAAGAGGGCAATGAAAATAATATTAAAAAAATAATGAAAGAGATAATTAATGACAAGGATAAAACTTATTCTCCACTAGCTTTATATTTTTTAATTGATAATGATTTTAAAATCTCAAATGAAGAAATAAATAAATTTTTTGATATTTTAATAGAAAATACAAAACTGGAAAAAGAAATAAGAAATTTAATTATATATAAAAAGGCTCTATTTAATTCAAATTTTGATAATGAGAGCAATTTAATTAAAACTCTAAATCCCATAATAAACTCAGATAGCGTTTGGAAATCACAAGCTTTATATTTATTAGGTGAATTTTTTTATTCAAAAAATGAAAAACAAAAATCTAAAGAATTTTTTGAAAAAATTTTACTCTTAGAAAATAGTAGCCCAAAAATCAAATTAGAAGCTAAAAAAAGAATCCAAAGAGATTTCAGTGATTAGAACTATAAGTTTATTTTTACTTTTTATTTTAATTTCTAATTGTTCTT
>CACPKA010000026.1 GCA_902634485.1 uncultured Pelagibacteraceae bacterium | reverse complement strand
TTTGGACCTCAAAGTATTAGACAAGCTTCAAGACATTTAAGAACAAACTATCATCCAAATTATGATGCGGAACCTTTTAAGGTTCAGCAAGTTGCTGATGCAGGAGATATAGCATGTAATCCATTTAATATTGATGAAGCAATTAAACAAATAGAAAAAGGCGCAACAGAATTGTTAGAGAAGGTGGGTGGAATTATTAGTATGGGAGGAGATCATACGATTGCTTTTCCATTGCTTAGAGCTATTAATAAAATTAATAAAGGGCCGGTAGCATTAGTTCATTTTGATGCTCATCTTGATACCTGGGATACTTATTTTGGAGCACCATATACACATGGAACACCATTTAGAAGGGCTAGAGAAGAAAATTTATTTCTCGATGACTCATCAATGCATGTTGGAATAAGAGGACCGCTTTATAGTAGAGATGATTTAAAAAACGATGAAAGTTTTGGTTTTAAAATAATACATTGTGACGAGTTTCAGACACAAGGTATTGAAAAAATTGTTGAAAGAATTAGAAAAAGAGTTGGTAATAACCCTTTATACTTATCAATAGATATAGATGTTTTAGACCCAGCACATGCCCCGGGCACTGGAACTCCTGAAATCGCAGGAATGACAACAAGAGAAATAGTAAATGTATTAAGAGGATTTTCAGGCATGAATTTAATTTCAGCAGATGTTGTTGAAGTAGCTCCTGCCTATGACCATGCTGAGCTTACATCTTTAGCTGCAGCAACAATAATTTATGAATTAACAAATCTATTTGCAAATAAAAAAGTTTAGGATAAATTTATTCAATGTTAGATAAAAAAAATTTTTATATAGATGGGAAATGGGTTTCTCCAATTGAACCTAGAAATTATAAAGTTATAGATCCTTCCAATGAAGAACCTTGTGCCGAAATCTCTCTTGGGGGAAAAAAAGATATAGATAAAGCAGTAAGTTCTGCAAAAAAAGCATTTTCGACCTGGGCTTTCACAAAAAAAGATGAGAGATTAGAATTATTAGAAAAATTATACGTTATTTACAAAAAGAGATGGGCCGAGATGGCAAAACTTATCTCTTTAGAGATGGGGGCACCGATGAAATTTTCCACAGAAATGCAAGCAGCTACAGGTGCTAGTCATATTAAATCATTCAAAAACATTTTGAAAAATTTTAATTTTGAAAAAGATTTAGGAGAAGAAAAAAATAATCAAAAACTACTTTATGAACCAAAAGGTGTTTGTGCTTTAATTACACCTTGGAACTGGCCAATAAATCAGGTTAATTTAAAAGTAATTCCTGCCCTAGCATCTGCATGTACAATAGTTTTAAAACCATCAGAGATAGCACCATTGTCTTCCATGTTGCTTGCAGAAATGATAGATGAAGCAAAATTTCCTTCAGGTGTTTTTAATTTAGTTAATGGCGATGGGGCATTAACTGGAGATGCATTAACTAGTCACCCAGATATTGATATGATTTCTTTTACTGGATCAACAAGAGCTGGAGCTTTAATTTCTCAAAATGCAGCAAAAGATTTCAAAAGAATAAGTCTTGAATTAGGAGGAAAGGGTGCGAACATAATTTTTAAAGACGCTGATTCCGAAGCAGTAGCGAGAGGCGTTCTAAGATGTTTCAGAAACTCTGGACAATCTTGTAATGCTCCTACAAGAATGTTGGTAGAAAAATCAATTTATAATGAAACTGTTGAAAAAGTGAAAGAATTAGCAAATAATACCAAAGTAGACTCTCCAGATAAAGATGGAGATCATATAGGGCCAGTGGTTTCTGAAGTACAATTTAATAAAATTCTAAAATTAATACAAAAAGGAATAGATGAGGGAGCAAAACTAATTGCTGGCGGAACCGGTAAACCCAAAGGATTAGAAAAAGGCTATTATGTTAAACCAACAGTTTTTGCTGATGTAAATAACCAAATGGAGATTGCAAGAACTGAAATTTTTGGTCCAGTTTTATCTATAATTCCTTTTGAAAACGAAGATGAAGCAATTTCAATAGCTAATGACACTCCATATGGTTTAACAAATTATATTCAAACGCAAGATAAAGAAAAAGTCCAAAGAGTTGCAAGAAAACTTAGATCTGGGATGGTTGACGTTAATGGAGTTGGTATAGCAGTGAGCTCTCCTTTTGGTGGCTATAAACATTCTGGAATTGGAAGAGAAGCTGGAACAGAAGGTTTAATAGAATTTTTAGAAGTAAAAACCGTTGGTGGGTGGAATTAGTTTTCTTTACAAAGATAAAAATTTAAAGTGTCCATTTTAGGTTAAATAATCATTATTTTAAACCCATTTTAGACTAATAAAAAGTTTATATTTACAAGCATGTAGAAAATGCATAGCGTTATTTTTTAAACACATAAAAGGAGATATATTATGGGTAGATCGTCTAAGCTTTACAATAAAGATTTAGCTCCAACACCAAGTAGTCAAAAGAAATGGGGTTGGTTCGAAATCTTTAACGTATGGGCTAATGATGTCCAAAGTTTATTTGGTTATACTTTGGCGGCATCTTTATTTTTAGCCTCTGGGCTAAATGGATGGGCTGTATTTATTGCACTAATCCTTGCAGGATTTTTTATAATGTGGCTTGTCAATCTTTCAGGTAAACCGAGTGTCAAACATGGTATTCCTTACCCCGTATTTGCAAGAGTCAGTATGGGTGTATTTGGAGCAAACTTTCCAGCAATGGCTAGAGGAATTGTTGCTATGTTTTGGTATGGTGCTCAAACTTTTGCAGCATCAACGGCTGTTGCGCTATTAATAACAGCTTTAACAGGAGCAAGCGGTGGTGGTGAATTTTTAGGAATGAATGGAGTAATGTGGGTTTCATTTATATTTGTTTCACTTTTCCAAATATGGTTGTTTTGGCAAGGAATAGATCTTATTAGAAGATTTTTAAACTTTGCTGGACCAGCAGTTTATATTGTAATGATAGTTTTAATGATAGCTATCTGGGCAAAAGCTGGTGGCGGACTTTTATCAGAAGTTGGAAATATATTTTCTGGAGGTGAAAGATCAGGTGGATTTGAAGGACTAGGTTCATTTGGTGCTTTTCTTGCAGTATTTTCAATTATGGTTGGTTATTTTGCTGCCGTAGTAATTAACTTTGGTGACTTTGCTAGATTTGTTAAAAATGAAGACGAAATGAAAAAAGGTAACTTATATGGTTTGGTTGGAAATATTATAGTTTTCTCTTTCATTACGTTAATGATAACAGGAGGGACTATAGCAGTATTTGGAGAATATGTTGCTCAGCCTACTGATATGGTTGCAAAAGTTGACAATGTCTTACTTACAATTGTAGCTGCATTTGCGTTCTTTTCGGCAACTGTTGGAATAAACATGGTTGCAAATTTTATACCGCCCGCATACGATTTAGCTAACTTAATGCCGAGTAAAATTAATTTTAGAATAGGTGGATTAATTACAGCTGGTTGTGGTTTTGTAGTTGGTGGTTTATGGGTTGCTTTTATAACTCAAATGGGAATATTTCCATTTGTAAATACTTTGGGAGCAATATTAGCGCCTGTATTTGGAATAATGATAACTGATTATTATATTATTAAACAAGAAAAACTTAGCGTAGAAGATCTTTTTAGTGATAGTAAAAACGGTAAATATCATTACAACAATGGTTTTAACCAAAAAGGAATGTTAGCTTGGATTATTTCTGGCTATATTGCAGTTGGAACTGTTTGGCCAAATATTTTACCTGGCGCACTAGGTGATTTCTTTGCCAATTTAGGTGGAGGAGGAGGCTATGCTTGGATAATTGGTGCCGCTTTAGGCGCAGTTATTCATCTAGCAATCTCTAATAGAAAATAAAAAAAAACACTCTATAGGTAAATTTTAAACTCGCCGTACTAAAGTACGGCGGGTTTTTTTAGTTTAATTAAATTTTTTCATTTTGTTTAATGGTTTTAATATTAAACCATTAGATAATAAATTTTCTTTTATTGATTTGGCTGTTGCAATAGAGTTTTGGTTGTCACCATGAATACAGACAGAATCAATTTCACAGGGTATTTGTTTTCCAGAAAAGCAACTTAAGGCTTGATTTTTTACCATATTAAGCACGTGTTTTTTTGCAATTTTTGGATCAGTTATAAGTGCATGATTTTTAGATCTAGATACGAGGTTTCCATCATCTTCATAATTTCTATCAGCAAAAATTTCACAGGCAATTTTTAAATTTAATTTTTTAGCAGCTAATTCCATTTTCGATCCTGTTGGAACAAGAAAAATAATATTTTTATCAATATCATTTATAGATTTTGCTATTGTTGTAGCTAAATCTAAATCTTCACAGGCCATGTTGTTTAGAGCTCCATGAGGTTTTATGTGTGTTACATTTTCATTATTTTTTTGAGCAACAGCTTGTAAAATTTCATATTGATCAATAATAAGTTTGTTAACTTCCGAAGAGGAAAGATTCATTTTTTTTCTTCCAAAATTTTCTTTATCCTTAAAAGAAGGGTGTGCTCCAATGCTTACACCATTAGATTTCGAAATTTTTATTACCATATCCATTGTTTCTTCATCTCCAGCATGATAACCACATGCAATATTAGCTGAATTAACAATATTTAGTAATTCAGGATCATTTTCAATTGAGTGAAATTTTGATTTTTCACCTAAATCACAATTGATATTAATTTCCATAATATTAATAGTTGAAGTATAACACGACATGATAAAAAATATATCAAATCTTGGTGACGCAGCATTATATTGTGATTTTGGCGAAGAAGTTAATAAAGAAATTAATTCTGAAGTAATAAATTATTTTAAAAATATAAAAGAAAAAAATATTCCTGAAATTACCAATATGGCCCCATCTTATAATAAATTAATTATAACATTTGATTTAAATTTAACAAATTTTGATAAATTAAAAGAAAAAATAAATAATATAACCTTAAAAAATTATGATGATAGTAAAAATAGATTGATAAAAATACCTATATGTTGTGATGATGAATTTGCCTTAGACTTTGATAGACTTGAACAAAATCTTAGAATCTCAAAAGATGAAATTCTAAAAAATTTTTTTTCAAAAGAATATTTTTGCTATATGACAGGCTTTATTGCAGGCATGCCTTTTCTAGGTGATATAAATGAAAGTATTAGACTAAAAAGATTGTCAACTCCAAGAGTAAAAGTTCCTATGGGGTCAGTTGGTATAACAGAAAAATTTTGTAATATTTACACCTTCGAAAGTCCAGGAGGCTGGAATATTATAGGAAACTCACCAATAAAAGTATTTGATAAATATAATAATATAAATCCAGCTCTAATCAATCCTGGTGACACTGTTAGTTTTTATAAAATCAATAAGGAGGAATATAAAAATTGGAATGAGTAAAAATAATTTTGAAGTTTTAAGGGCAGGAATAAATACCACTTATCAAGATCATGGTAGAAACCATCTTTATCATGTGGGAATACCGTTTAGTGGAGCAATGGATAATCGTAATTATTTAATAGCAAATGATCTAGTTGGAAATAAAAAAAATACTCCAGTAATTGAATTTGCTTATCAAGGACCATTATTAAAATTTAATGGTGGAAAAATATATTTAGCAATAACTGGAGATGTAAATTTTAATATTATAAAAAAAAATTTAAAAATAGAAAAAGGAAATTGTTATCAAACATATCATTTTGAAGATGGTGACCAAATAGACATTTTGTCAACCAATAAATCAGTTTATGGTTACTTAGCAGTTAGCGGAGGTTTTAATGTCGAACTTTTTTGGAATAGTAGTTCTACAAATACTAAATCTAGAATAGGAGGCAATAATGGACAAAAGTTAAACAAAGGCGATATAGTTCAAAATTTAAAAAAACAAAAAGTACATCAATTGAAAAAATTAAATTATTTTAATTCAAGAATTGAACAAATTAGAATTATTAAAGGAACTAATTATAGTTATTTCTCAGAAGCTGGAAAAAAAATTTTTTTAGAAAAAATATTTTCTGTTTCTAAATTAACAGATAGAATGGGTATGAGGTTAGAGGGTCCAAAAATAGAAAATATCTTTGATACAAATATAAGATCTGAAGGTTTAATTAAAGGTGTAATACAAGTTCCACCTGATGGAAAGCCCATTATAATGTTATCCGACCATGGAACAATAGGAGGGTATCCTAAAATTGGATCAGTCATTAGTGCTGATTATGATAAATTAGTTCAACTTCCAGCAGGTTCAAAAATAAAATTTAAAGAAGTAAGTCTTTTTGAAGCAGAGAATTTATACAAAATATATTCTATGGAAACTCAAAATATTTTAAACCAGATAAGATGAATATAATATCCAAATTACCAGGCCCTCTATTAGTTTTTTTTGGAGCTATCACATTAAGTTTTGGAGGAATAATTGTAAAATCTTTTGAAGGAGCAAATCTTTGGCAAATACTTTTTTGGAGACAAATTTTTTTTTCCTTAACAGTTGTTATATATTTATTAATTGTCTACAAAAAAAATTTTTTTAAATCATTTTATGATTCCGGCTTACCAGGTTTCTTTGGGGGTCTTGCTTTATCGGTTGGATTTGCCGCTTATGTTTTTGCGATGTATACAACTACTGTAGCTAATACAAATTTTATAATTACTTTAGAAACTATTTTTTTAGCAGTGTTTGGTTATTTTTTTTTAAAGGAAAAAATCAATTTAATTACTTTAATTTCAATAATTTTAGGAATATCTGGAGTTTTAATTATACTTGGAAACTCTTTAAATATTCAGACTAGTGAACAATTTCTAGGAAATATCGTTGCACTTATTATGCCAATATCTTTTGCAGTGCTTATTATTATTGTAAGAAAATATCCAAATGTAGATATGGTTCCATCTCAATTTACAGCAGGAATTGCAGCTGCAATAATAGGCTTCGTCATTGCTGACCAGCTAGATATGTCATTTAAAGATTTTATTTTAGCATCAATAGCAGGAATCTTTCAAATTGGATTTGGATTTATTTTAATTACAGTGGGATCAAGAAAAACACCGGCGGCCGTAGTAGGTGTTTTAATGTTAACTGAATCCGTTTTCGGCCCTCTATGGGCCTGGATTTTTATTAATGAAGTACCACCAGTGACTGTACTTATTGGAGGTGGTGTGATTATTTCAGCAATTTTATTTCAGTCTGTTTTTGGTAAAAAAGAGTAAAATGAAAATTGCTGTAATAGGTTCTGGTATATCAGGTCTTAGCGCTGCTTATTACTTATCAAAGAAACATAACGTTGATTTATTTGAAAAAGAAAATCATTTTGGTGGCCATAGTCATACTATTAATGTTAATTACAATGAAAAAAAGCAAGTTTCAGTAGATATAGGTTTTATTGTTTTTAATGAATTAACTTACCCAAATTTAATTAATTTTTTTAAAGAAAATAAAATTCAA
>CACPKA010000025.1 GCA_902634485.1 uncultured Pelagibacteraceae bacterium | reverse complement strand
ACACATATTGGATGTGATACAAGCCAATGTGGAGCATGTGTTGTTCATGTTGATGGAAAATCTATTAAGAGCTGTACAGCATTAGCAGCTGACCTTGATGGATCAAAAGTTACAACAATTGAAGGTCTAGCATCAAATGGAAAGTTACATCCAATGCAAGAAGCATTTAAAAAGATGCACGGATTGCAGTGCGGATTTTGCACACCAGGCATGGTCATGAGTGCGATTGATCTTTTAAAAAATAAAAAAAACCCAAGCGATCATGAAATAAGAGATTGGTTGGAAGGTAATATCTGTAGATGTACAGGATACCATAATATTGTTGCAGCAGTTAAAGAAGCTGCATCAAAAATGTAGGAGTTAAATGGCAAGTTTAGTTGGATCAAGAGTTGAAAGAAAAGAAGATAAGAGATTTTTGACAGGTAAGGGTAGATATACTTCGGATATTAATATTGCTAACCAGACATATGCTATATTTATTAGATCTCCGCACGCAAGAGCAAAAATTAAAAAAGTTGACACATCTAAAGCTCTTAAATCTTCAGGGGTAGTAGATATTTTAACAGGAGAACATATAGCGCAAGACAAAATAGGAGGCTTAATAGCTGGATGGGCTATTAGAAGTGAAGATGGTTCAGAAATGAAATGTCCTGCAAACCCACCATTAGCAAAAGATAGTGTAAATTTCGTTGGAGATCCAGTAGCTGTAGTGTTTGCTGAAACTTTAGATGAGGCTAGAGCAGCAGCTGAATTAGTAAAAGTTGATTATAAAGTTTTAAAGGCAGTTTCTAATTTAGGTGAAGCAATGAATAGTGAAGCTATACATGATGGTATAGATAAAAATATGTGTTATGACTGGTTGCTTGGTGATAGACAAAAAGTTAAAGAGGCATTTGATAAAGCAGATAAAATTATAAAACTCGATATTGTAAATAATAGACTTATTCCAAATGCAATGGAACCAAGAGCCTGTGTAATAGATTACAATACAGCATCAGAGGAAATAACCTGTTATACTACAAGTCAAAATCCACATTTATCTAGATTAATTATGTCAGCGTTTGGAGGTGTTGCCCCTGAAAATAAATTAAGAGTTGTTGCGCCAGATGTAGGGGGAGGATTTGGATCAAAAATTAATCTTTATAATGAAGAAATTGTCTGTAGCTGGGCTTCAAAAAAAATTGAAAGACCTATTAAATGGGTAGCTGAAAGAACAGAATCTTTTTTAACAGATACTCATGGAAGAGATCATATTACTCATGCAGAATTAGCAGTTACTAACGATGGTAAGTTTTTAGGATTTAAAAATGAAACAATTGCAAATCTTGGAGCTTATGCAAGAGTATTTGGAACTGTAACTCCAACATATTTATTTGGACCATGTGCTACAGGTGTTTATATAATGCCCGCTGCATATTCTAATGTTAAAGCGGTATATACAAATACTGCACCAGTAGATGCGTATAGAGGAGCTGGAAGACCAGAAGCAACTTATACTATTGAAAGAATTGTAGATAAGGCTGCAATGGAGTTAGGTATAGACCCAATTGAAATAAGAATGAAAAATTTTCCTACAGAGTTTCCATTTAAACAAACTTTAGTTCACCAAATAGATTCAGGTGATTATGTTGCCGGATTAAACAAAGCTAAAGAAATGGCAGATTACGATGGCTTCGCTGCTAGAAAAAAGGAATCAGAGTCAAAAGGTAAGCTTAGAGGCATAGGTGTTACCTCTTATTTTGAAGCATGTGGTATTGCGCCATCTCCAGTAGTTATGATGCTAGGTTGTGGAGTTGGATTATGGGAATCTGCAGAAGTAAGGTTTAACCCTACAGGACAAGTTACAGTTTATACAGGCTCTCATAGTCATGGACAAAGTCACCAAACTACATTTGCACAAATTGCTGCTGATGAACTGGGTGTTCCAATAGAAAATATTGACGTTGTTCATGGTGATACTGATAAAGGTACATTTGGTATGGGAACATATGGCTCGAGATCTTTAACCGTTGGTGGAATAGCAATAGTTAATGCATGCAAAAAAATAGTAAATAAAGGAAAAAAAATTGCTGCTAAAATGCTAGAAGCAAGTCCTGATGAAGTTGATTTTAAAAATGGAGAATTTATTGTAGCAAAATCAAATAAAAAGAAAACTATTGGAGAAGTTGCTTTTGCAAGCTATCTTCCTGGCGTAAGAGATGAAGTAAAATCACCTTTACCAGAAGGAGAGGAGCCAGGATTGATTGAGTCTTCTTTTTTCGATCCAGCTAATTTTTCGTTTCCTGCAGGATCGCATATTTGTGAAGTTGAGATAGATCCTGAAACAGGACATGTAAAACTTGACAAATATACAGCAGTTGATGATTTTGGAACAATAGTAAATCCATTAATTGTTGAAGGACAAGTCCATGGAGGATTAGCTCAAGGAATTGGGCAAGCTTTATACGAAAATGCTCAATATGATGATTCTGGCCAGTTAATAACAGCATCTTATATGGATTATACAATGCCGAGAGCTGACGACCTTCCTGAATTTAATTTAGGATTTACCTGTACTAAAGCTACTACTAATCCTTTAGGAGTTAAAGGGTGCGGAGAGGCAGGAACTATAGCTGCCACACCTACAGTTATGAATGCGGTCATTAACGCACTAGGTGGAAAAGAAATATCTTTACCTGCTACAGCAGAAAAAGTTTGGAAAGCATGCAAAGAATTAAAAAAATCAAACGCTAAGGCAGCTTAGGAGAGATTATGAAAACATTTAATTATCATTCAGCAAAAGATGTTAAAGAAGCTTCAAAATTAGCATCATCTAACTCAGCCTTTTTAGCAGGTGGAATGACAACTATACCATCAATGAAATTAGGATTAGCTTCTTATAAAGATATTATTGATATTAAAAGAATTAAAAAACTTTCAGGAATTAAAGTATCTGGAAAAACTGTTACAATTGGAGCAACAACCAAACATTCTGAAGTAGCTAAATCAAAAGAAGTTAAAAAAGCAATTCCTTCATTAGCTGCTCTTGCAGAAGGTATTGGGGATCCTCAAGTAAGAAATAGAGGTACTATTGGTGGTTCAATTGCAAATAATGATCCTGCTGCGGATTATCCATCAGCATGCATAGCTTTAAATGCAACTATACATACTAATAATCGTAAAATTGATGCTGATAAATTTTTTAGAGGTATGTTTGAAACATCACTTAAAAGTTCTGAAATTATTGAAGCAATAGAGTTTAATATACCTCAGAAATCTAGTTATCAAAAACTACCTAATCCGGCTTCTAGATATGCAATAGTTGGAGTTTATGTTGCAAAACATAAAACAGGAATAAATGTCGGGGTAACTGGTGCAAAGTCATGTGTTTATAATGATAAAGATTTAGCCGGAGCTTTATCAAGTAATTTTTCTTCATCTGCAATAGATAGTGTAAAAGTATCTGAATCTGGTATGAACTCAGATATTCATGCTTCAGCAGAATATAGAGCAAGTATGGTCAAAGCTTTTGCAAAAAAAGCTGTTGAAGCTTGCTAAATATTTCTTTCAGTAATAAATTTGAAATCTAATGAAAAATTCATTTGATGAAAAAATTCTAGAAGAAGCTAATGATTGGATTAAAGCTAATCAAAAAGTTGTTTTAGCTACAGTAATTCAAACTTGGGGATCCTCACCAAGACAAGTTGGTAGTAGAATGATAGTTAATGAAAAAGGTGATTTTTCAGGATCTGTTTCAGGAGGTTGTGTCGAATCTGCAGTTGTTAGGGAATGTATTGGAATAATTAAAGATAGCAAACCGTTTAAAAAGATAGAATTTAAAGTTTCAAATGAGAGTGCTTGGGAAGTAGGACTTGCATGCGGTGGAGAAATAGCAGTTTATTTAGAACAAATAAATTAAATTTATGATTGAGTTTCATAAAAAATACATAGACTGGTGGAAAAAAAAACTTAATATTTCAGATTATGCAGTACTCTGGATAACTTTTATAAAAGGCCTAATCATAGGACTTTTAATTTATCATTTTTTTATAATTTAATGAAACTTAATTTAAACCAACTTAAAGAAATAGATGAAAATGGTTATATTATCTTACCAGATTGGTTCTCCAATGAGGAAGTAAATAATCTTTGTAAAGAAATGAAAATAGTCTTTAACGAGAAGACTGAAGCAAATGTAGTTGAAAAATCTTCTGGCGAAGTTAGAACTGCAATGGGATTACATCTTCGAAGTAAGATTTTTGATGATTTAACACGACACCCTAAATTTTTTGAACCTGCATGCCAGATACGTGGTAATAATCTTTATATTCAACAAACAAAAATAAATGTCAAAGCTGCTTTTACCGGTGAAGTTTGGCAATGGCATTATGATTTTGCAACTCATTCTGGGGAAGATGGAGTACCAAAACCATTAGCTTTAAATCTACATGTTTTTCTAGATGAAGTTACTGAATTTAATGGTCCTCTTTTTTTTATTCCTAAATCTCATAAGTATGGTTCTGCGCCATCAAAACTTGATACAGTTACAACGAGTTATCCGTTATGGACTGTTGATCAACAGACTGTAAAAAAACTTGTAAAAGAAAATGGAATTGTATCAGCACGAGGTAAAGCTGGTACGGCTGTAATTTTTGTAGATAACTTGGTTCATGGTTCTGCGCAGAACATGTCGCCAATGGACAGGGCAATTTTTTCAGCTATCCTTAATCCTTGTAAAAATGCCCAAACTAAATTTTCTCGACCAGATTATAAACATGGAAGAGATTTTAAACCAATCGATGCTTCATCAAATGATAGTCTAAAATGAAAAAGCAATTATTAGATCAAATTATAAAAAATAAAGAAAATAAAAGTGAATTTGCGATAATCACTAATATTGTAAATGGAGAAAGCTGTATTTATGAAAAAAATAAACCAATAGATAAAAATTTTGAAAAGTATTTAGAACAAATAAAAAATTATTTTGAAAAAAAGAAAAATGGTATAATTGAAAATACTGATATTTTTGTAGAAACATATATAAGACCTATAAAAGTTATAATAGTGGGCGCTGTTCATATTGCTCAATATCTTGTTGATTATGCAAAAAGTTTAAATTTTGAAATTTCTATTATTGATCCAAGAGGATATTTTGCTAGTGAACAACGTTTTCCAGAATTAAAAATTATTAATAAATGGCCCGATGAAGCCTTTAAAGAAATAGAAACTAATTCAAGCACAGCTTTAATAGCATTAACACACGATCCAAAAATTGATGATCCAGCGTTACAACATGCTTTAAATAAAAAATTCTATTATATTGGAGCACTTGGAAGTAAAAAAACTCATGAAAATAGGTGCCAAAGATTAAAAGATGCAGGATTTAGTGAAACAGAAATAAATTCAATTCATGGTCCTATTGGTATTAAGTTAGGAGGAAAATCTGCTCCCGAAATAGCCCTATCTATTATAGCTCAACTAGTTGCAGAAACTTATAAAAAATGAAAAAAATAATTTTATGATTTCAGCCATACTTTTAGCGGCAGGACAATCGCAAAGACTTATCAAAGAAAATAAACTAATAAAAATTTATAAAAATAAACCATTAGTAAATTACGCTTTAAATTCATTGATCAAAAGCAAGGTTGATAAAATCATTTTAGTTTTAGGATATGAAAAAAATAAAGTTAAAAAAGCTGCTATTAAAGGCAGGAAAGTTAAATTTATTTTTAATAAAAATTATAAAAAAGGAATGTCAACTTCCATAAAATGCGGTTTAAACAAAATAACTAAAAAAAATAAAGGTTTTATTATTGTACAATCAGATATGCCTTTTATCAAAACTATACATATAAATAAAATTTGTAGTTCTATCATAAGTAAAAAGCACTTAGTTCATGCCTTAAAATTTAAAAAAAAAGTAGGAAATCCGATTGGTTTTGATATCGATGTTTTAAGTAAATTTAAAAAAATAAAAGGTGAATACGGTGCAAAATTTATGGTTAAAAGACTAAAAAAACAAACAAACTTTATAAAAGTTACATCTGGTAAAATATTTAAAGATTTTGATTTAAAAAAAGACTTTAATTAGCTTGAATAGGGTTTCCTTTTAACCATTCGCTATTTTTATTTTTATAATGTTCTTTCTTCCAAATTGGGGATCTCTTTTTTATTTCTTCTATAATATATCTAGATAAATCATATGCTTCAGATCTATGGGGACAGGCCACAGCAATTATAATACTTAGTTCACCAAGTCCTACATAACCTTTAACATGTTCAATGAAAACTGATTTATTTTTAATATTAAGTTTTTGATCAGCTTCATTATATATTGCTTTAAAGCTTTTAATTACCAATTCATCATGACTGTCATAAGTAATTCCAGTAACCTTTTTATTTTCATTATTTTCTCTTACTGTTCCGTAAAATATTATCGAGGCACCAAATTTTGAAGAAGCAATAAACTCCTCGGCATTTTCAGACTTAATTTTTTCTTTTGAAAGATCTATTATTTTTGCGTGTAGCATTAACCACCTCCAATAGGTGGAATAATTCCAATTTTTTGATCCTTGGTAATTTGATAATTATCAGAAACAATATTATTATCTTCAGAGCAGAAAGCAGATGTTTCAACTATTTTTTTAAAATTTTCATTACCTTTAAACTTTTCATCTACGTAGTTTATTATTTTTTTTCTCAGATCTTTTATTGAGCTTTTGATTTCAATATTAAATTCCAAAAAATCTTTTTCACTTAGATCTCTGCTAGCACCAAATAATTCTATTTTAACTTTCATATTAAAAAATATCTTTTAAAAATTTTGGTAAACCATCTGGATTTTTCCATAATCCACTTTTTCCACCTTCTTTAATTAAAAGTTTAATATTATCAATTTTAAGATGTGGATTAACTATTTTGCTTAAATCATAAATTGTGATTAAAGCAGCATTTACTCCCATTATTGCCTCCATTTCCACACCAGTTTTAGCAACTGCAGAAACTACACAAAATACTTCTAGAGAATTATCTTTTTCGTTCATAATTATTTTAGTTGCAGTATGATCGATGGGCAATGGGTGACATAATGGAATTAATTCACTAGTTTTTTTTACACCAAGCACTGCAGACACTTCTGCTAGTGTTATCGGATCTCCCTTTGGCATTTTTTTATTTTTAATCAAATTAAAAACTTCTTTTCCTACATAAATCTTTCCAGAAGCCAAAGCTCTCCTAAAGGTTTCTTTTTTTGACGAAACATTAACCATATTAAAAGAATTTTTTTTAAATATTTCTTCAGCCCAATCTTTTAATTCTTCTGGTTTTACTATTTTTAATTTTGTCAATTAGCCTCCAGTTTTAGATAAATTTTTAGTAGAACCCGTTTCTCCAAGTTCTAAATAATGAGACTCTTTTTTAAATTTCATTTGCCCTAATATTAAATCTTTTAACTCACTAAGTTGATCATCTTTTTGTAATAAATGTCTAACACTTATTCCAGTGTTTCCAAATAAACAAAGCCTTAAATCTCCTCTAGATGTAATTCTTAAGCGATTAC
>CACPKA010000024.1 GCA_902634485.1 uncultured Pelagibacteraceae bacterium | reverse complement strand
TTTTTATAACTTTAAATCCTTCAATTATATTTTTTGAAAATATTTTTTCTTATGCACATACTACTTTAATTTTTTTTACATTGATTTCTTTAAATGCAATTAAACTCTTCAAGACAAATAATTCAAAGTACGAAATATACATATATATTAATATTTTGATTTTAGGTCTTATTTGGGTTTTATTTCAACCTCTTTTACTTTTAATAACATTTATTTCGATAAGGTTTTTAAGAAAAGCTTCAAAAAAAATATTTTTTATTTTTTCTCTAATATTTCTATTTAGCTTATCCCCAATGATAAAAAACAAGTATATTTTTGGAGTATTTACCGCATCTTCAAAATCAGGCCAAGATTTTGGTACAGTATTTTATGATTGGAGAAAATATTGCGGAGACCCTAATACCGATCTTGAATATTATTCTAAATTATACCATAAAGAATTTAAAAGAAGCTTTGACCATCAATCGTTAGTTGGTGAAAAATCTAATTATAATAATATTGGAATTATAGTTTTAGGTAGAGATTGTTTTAGATCAACAATTAAAAGAATATTTGAAAATCCTTATATTTATTTTGATGGAAGAGTAAGAGCATTTCTGGCTTCTCATGGTAAATTTGCTTTTGATTACGTTTATCCTAACCCTGTCGGATGGCAAAAATATTATAAATATATAAATAATGCTTACGAAAATAGTAAAGTAAAATTTTTAAGGCAAATCCTAGTTTTTGTCTTAATGACCTACATATATTTTACACTTTTCTATTTTATATTCTTTAAAAAAGATAGTAATGCTTTAAAAAATGGGCTACTCATATCAAGCATACCTTATATTTATTTATTAATTGTTGGGACATTTGCAGCTGGAACAGAACAAGAAAGAATTTTATATACAGGATTTGTTGTAAATATATTGTTTTTTATTATACTTTTAAAGAAAAACCAATATTAGATTTAAAAATAATAAATTATCATTTTAATAATGAAATTATTGCAAAAAAAAGCCAACCTTATTTCGTTGCTAGTGTTATTAGTTTTTCTAACGGCTAATAATTTTTTTTATAATTTTTATTACACTTTAAAAGTATCTTATTCAAAAAGAATGAATTTTCATTATGGATATTGTGATAGAAGTGGATATGGATTTATAAAATATATAAATGAAAAATATAATTTAAAAAAAAATATTAAAATATTAAATTTTGTTCAAAAACCAAGTAGTGAGTGGTTTTTCTACAATTCAAATGAAAATTATTATTCAAATAAAATAATCTTGTTAAATAAAAATAATTTATTTGTTGATATGGATGGTATTTCTAAAATTAATTTTGGAGATAAAGCTCAAGGTAATTATAAAGTCATAGAAAATTACCAAAATTGTTTCTTTTTAGAAAAAATCAATGATTGAAATTTTTAATATAATTTTTTTAGTTTTTTCAATATTTTGGATTAGTTCATTTCCTTTATTTAAAAATAATTTATTGATTTATAAGTTTAGTACTTTGGAAAATATTTCCATAAATTTGGCCATTTTATTAAATGTTTTTTTATTTTTTTCATTTTATAAATTAAATCAACAATATATTTTTTTGATACTAATGATACTTCCTGTATTAAATTTATTTTTTTTAAAAAAAGAAATTATAGAAGAAAATATCATTCTATTGCTTTTTTTTTCATTTATTTTAAGTATAGCAATTAGTTCTAATTTATATTTAGAATGGGACGCCCAAGCTCTGTGGATTTATAAAGTTATTAATTTTTTGGATGGAAATAATTTTAATAATTTATCTAATGTTCCTGGAGAAATTACTTATCCTCACTTAGGTACATATGTTTGGGCTTTTTTTTGGAAAAATAGCTTTATAGATATTGAATATACTGGACGTATTTTTTATATGTTTGTTTATAGTTTATCAATTTTAATTATTGTGGACTTACAAAAAAAAGATTTATTAAAAAAAATATTAATAATTTCTGGTATTTTTATATTATCTTTAGACTCCTTTTTGCTTTCTGGATATCAGGAATATTTAGTTTTTTCTATTTTTATTTTTATTTTTTATTTTTATTTTAGATTTTATGAAACAAAAGAAAAAATTTTTATAGTTCCAATTATACTTTTTATCAATTCAATTTTATGGATTAAAAATGAAGCAAGTTTTTTTGTATTGTTTTTTTTATTTTTTGCATTTTTTCATCATTTAATTAAAAAAGAAAAAATTAATAAAGAATTAGTTCTACTTTCAATCTTATATTTGTTTTTTGTATTTATAAAAAATATAATTTTTCACAGCAATTTTGGAGAGGTAAATATGGGATGGCAAGATTATACTACAAATAATTTTGGAAATATTTTCCAATTTAGCTATTTTATTGAAAGAACTTCATCCATATTTGTAAGTATTTTAGTGGCTTTAATAAAATGCAAAATTTACTTAGTCTTCTTCTTGGTTCTTTTTTTCAACTTAAATAAAAAAAATTTTAAAATCTTTTTGCCTTATATATTTTTTTTATTACTAAATATAACTTTAATTTATTTAATATATTATTTAGCAAATGACCCAAATTGGGCTAATTATTTAGCAACGACAGTTGATAGATTATTATTTCAAACTTCAGGTATATACCTTTTGCCAATTTTATTTATTTTAAAAAAAAATAATTACTTATAATAAATTTATTATGTTCGATATTAGCAAATATTTAGAAAAATTAGATTGTCCAAATTGTAAACATGCAAGTTTCAAAGTTTTGAAAAAATCTAATTATACAAATATTAAAAATGAAGAAGATCTAAATAAAATTTATCGTTCTTCAGCTGATGAATTTTTAATAGATCAGTTGGTTGAATGCAATGAATGTAGTTTTAAATATTTAAATCCAAGAATTAAATCAGAAATCATTTTTAAATCTTATTCAGAAAATGAAGATGAAACACATTTATTACAAGATAAACATAGATACAAAACATTTAAAAAAAGTATAACTAAAATTATTAAAATTTTGAAAATTGAAAATATTAAAAATAAAAATTTTTTAGATATTGGATCTGCATCGGGAATTTGTTTAAAGGCAATAAAAGATTTAGGTTTTAATGAGGAAGGATACGAGCCAAGTAAATGGATGGTAAGTTACGGAGTGCAAAATTATAAAGTAAATTTAAAACAAGGATCTGTAAATGACGTAAGCAAGAATAAATACGATATAATTTCTATGTGGGATGTATTAGAGCATGTTACGAATTTGGATGAGACTCTAAAAAAAATTCAAGATTTATCAAAGAATAAAACTTTTTTAATTTTAAATGTGCCTAATGTTGATAGTTTTGTATGTAAATTAATGAAATCAAAATGGCCTTTTTATTTAAATGTGCACTTATATTACTTTGATAAACATTCAATTGAATTAATTTTAAAAAAATATAATTATGAACTTGTTAAAAATTTTGCACATTGGCAATTTTTGGGACTAGGTTATATAATTAAAAGAGCTAAAAAATATTCAAGATTTTTTTCTATCTTAGAAAAAATGGTAAATTTTTTTAATATTTCCTCTTTATCAATTCCTTATAATCTTGGCCAAACTACTTTTATTTTTCAAAAAAAAGATGAATAAAAAAGATTTTACTTTTATTATACCGGCAGCAGGAAGAAGTAAAAGATTTAAAACAAAAAAAAGTAAAATTTTTTATATTTATAAAAATAAAACTTTAATCCAGCATATTATTGAAAAATGTTTAAAATTTTCAAAAAACATCATTATTGTTTCAAATAAAAAAAATTTAAATGAACTTAAATTAAATCTAATAAAATATAAAAATAAAAATATTAAAATAGTAATCCAAAAAAAACAAAAAGGTATGGGTGATGCAATAAGTATTGCCATGAATAAAGTAAAAACAAAATTTAGTTCAGTAATTTGGTCAGATCAGATATATCTAAATAATGAAACAATAAAAAAAACCATAAATTTTTTCTTAAAAAAAAAATCTATTTTATGTTTTCCTATTTATAAGAAAAAATTACCTTATGTTTATATTATAAGAGATAAAAAAAATAAATTTCAAGACATAATTCAAACAAGAGAAATGAATAAAAATATAAAATTGGGTGAGTCTGACTGTGGTTTTTTTGTATTTAAGTCAAAGATTGTTAAAGAAAAACTAAAATTTTTGATAAAAAAAAAGTTAATATTAACCAAAAAGACTAAAGAAATTGATTTTCTAAAATCTTTTAAATTTTTAAAACAAACAGGAAATATTGATTTAATTAATGCAAAAAATTATAAAGATACAATTGGAATAAACTTTTTAGGAGATTTAATTTAATGTTACTTTCTATAATCGTTCCAGTATTTAATGAGGAAAAAAATATTGAACTATTGATTAAAAAGTTACTTAAACTAAATTTTTCTGAGATAAATTTTGATATAGAAATTATTGTAGTTAATGATGGTTCGACTGACAAAACTTTAGAAAAAGTAGAAAAATTTCAAGAAATAACTCTTATTAACCAAAAGAATTTAGGCAAAGGTAGAGCTGTACAAAATGGAATAAAAGTTGCTAAAGGAAATTACATATTAATCCAAGATGGTGATCTAGAATATAATCCAGAGGACATATTAAAAATGTGTAAATTGGTAGAAACATCCAAAAAAATCTCAATTTATGGTTCCAGATATAAACCTCTGTATTTTAAAGTATTACCAAGGTATTATAGAAATCAAAATCTATCTTCTTATTTAGCAAATATATTATTTATGCTTTTATTTATGATTTTATATATCCGATTTATTTCGGATCCATTGACTGGATATAAACTATATTCAAAAGAATTTTTTATAAATAATAAAATATCTTCGAATGGATTTGAAGCAGATCACGAAATTACAGCTAAACTAATTAGACAAAAATATAAAATATTAGAAGTTCCAATAAGTTATATTCCAAGAACTAAAAAAGAAGGAAAAAAAATTAACTTCATGGATGCAATAAAAGCTTTAATAACAATAACTAGATATAGATTTTTTAATTAATGAGTGCAGTATTTATAAATCCACAATTATATGTTCAAAAAAATGATAAATTTACCACTGGTATAATTTATATGCCAATTGTACTAGCATATTTAATTTCTCATTTTAAAAAAAATAACATCAATATTAATCTTTTTGATCTTTACGGAATGAGTCCTAAAAAATGTAAAAAAAATAATAATAGTTTAATATTTGGATGTGATATTAACGAAATTGATCAAAATATTTTAAAAAATGCAAATTGTTTTTTTGTTTATGCTAATCAAGTAGCTAATCATTTATCAGTAATAAATATTGTTAATTTTTTAAAAAAAAACTTTACAGATAAACCGATTGTT
The DNA here is from genome assembly GCA_902634485.1 of uncultured Pelagibacteraceae bacterium. Taxonomy (GTDB): domain Bacteria; phylum Pseudomonadota; class Alphaproteobacteria; order Pelagibacterales; family Pelagibacteraceae; genus Pelagibacter. The sequence goes on along the minus strand of CACPKA010000024.1, from coordinate 3,761 downwards.
GTTTTGGAAAACTCTCAAGCAGTCACATCATATTCCTTAAGTAAAATAAGAAATGAATTTTTAGATATCGGCTGTAATTATATTGTTATTGGAGATTTAGAAATTCCTGCTTTGGAACTTTATAAAAATATAAATAATGAAGAAAAGATAAAGAATATTAAAGGTTTAATTTCAAAAAGATTTTCTAATGATAAAATAAATTTTGTTGAGAATTTAGACTCTCTTCAATTTCCAGCATGGGATGAGTTTCCATTAAAAAATTATTGGGAATTAGGATATTCTCACGGACCACTTTCAAATGAAAAATATTTACCAATGTTGACCTCAAGAGGATGTCCATATCCTTGTAATTTTTGTGTTATACCTAAAACAAATGAAAGAAAGTGGAGATCACGTACGCCCCAAAATGTAGTAGATGAACTTGTATATTGGAAAAAAAAACTAGGAGTTCAAGAATTTCATTTTGAAGATTTAAACCCAACCGTGAATGATAGAAGAACAAAAGAATTATGTAATTTAATAATTCAAAATGATATTAAAATTGATTGGAAAATTGTTGCAGGTACAAAAGTTGAAAGTATAAAAGATGAAGAAACTATTGAACTGTTATCCAAAGCAGGATGTAAATATATTTCTATTTCTCCAGAAAGTGGATCAAAAAATATTATGGAAAGTATTTCTAAGCCGTTTAATTATAATCATGCTCTTAAATCGGTTAAAAAAATGAATGAAAAGAAAATATTTACACAAGCATGTTTTATTATTGGTTACCCAGATGAAAGCAAAGATGATTTAATAAAAACAAGAAAGATGATTTTTGATTTAACCAAAAGAGGAATAGATGAAATTGCAATCTTCATTATTACTCCAATTCCTGGATCAAATATTTATGATAAATTTAAAGATTTTGGGTCTCTTTCAAATTTAACATTTACTCCAAGTTGGCGAAAAGATTATAAAAAACTTTATAAAGAGAGACTTATAATGTATTTAATATTTTTATGTACTAAGTTTTTGTTTCACCCTATAAAAATGTTTAAACAAACTATAAACTTTTTTAGAAAAAAATTTGATACGAAAATGGAAATGGTTCCATATAAGGTTTTAAGACTTAAATCATTTGAAAATGCAAACGCAAAAAAAAATTAAAATATCTCTTTTTTCAGGGGGTAGTGGAAATGATAGATTCATAAGTTTATTAAAAAATATACCTGATGTTGAGATAAATATTGTAGTTAATGGATATGACGATGGAAAATCTACAGGTGAATTAAGAAAATTTATTGATGGAATGTTAGGACCGTCGGATTTTAGAAAAAATCTAAGTCATTTAATAGACCTAAAAACTGCAAATGGTAGAATTTTTAAAGATATTTTAGACTATAGGTTTTCAAATAATACTAAATCAAGTGAATTAATTTCTTTTTTAAAATTAAAAAAAACAAACCAAATTGTTCAAAAATTAAAAATATACAATCTAACATTTGAAAAATTTCTCGCTTTAAAAGAATACTTATCATTTTTCTTGAAATATTATTTGCCTAAAAGAAAATTAAAAATTGCGGATATTTCTATAGGCAATATTTTAATTTCTAGTCTATTTTTAAAAAATGGAAAAAATTTTAATAAAGCCTTACAAGATATACATTTTTTTTTAGATTTAAAAAATAATGTTTATAATATTTCAAAAGGTGAAAATTTATATTTAGTTGCTGTTTTAGAAAATGGAGAAATCATTCCTGATGAAGAAAAACTAGTTAATATTAAACATAAATTTAGAATAGAAAATATCTATTTATTAAAAAATAAATTAAATAATAAAAATTTAAATTTTCTTAAAAAAAAAAGTAAAAATTATAAACTTAATTATTTTAGTAAACTTAATAAATATCCAAATTTAAATCCAATTGTTAAAGAAAAAATATTAAAATCTGATATAATTATCTATGGTCCCGGCACGCAGTATTCATCTTTATTTCCAAGCTATTTAACAAAGGATATAAGAGATACAATTGTTAAATCAAAAGCTAAAAAATTTCTAATCACTAATATTTTTAGAGATAATGATATAGTTAAAGAAAATGTAGAAAGTATTATAAATAAATTTAATTTCTTTTTTAATAAAAATAAAAAAAAAAAAGTTGATAACAAAAAACTTATTAACTATTACCTTATTAACAAATTTGATGAAGATGATAAAAATTTATTAAAAAAAAGTAATTATTTAATTTTTGATAAAAAAAAGCAATTCACTTTGCTTGATTGGGAAAAAGGCAAGGGTCTTCACTATCCTAATTGGTTAGCTAAAAAAATTTTTACTTTATCAAATAAAAATTCTATTATTAACTCATTACCAAAATCTGTAATATCTATTATAATTCCAAGTCTCAATGAAAAAAGAGCTATATCAAAAGTATTAAAGAAACTTCAAAAACTGAAAATCAATAAATTTAACTTGGTAATAGAGTTCATAATTGTTGATGGTGGATCAAATGACGGGACAAAAAATATTATTAAAAAATTTAAAGAATTTAAATTTTATAATTTAAATAACGCTGGAAAGGGAGAGGCACTAAAATACGGAATAGAGAAAAGCAAGGGTGATATTATTGCATTTTTTCCATCAGATAATGAATATAATGTTGATGATATAGAAAAAGTTATAACTCCAATTCTACTTAATCAATCTAAAGCAGTTTATGGAAGCCGTATGATAAAAAATATATTAGAAGATCAACTAAGCAAGATTTATAAAAATAATACTCTCACGCTATTTTTAAGTAAATATGGAGGAAAATTAATTAATCTATTTATTTTAGCATTATACAATAAATCAATTTCTGATCCATTTACATCCTTAAAAGCTTTTGATGCAAAATTATTAAAAAGTCTCAAACTATTCAGAAAGGGATTTGATTTAGATTTCGAAATTTTAGTAAAGTTGCAAAAGAAAAAATGTTTCTTTCTTGAAGTTCCAGTAAATTTTAAACCCAGAACACCAAAACAAGGAAAAAAAATTACAGCACTTGATGGTCTTAAATGTCTTTATTATATAATTTTTAGTAAATTTTTATAATTAAGCGTAGTGTTAAATTTTAGTTTTTTTTAATATTATTTGTAAATCTTTTTTTATATTTTTAAAAGTTATAGGAATTAAATTATTTTTATAAACAGAAATAAATTTTATAAAAAAAATATTGTAAAAAACTAACAAATTATAAGAAAGGCAATCTTGTACAAAAAAACTATAAAGGTTCTCAGGATTGCTAATTCCAAATTTGCTCTGTGAAATAATTTTTTTTACTTTTTTACGATTTACATAACCAAAATTTTTACCCTGGGTTATTTTAATTTTGTCACCAATAATCGCAAATTTATAGTTAAATTTTCCCAAATTATAAATAATATTGTTAATATAATCTTTTTGTAATTTGGAATTTTTTCTATAATAAATAACAAAATCGTATTTTTTTTGTCTTCTTGCTTTTTCTATTTTAAAGTCATTTAAAATAAAGTCAGATTTAAAATCTTTTTTACTAAGTAAATATTTTTTTGTATAAAAATTCGTAGAAAAAATTACTTTTTTATATCTAAATTTAATTATTATTAGGCTTATTTTTTCAAAAAAATTAAATATATTTATATAGTTATCTCTAAAAGCAGTTCCTGTTATTGGCCCAAGAATAGTTTTTGGTGGTAATAATAAAAAAATTATGAAATTCCAAAGAGGTAAATAATTTAAATAACAAATTTTTTTTGAT
>CACPKA010000023.1 GCA_902634485.1 uncultured Pelagibacteraceae bacterium | reverse complement strand
AAGCTAACTCACTTGAAGTTGGGTCGTCATTAATTGTTGGTGGAGCTGAGTCTCTTAAACCTGCTAGTTCATCCATTATAAATGGAGACCAAATTATCATTGGTGTTTTTCCAGCAAAATATAAAGCTCTAGATTGTTTCCAGTAAAGTTCGCCTGGAGGGCTAGCTTTAGCTAAAACTTTATAAAATTCTAAAGAATTTTTTAGAGCTTTGCCTTGTTTTTTTGTTCCACCTTTTTTTACTAAGTTTACACCGTTTGCTAATAAAACGTGTTCTAAAACTTGACTCATAAAATTTTCGTCAGTTTTTGTTGCAGCAACAAAACCAAACATGTCATTACCTGATAATGCTTTTATTGCTTTAGTAATATTTGCATAGTTTGTTGGCGGTTCTAAACCAGCTTTTTCAAAAAGATCTTTTCTATAAACTACCATCTGTGTCCAACCGTCAACTGGTACAGCAGCAATTTTAGATCCTGATTTTGCCATTTTAAGCGCTCCAGGTGCAAAAGTTTTTTTACCTAGTGCTTTAACTACGTCATTGTTAGCATCTACGTCTAAAATACCTGCTTCTGCCCATGGAAGAACGTATTGCAAAGTATGATAAATTACATCTGGAAGATTTCCAGAAGCAGCTGCGGCTGTTGCTCGAGTTCCTAAATCTTTCTCTTCAATTGGAATTACTTCAACTTTAATCCCAGTTTTAGCTTCAAAAGATTTAGCCATCTCCTCTTGCTTAGCCATTCTAGCTGGTTGGACTTCTGTAGTCCAAAATTGAATATCCGCATAAACAATGTTTGAATAAAAAAGTGTTATTATGCAGATAAATTTAAATATATTTTTCATTTATTCTCCTTATTTTAACCGGGTGATATTAAGATAATGACAAGTTGTCTCAATAAGTAGTTCTAGTTATCAGCTATGCAATAAATGCATATATTTTTCTTAATAAAATAATAAAAATTTAAAAAAATTATCAATTGTGAGTTGAGTTAAGCTTTAACTCTTCTTCCATTTTCATCAAAAATAAAAATATTTTTTAAATCAAATCCAAAAAAATTTTCAATTTCAATGCCACTAGGAATTTTAGCACTTAATTGGTGATTATCTTTTTTCATGTAAACAATTTTTTCATTACCTAAATTTTCAATAATGTCTATCTCGGGTGTAAATTTAAATTTAGTTTCATTGCTTATTTTAAAATGTTCAGGTCTAATTCCAATAAAATGTTTTCTTTTTTTTAGTTTTATATCTTCTATATTAAGTTCATTTCCTAATACTTGAATTGTTTTTTCTGATCTAATATGTTCTTCAGCAATTTCTATAATATTCATTTTTGGCGTACCAATAAATTGTGCAACAAAAATATTTGCGGGATCACTATAAATTTCTTCAGGTGTCCCAACTTGTTCAATATTGCCTTGATTTAAAATAACTATTCTATCAGCTAAGGTCATTGCCTCAACTTGATCATGGGTAACATAAATCATATTAGTTTTAATTTGTTGATGAAGCTTTGAAATTTCAACTCTCATTTCTGCTCTTAATGCTGCATCTAAGTTCGATAATGGTTCATCAAATAAAAATATTTTAGGATTTCGAGTAATTGCTCTTCCAATAGCTACTCTTTGTCTTTGACCTCCAGATAATTGCTTAGGTCTTCTTTCTAAAAGCTTTTCAATTTTAAGTATTTTTGATGCTCTTAAAACCTTTTTTTGAATTTCTTCTTTACTTTGTTTTTCAATTTCAAGTCCAAAAGACATATTCTCGTAGACGTTCATATGTGGATACAAAGCATAAGATTGAAAAACCATCGCTGTTTCTCTTTTTGAAGGATGTAGTTCATTGATGATTTTATTATTTATTTGAATTTCACCTTGATCGACTTTTTCTAAACCCGCTATCATCCTTAATAAAGTAGATTTACCACACCCAGATGGGCCAACTAAAACTAAAAATTCATCCTCTTTACCTTCTAGATTAAAATTATTAATAATTTTATTTTGACCAAATGACTTATGAACATTTGAAAATTTAATATTGGACATAATTAATTTATAATATTAATTTTAATATATGAATGTCAAACTAAATCTATTATTTCCATAAATACATAACTAGATAAAACGGTCATAAATATAATTATAAAAAAGTTTATAATTATCCAAAATTTTGAATTTATTAAATAGTCTGAAAAAAATTTAGCTAAATAGCCTAAAGCGAAAAAAAATAAAAAAGATGCGATGGAAGCGCCTATACCAAATAAATATTTATGTGAAACTAAAAAATTTTTAGAAAAATTTCCTAAAAAAAAGACTGTATCTGAGTAAACATGTGGATTTAAATACGTAAAACCTAAAGTTTTAATCATTATATTTTTAAGAGATAAATTGCCACTTTCAAAGTTTATATCCGATCTTTTATATAAAGATCTTACTTTGTTGTAGATAAAGTAAATTAAAAAGATGAAAAGTAATATATTAAAAAATAATTCAACATTTTTTGTGAAGTAAATTTTAAAGTATTCAAATAAAAATATTCCTAAAAAAATTAGTATTAAGTCTGATATTGAACAGATTAAACAAACTAAAAAAATATATTGTTTTTTTAAACCTTGCTCTATTACAAAAATATTTTGAGCTCCAATAGCCAAAATCAAACTCAAACCCGTAAAAAAACCAAGTACAAGAAAACTCATTTTTTACTTAATATGTCTGCTCTCAAAGTAGTTAAGATAATGATTATTAAAAACGGTATACATATTAAATTCATCATTTTCCAATTGGTTAGCATAATTAAAACTCCAGCTGATAAACTGCCAGTAGCATGAACAGAATATACAATAAAATCATTTAATCCTTGAGCTTTGAATTTTTCTTCCTCTTTATAAGTTAAAACTAGTAAACTCGTGCCAGATATAAATAAAAAATTCCAACCTAAACCTAAAATAATTAATGCAAACATATAATTATAATAAGTTTGATCAAAGAAACTTGCTATTATAGTTATGCTGTAAAGAAAAACTCCTGCATACATTATATTGCTATGACCAAATTTTTTAATTAAATTTCCAGTTATCAAAGATGGCAAAAACATTGCTACGACATGAAACTGTATAACTAAACCTGTTTTGCTTAGACTCATTTTTTCCATTACATGCATGCTCAATGGGGTTGCCGTCATCAAAAATGTCATTATCGCATATCCGAATGCCGAGGCTACAAGTGCTTGTAAAAATCTAGGTTGCGAAATTAATTCTAAAAGACTTCTTCCTGAACTTTTTATATTAGAATCTAATTTTGATGTATTTTCATAAAATAAAAGTAAAATCGCCGGTATAATAGTTAAAATAGCAAGTGACAAATAAGATCCAACATACAATTGATCGGTAACAATATCTTTTCCATAACTTGCCATGCTTGGCCCTAAAAATGCTGAAACGATTCCACCTAATAAAATTATTGAAATTGCTCTAGGTACTTTATCTTTTTCAACACTTTCAGCTGCAGCAAAACGATATTGATGCGTGAAAGCCATACCAACACCAATAAAAAAATTTGCAAAACAAAATAGAATAAAGTTCTGATCCATTATTGAATAAGCTGCCAATATAGAAGCTAAAAAATTTCCAATTGATGCTGAAATAAATCCAGCTTTTCTTCCTATTAAACTCATGACTTTAGTTGCCAAGATTGCACCTATTGCTATACCAACTACGGATATCGACATTGGCAAGGTAGAGAGTGATTTTAAAGGGCTAATTTGAGAACCAATAATTCCGCTTAAAAATACAGTTACTGGAGCTGCTGTAAAACTAAAAATTTGACTTAGTGTAAGTACAACAAGATTTCTATTCATTAATAAACTCAATTAAACTTTCTGCTACTTCTTTCGGTGCCTCAATTAAAAAGGAATGTTTATATTTTGGTAAAATTACTAATTTAGAATCTTTTATTTCTTTGGCCATAATTTCATTGTGTTTTGGACTACATCCTCCATCATTTTCTCCTGTCAATAGCAAACATGGTTTAGAAATATCTTTTAGCCACGAAAACATTTCAGTTTTAGCATATATTTTAAAAACATTAAGAAAAACTTCGGGATCAGTATCTACAACTTGTTTTAATCTTCTCTCAACTAAATCAGGATTTTTTTCAATAAATTCATCAGTAAACCACCTGTTAGTTAAAGTTTGTAATGTTTTCTCTATTCCATTTTTTTCCATTTCATGAATTACATTCCATACTTTTTTAGAATCCTCTTCGGACCTTCCAGCTACAGTAGATAATAAACCAACTGAAATTGTATTTTCAGGAAATTTTAAAGCATAAGCGGGTGCTATCATTCCACCTAAAGAATGACCTGCAAAGTGTGCTTTTTCAAATTTTGTTTTTTCTCTAATTTTTTCAAGATCAAGAACTAATTCTTCTAAAATAAAATTTTTATGTGTTACTGGAGACTTTCCATGACCACGAAGATCATAAGTTACCACAGTAAAATGTTTTGATAATTCAGGTAACATAAATCTCCAGGCATCTTCTGCCGCACCTATTCCATGCGTTAAAAATAACGGTGGTCCTGATCCATTTATTGAATAATGACAATCAACTGCAGAAATTGTCATTGATTATGCTACTTTAGTATTAAATTTTTTAAAATAAGGTATCACTTCTTCACTTATACGATGCATTGACTCGATCATCTCGTTTTGGCTTTGTCCAAATCCAGCACTTATTATAATTTCATCAACACCTGCTTCAGCATAAACACTAAGCTTATCAATCATTTCATTTACTGGACAGATCATTAAATTTTCTGTTAATTCTTCTATACTTTGTTTTCTTGGCAAAGGTTCAATTTTACCATTTTTAACTTTTCCTGGACCGGTAAATACATTGTCAAAACGTTGATAATACCCATAAGCTAATTTATTTTTTTCTTTAGCATCATTTTCATTTTTTGCTGCAAAAGCCATTCTTTGCATAGAGATTTTTTGTAATTTTCCTTCTTCTCCTCGTTTTGCAGCACCTTCTTTAAAAGCTTTTACTCTTTCTTTTAATAATTCTTTTGTTGAAGATAAAACGGTTGATTGCACATGAAACCCTCGTGAAGCTGCATCTTTAATACTATAAGGATCCATTGCTGCAATCATAATCTGAATAGGATCGCTAATAGGTCTAGGCATTATAGTTATTGGATCAAAATTATAATACTTTCCTTTATACGATACTTCTTCTTCTTTTAATAATTTTTGAAGAACATCTAAAGACTCGATAAACTTTTCTCTAGACATTTCTATTGGAGTTCCTAGTCTTTTCATTTCCCAAGCAAAAGCTCCTCTACCTACTCCAAGAATTAATCTTCCTTCTGTTAAAATATCAGCTGTAGCAACTTCGCCTGCAAAAGTTCTCATATCATGTACAGGAAGAACAACAACGCTTGTTGAAATATTAATTTTTTTTGTCAATGTAGCAATTTTAACTGCCATCTGTAATGGAGATGGCATCATTAGAATATTTACTAGATGATGTTCAGGAATTGAAATTGTATTATAACCAAGCTTTTCTGCTAGTATCGCTTGATCAAGCATATTTTGGAAATGAACTTTTGATCCCACAGATCTTTCAGGCATATAACTTGTTAAGAAATGATTAAAGTTCATTACTTAACTATACCTATTTTATTTGGAAACTAAAATATGTATTTATCTGAAAGGTAAAAAATGAGCCCTAGAGCTATTCCAATTAAAATATAATACATCAAATCTCTTTTTTAATAAGAGAGTATATATCGCTTTTATTTGTGATTCCTATTTCTTTTGCAACCTCTTTGCTATTTTTGTAAATGATAATTGTTGCCCAATACTCAGATTTTAACAACTTTGCTATATCCTTATTTTTTGAGTGCTCATAACTTAAAAATATGACATTAGGAAAATCTTTTTTAGCTTCGCTTAGTATTTTTGTTTGCTTTGCACATGTACCACAAAATTTATTCCAAGAATTAATAACAATTATTTTTCCTTCTTTTTGAGCTTCATTAAATGCCTCTAAAGTAAAAGTAGTTTTTTTTTCTACCGCAAAAGATTCAAATGCAAATAAAACAAATATTAATGTTAAGATTTTTTTCATAAACTAATTAGTATAAAATATTCATTTTTTTTCAATGTGACAATTATTGTTTAATAATTTTTTCAGGTAATATTCCCTTGGGTCGATATCTCATAATTAATAAAAGACCAATACCCATTGTTAAAAATCTAAAATATGGCGCACTATCTATAAGGTGCATTTTTAAAGCATTGGTTTCTGGCAAATGAGAAGTAAAAAAATTGATTAAAAATAATGCGATTGGAGCAGCTTCAATCCACAAAAACCAAACAACAAAACCACCTAGTATAGCTCCGAAATTATTTCCACTTCCACCTACTATTACCATAACCCAAATTAAAAAAGTATATCTCATTGGTCTATAGCTACCAGGAGTAAATAATCCATCATGAGTTACCATCATTGCCCCAGCAATACCAACAACCGCTGAACCTAAAATAAAAATCAATAAGTGTTCTTTGACAACATTCTTTCCCATAGCATTGGCAGCTTCATCATTATCTCTTATAGCTCTCATCATTCTTCCCCATGGAGAATAAAGAGCTTTTTGTGTAATAATTAAAAGTATAATCACTACTATTAAAAATAGACCTGCTAAACAAAGTTTTACATAAACTGAAGAAGCATTAATAACAAGTTGATTTAAAAAATCTTGTCGTTCGGTAAGCGAACTAATTAATTTTAATTTCCCATCATAAAATTTTTCAACTAAATTTATAAACCACGGTGAGTTTTGTAAATCTACTTCATAGGGTACTGGTCTTTCAAGACCGATAACATTTTTAACTCCTCTAGATAACCAGTCTTCATGTTTTATAACCGCAATAACAATTTCTGAAATTAATAAAGTTGCTATTGCAAGATAATCTGCTCTCAATCCAAGCGCTACCTTGCCAACTATATAAGCTAGCCCACCAGCAAAAAAAGCTCCTACTATCCATGAAAATAAGATTGGCATTCCAAGCCCACCTAAAAATCCTGTTTTGGCCGGGTTAACTGCTTCTATGTGCTCGGTAGCAGGCCCAGCAATCATTCTTAAGATTATTAAACCAGCTATTATTACTGCTGCAATTATATAATTTCTTTTTTTTGATTTTTTAATTTTTTTTAAAACATAGCGAATTGAAAAAACCATCAATACAATTATTCCTAGACAAATAATCATATCTAATCCTCCTACAGACCAAGCCTCCTGGACTGGAGCCACTGATACTAAAACTGCAGCTAATCCGCCGAGAGCTGTATAGCCCATAATTCCAAAGTTTATTAATCCTGCGTAACCCCATTGTATATTTGCACCCATTGTCATAACTGCTGAAACTAAGCAAAAGTTTAGAATTGATAGTGCAACAGTCCATGACTGAAATACTCCAACTAAAATAATAAGTACTATCATTATTGCATAGGCTGTAAAAACATTTGCGTATTGCTTCATAGAACTTTTCCTTTAAAAATACCCGTTGGTCTAAATAGTAAAACGATTACTAAAATAGAAAATGAAACTGCAAATTTATAATCTGTGGATAATAATTGCATTAGTGAATCTGGCTCTAGAGATTCTGGCAACAAATACATTAAAAATTTTTTATAAGCATATGTTATAAATATTTCTGCAAAAGCAATGACGTAACCACCTAAAAATGCACCAAATGGATTTCCAATTCCTCCTACAATCGCTGCAGCAAATATTGGCAACATATTATTAAAGTAAACAAATGGTTTAAAACTTTTATCTAAACCATACAAAACTCCGCCTATTGTTGCTAATACTCCAGCGATCATCCATGTAATCATTACAACTCTATTTGGATCTATTCCTGATAATAAAGCTAAATCTTCATTATCAGAATAAGCTCTCATACTCTTCCCTGTTTTTGTTTTATTTAAAAACCAAAATAAAATTGATACTACAATTATAGTAACAACTATTGTAAGTACTTGTGTTGACTTTATTGTTAAACCCTCATTCAAACCTGTCATCTCTTTAAATTCATTAGCTTTTAAGATAAATCTTTCACCATCAAAAAATCTTCTATCAAAAGGGCCTATAATTATTCTTACAATTGCCTGGGTAACGAAAAGTACTCCTATGCTTACCATGGCAAGCTGAACTGGAGGGCTTTTTTTAATTCTATAGTATCTAAAAACTAATTTATCTATTATTAACATGTATAAAATCATCATAATAATAGCAAAAGGGATGGCTAATAACGCAGTTGGTAAAACACCAAGGCTTATTCCTAGAGATTGGAAATACCACGTTAGCAAAATAGCAAACATAGTTCCAAAAGACATCATGTCTCCTGTTGCAAAGTTTGCAAATCTTAATATTCCATAAATTAAAGTTACAAAAATTGCACCTAGAGCTAACTGCGAGCCATAAGATAGAGCCGGAACAATAATATAATTTAACAATAATATTATAGCGTTTAAAAAATCCATATTAAGCTCCTAAAAATGATCGTCTTACTTCTGGATCGTTAAGTAATTCTTTTCCAGATCCTTCAAATTTATTTTCTCCTGTTACCAAAACATAGCCTCGATCAGAAATACTTAGAGCTTGTTTTGCATTTTGCTCTACCATTATTATGGCAACATTGGTTTTTTTAACTTTTAATATATGGTTAAATAACTCATCCATAACTATTGGTGAAACTCCTGCTGTCGGTTCGTCTAACATTAGCACTGACGGTTTCGTCATTAGTGCTCTACCTAATGCAACTTGCTGCCTTTGACCACCAGATAGCTCTCCAACAATTTGAGATTTTTTTTCATTTAAAATAGGAAATAATTCATAAATCTCGGTTATTATTTTATTTAAATCTTCATTTCTTAAAAAAGCTCCCATCTCTAAATTTTCTCTTACTGTTAATCCTGTAAAAACATTTCTAGTTTGTGGAACAAAAGAAATGCCTTTTTTTACTCTGTCTTGAGGTGATAGTTTTGAAATATCTTGCCCATCAATTACAACATTTCCTGATTTAAGATTTAACAAACCTAACATTGCTTTCATTGCTGTAGATTTTCCAGCACCATTAGGTCCTAAGATTGCAACAATTTCTCCTTGGTTAACATTGATAGTGCATGAAGTAATTATGTCCGGGCCTCCATAACCTCCTGTCATTTCTTTTCCTTCAAAAAAAGCCATTAGCTATCATTTCCTTTATTTTGTGAACCACGCCCTAAATAACTTTCAATAACTTTTTCATTACTTTTGACTTGGTCAGATGTTCCTTCAAATAAAACTGAACCTTCTGCCATTACAATAACTGGATCACACAAACGGCTAATAAAATCCATATCATGCTCTATCATGCAAAAGGTATAACCTTTTTCTTTATTTAATCTTTGAATTGAAGTTCCAATATCTTTTAAAAGTGTTCGATTAACTCCCGCTCCTACTTCATCTAATAAAACCAATTTTGCATCTACCATCATAGTTCTTCCTAGTTCCAAAAGTTTTTTTTGGCCTCCCGATAAATTTCCCGCTAATTCGTTCGCTAGATGTTTAAGATTTAAAAATTCTATTACTTCATATGCTTTTTTTCTAACCTGTTCTTCTTCTTTTTTTATTAAGCTTGGCTTTAGCATAACATTAACAAGATTTTCTCCTGATTGTCCTCCAGGAACCATCATTAAATTTTCAAGTACAGTTAAGTTTGTAAATTCATGTGCAATTTGAAAAGTTCTAAGCAAACCTTTTGAAAACAATTCATATGAAGGCACATCAGTAATATCTTCATTATTAAATATGACTGAACCCTTAGAAGTTTTTAAATTACCAGCAATTAAGTTAAATAAAGTTGTTTTGCCAGAACCATTAGGACCAATAATTCCTGTAATAGATCCTTTTTTAATATTTAAAGAACAATTAGATACTGCTGCCAGACCTCCAAAATATTTTGAAAGATTGTCTATTTTCAGAATATTTGAATCTGATTGCATAGAAAATTATACTTTGTTTAATCTTTTAAGAATACTGTTTAATGTTTTCTCTGTTGCACTATAGAAACCAGCTTTTGTTAGTTCTTTAACAC
>CACPKA010000022.1 GCA_902634485.1 uncultured Pelagibacteraceae bacterium | reverse complement strand
GAGACTCAATGTATGATGGAACTATTTATGTGGGAGGAAAGATTGGGTCATTCGGAAGCGATGCGGTAGAAGCTCCTATGACAAAAAATGACATAGACTGGTTAAATAGAAAACTTAAAGTAGCAGAGATTGGAAATAATTTTGATGTTTCTAAAATGACTAAAGTAGTTGCTGGTAAAAAACTTTGGAACTATGATGCTTTAGAGCCAACTGAGAAAAAAGGAGCTATATAATGGCAAAGAAAAAAAATGGTAAATCTAATGGGCATACTAATGGTGAAAGTGGATTTTCAAAAAGAAATAAAAGTCTGCTAGGATACAATTCTATTTTTACTCCTGAAGTTATAGACGATATTCATATTAAAGCACAATTAGGTAGATATAGAATGCGTGGAATGGCATTAATGAAAAAAATTCCAACATTTGATGATTTAGTTTTTTTACCAGGAACTTTAACAAGATTTGTAATTGAAGGTTATAGAGAAAAGTGTGAAACGAAAACTGTAATTGGTCCAAGATGTGAAAATCCAATTGAATTAGATATTCCTGTATATATAACTGGTATGAGTTTTGGTGCTTTGTCTTATGAAGCAAAAACTGCTTTAGCAAGAGGTGCAACAATGGCTGGAAGCGCTACATGTTCTGGCGAAGGCGGAATGATACCAGATGAAAGAAGGTATTCTGAAAAATGGTATTATCAATGTATTCAATCTAGATATGGTTTTAATCCTCATCATGCACAACTAGCTGACGGAATAGAAGTATTTATTGGTCAAGGACAAAAAGTAGGAATGGGAGGTCATTTAATGGGTCAAAAAGTTACTGATCAAGTTGCAGAAATGAGATCTTTGCCTGCAGGAATTGACCAGAGATCGCCTGCTAGACACCCAGATTGGTTAGGACCTGATGATTTAGCTTTAAAAGTTCAAGAGCTTCGTGAGCTAACTAAAAATAAAGTTCCAATTCAACTAAAACTTGGAGCAGCTAAAGTTTATGATGATGTTCGTATGGCTGCTAAATGTGACCCCGATTCAATATATTTAGATGGTATGGAGGGTTCAACAGGAGCTGGACCACACATAGCAGCAGCTAACACTGGTATTCCAGGAATAGCTGCCATAAGAGAAGCTAGAAGAGCATTAGACGATGTAGGACAAACTGGAAGAGTAACATTAATTTACGCTGGAGGAGTAAGAGATGGAGCTGATATGGCAAAAGCTCTTGCTTTAGGAGCTGACGCAATAGCTATTGGAACAGGTGCTATGATAGCATTAAATTGTAATAAAGAAATTCCAGAATCTAATTTTGAAAAAGAAATGGGAGTCCCAGCTGGTCACTGTTATCACTGCCATACCGGAAGATGTCCTGTAGGTGTTGCAACACAAGATCCAAAACTTAGAAAAAGACTAAATCCTGATGATGCTGCTTTAAGAGTATATAATTATTTACACACAATGACTCTAGAAGCACAATTACTTGCAAGAGCTTGTGGTAAAACTAATATTCATTCACTAGAACCCGAAGATATGGCTGCTCTAACTATGGAAGCGTCAGCTTTAGCAAAAGTACCTCTTTCAGGTACAAATCATACAGTAGGAGTAGATGATTTTCACAAAATCTAAAATTAAAATATGGCAAAGAAAAAAAATAAAATAAAAAAAAATAAAGTGGTCAAGGGACAGTTAGGAAAAAAGAAAGAGACTGCTAGAGAAAAAATGATAGGTCAGACTATTGGTTATCGTTACGATGTAAATTTACTACCTGATTATAAAAAATTAACACCGTTTTTAAAAAAATATATAGAGCATATGGGGTGGGATGATTTGAATTGGCTCGAAGATGTTCATATGGGATATGAAGAAAATAGACCGGCTGTATTTGATAGAAATGCAAATGGATGGGTTACTATTCCTAAAAAAATTAAATTGCCTAACAACCAACAAGATAGAGATATGATTGCTAGGGAATTGTTAGTAAAATTTCAAATGTCTCCGAATCATCCTTTGGTTGACTTAAAAAAAGCATATTTAAAATTTTAGATTTAACATTACTCAATCCTGAGTTGAGAAAATTTCCAAAATTTACCGTCCATCATAGGTTTTTTAAAATATAATTATTTGTCACTACTATTATAATTTCATAAAGTTCAAACTAATTAATAAGGGAGGAAGATATGACTGACCAATTAGGCGCTCTGACTACCATATTTACAGAATTTTACTACTGGATAACTGTAGTACTTATGTTTTTAATTCACGTAGGTTTCTGTATGTATGAAGTTGGCGCATCTAGGTACAAACACCATCAACACACCTTAATGAAAAATACAATGCTGATACCTCTAGTAACAGTAACTTGGTTTTTATTTGGTTGGTGGATTTATTGGGCTTTCCCAACAGGACCAGGACTAGCACCTTCAATTATGAATGAGAGTGCTGCATTAATAACAGATGAGTCTGCTTTTAGTGCAAAATGGTACGTGCCAAGTAGTGATCTGATGGCGGTAAACTTAGGTGACCACATCAGCGGAGTATTCTGGGCTGCGTTTCTATTGTTCTCTTGGACTGCTGCATCTATCGTCTCAGGAGCGGTTATTGAAAGAATTACAACTTTTGCATTTGGAATTTTAGCAATTGCTATTGGATCTGTGTTCTGGACAATCGACGCTGCTTGGGGATGGCATTTTGATGGCTGGATGCTTAAACTTTTAGGATATCATGATGCTTACGCATCAGGTGTAATTCACGCAGTTGCAGGGGGATTTGCTCTTGGTATTCTTATTGTTTTAGGTCCGAGAATTGGAAAATTCTCATCTAGTGGTGAACCAAGAAATATAGGACCAAGAAATCCTTGGCTAGTAACAATTGGATTATTTTTAATTTATACTGGTTTCTGGGGATTTTATGCTGCTTGTAATATACCAATATTCGATCTAGGACCTGAATATGGTATGGAAGGCGTAACATACTGGACAGCAACAAACATATACGTAACCCCTACTACACTCAGTGGTATAACAATGAACTTCTTGATGTCATTATCAGGTGGTTTGTTAGCTGGATATTTGGTCTCGGGTAAAGACCCTTTCTGGACATACTCAAGTGGACTAGCAGGTATCATCTGCGCTTCAGCAGGTAACGACTTATATCATCCAATACAATCAATGATCATAGCTATGATTGGTGTTGTAGTTGCATATAAATTGCATTACTGGGTTGAGCGTAAATTTAAAATTGATGATGCAGTTGGCGCAGTAGCGGTACATGGTTATGCAGGAGTCGCGGGACTTATAATTTGTGGTTTTGTTCTTAACGGATATCCATCATCTGGATACAGTGTAGGTGCTATGTGGGTAGGAACAGACTATGCCCCAATTAATCCTTTAGGAATGTTTATTGGTGCAATTATAATGTTCGTAGTTCTTGGGTTAATACCAGGCTGGATCATTGCTAAAGTTCTTCATGGAATGGGCAAACTAAGAATTCCAAGAGAAGTTGAATTAGCTGGTCTAGATTATAACTTAATGGAAGCTTCTAAAGATGACGAAAAAGCAGTTTCCGCAGCATCGAGGTAAAGGAGGATAGATTATGGCAACAGTAACAAACTGGATTGATCATCTTAGTGCAGCTGAGGTTCAGGGTGCAGTTTATCCTGGCGTAGGTACAGAAGGTGTCTTAGTAATAATTTGTGTAATACTTTGGATAGGATGGCATGTTCTTCAGAATAATGCAGAATCCAAAGATATGGACGAGTTATCAAGAAAAAGACATGGTGCTAATGATTATAAAAGCAACATTACCGATTGGTAATCAAAATAGATTTATAAAGGGCGCACATTGCTGCGCCCTTTATTTTTAATTCTTAGTTTAAAAATGTCTGATAAAAATTCTGAAGAAAACTTTAATAAAACCCCCCATAAAATGGCAAGATTAGCTTGGCCAAAAGCTAAATATGGTTTAGTAATTGCAATTATAATAATAATTGTTGTAAATTTAATTTATTATAAAGAAACAATTTTTTCTTTTTTAAAATAAAAATATGTTGAATTAGATTATGAAAAAAAACTTATCAAAAATAGCAAAACAAAAAAAAATTAAATATTTTTTAATTAGTTTTGTAGATTTGTTTGGTGTGCTAAGATCAAAATTAGTTCCTGCTAGAGCAATTGGTGAAATGCAAAAAAATGGTGCAGGTTTTGCAGGTTTTGCGACTTGGTTGGATATGACTCCGGCAGATACAGATATGTTTGCTATTCCTGATCCAGATAGCTTAATTCAGTTACCGTGGAATAGAGAAGTTGGGTGGCTAGCTTCCGATTTGTGGATGAATGGAAAAGAAGTCAAAGCATCACCAAGAGTAATGTTAAAAGATCAAATAAAAAAACTTTCAAAAAAAAATTTAAAAATGAAATCGGGTGTTGAATGTGAATACTTCTTAATAAACCAAGAAGGATCTGATATTGCAGATATAAGAGATATTCAATCTAAGCCTTGTTATGATCAATCTGCATTGATGAGAAGATATGATTTAATTAAAGAAATATGTGATTGTATGATTGAATTGGGTTGGGGCCCATATCAAAATGATCATGAAGATGCTAATGGACAATTTGAAATGAATTGGGATTATGATGACTGTTTAGTTACTGCAGATAGACATGTTTTTTTTAAATATATGGTAAAATCTCTTGCTGAAAAGCATGATTTAAGAGCAACTTTTATGCCAAAACCATTTAAAGACTTAACTGGTAACGGATGCCATGCACATGTTTCTCTCTGGACAGATAAATCTAATAAATTTTTAGATAATGGAGATAGATTTGGACTAAGTAAAATTGCTTATAATTTTTTAGGTGGAATTATGAAACTAGCTCAACCTTTGTCTGCTTTTTTTAACCCTTCAATAAATAGCTACAGAAGAATAAACGCTCCTCCAACGAAATCTGGTGCTTCATGGTCTCCAAGCAGTATATCTTATTCGGGTAATAATAGAACACATATGATAAGAATACCTGACCCTGGAAGATTTGAACTAAGATTAATGGATGGCTCAGCTAATCCATACTTGCTGCAAGCTGGTGTAATTTCTGCAGGCTTATATGGAATTAATAATAAATCAGATCCAGGAGAACCTTTGGCTTGTAATATGTATACTGACTATAAAAATTATCAACATCTAAAAAAACTTCCAGACGAAATCGAAGAAGCAATTGATAATTTAGAAGATAGTAAAGAATTAAAAGAAAGTTTCGGTGAAGACGTTATCAATAGCTATATAAAATTAAAAAAACAAGAAATTGATGATTTTAATAGAAATGACAGCTTTGATAAAAAAGCAAATATATCTGAATGGGAAAAGAAAAATACTCTGGATTGCTAAATTAAATGTCTTTTTTAAAAGAGCATCCAGAATGGATTATTTCTTCATTTGTTAAAAATTCTAATTTTAAATTTAAAAAAAAAAAAATATTAAATATACTACCACCAGCTCTTATAGATGATGCAGTAAAATCTATATCGTCTTGGGAAAACTATAAGACGACTCCTTTATTAAAATTAAATAAATTAAGAAAAAAACTTTCTTTAAAAGAAATATATTACAAAGATGAATCTAAAAGATTCCATCTTAAATCATTCAAAGCTCTTGGAGGTGCATATGCAGTTAAAAAAATATCTGGAAAAAATAAAATAACTGTATCCACAGCTACTGCAGGAAATCATGGTAAATCAGTTGCATGGGGTGCGAAAAGACTGGGCATGAAATGTGTAATTTTTATTAGTGAACATGTTAGTGAATGTAGGGCAAAATCAATTAGAAAACTTGGAGCAAAAATTATCCGAGTAAAAGGAAATTATAATAACTCATTGAAAGAATGTATAAGACAATCAAAAAAGAATGATTGGAAAATTGTTCAAGATGTATCTTGGAAAAATTACGAATATATTCCAAAACTAATAATGGCAGGTTATTGTATAATGATCAAAGAAATATTTATTCAAAACAAAAAAAAATCTTTTTCTCATGTTTTTTTACAAGCAGGAGTTGGAGGAATGGCTGCTGCAGTTATTGCAGGTTTTGCAAGATATTTTAAAAAAATTCCAAAAATCATTATTGTAGAACCTGATAAAGCTGAAAGTGTTTTAAAAAGTATAAGAAATAATAAATCAGTTAAATTTAAAATTTCAAAAGAAAGCATAATGGGGGGAATGTCATGCGGTGAAGTTTCGCAAGTCCCGTGGAAAATTTTAAAATCATCAGTTAATTTCTGTGTTTCAATAAGTGACTATATGGTTAAATCTGTAATATTTTCTATGGCAAAAAAAGATTTTTCTGATGTTAAAATTGAAGGTGGTGAGTGTGCGACACCTGGAATAATTGCTCTAAAATCAATTTGTTTTAATAAAGATATTAAAAAAAAAATTGGAATTAACAAAAATTCTAAAATATTACTTTTTGGATGTGAAGGAGCAACAGATACTAAAATGTATAACAAAATAATGAAAAAAAAATGAAAAAAATTTTTTTTACAATAATTTTTTATATAGCCTTTTTTAATATTGTTTTAGGAGCTGCATCGTCTGGTGATAGCTCACAATCAAATTATAAAAAAGGATCTTCGATCATTTTAAAGGCTAAGAAGCTAGAAGAAAAAGGAAAAATAGAGAAAGCAAAAAAAAGATACGAAAAAGCACTAAAGTATTTGATAAAATCTAATAAGGAGAAACCAAATCAACCTGACACGCTTAATTATTTAGGCTTCGCACTTAGAAAAACTGGCAATCTAAAGGAAGCAGAGAAGTATTACTTAATTGGTTTAGACATAGACCCAAACCACAATGGAATTAATGAATATTTAGGAGAGCTTTATATTAATACAAATAGAATGGAACTCGCTAAAGAAAGATTAGAAGTTCTTAAAAGCTGTAATTGCGAAGAGTACCAAGAACTAAAAGAATTAATAGATAGAGAATAAAAATCTAGTAAATTTAATCTAAATGAACAAAAAAAGTATTGTATGGATTAGAGATGATTTTAGATTAAATAGAAATTCTTCTTTAGCCTATGCTACAAAAAATCACGAATTCGTATCAGCTATCTTTATTTATAATAAAATAGAGTATGATAATATTAGAGAAGCTCAAAAATGGTGGTTATCAAAATCCTTAGATTGTTTTCAATTAGATTTAAAAAAATTCAATATTAATTTAGAAATCCTATCTGGAGATGAATTAAAAATATTTTCAAATATAAAAAAAAAGGACGATATTTCATTATATTGGAATCGAGTATACGAACCAAAAGAAATAAAAAAAGAAAAAATTTTAATTAACTATTTGGAAAAAAATAATATAAATTTTAAATTTTTTAAAGGTAATTTATTAAATGAATTTCAAGAAGTAAAAAAAGATGATGGTACGCCATTCAAAGTATTCACACCTTTTTGGAAAAGAGCAGAAAAAATATATTTAGATAAAGTTCCTATGAAGATTTCAAAAATTAAAAAGTTAAATACATCACTTTGTTTTTTTGATAAAAAAATTTCATCTACAGAAATTCTTCCGAAAAAAAAATGGTTTGAAAAATTTTCAAAATACTGGGATCCATCAGAAAATAAAGGAATTAAAAAATTAGAATTCTTATTAAATAATAAAATAGAATATTATGGAGAAAGAAGAGATTTTCCCAATATAGATGGCACCTCTAAAATATCGCCTTATTTAAAACATGGCCAAACATCTGTAGAAGAAATTTGGGATAGGTGTAATCAAATTAAAATTAAGGGTAAAGGATATAGAAAATATATTAATGAGCTAGGGTGGAGAGAATTTTCTCATAGCCTAATTAATAACTTTCCAGAAATGCTTAAAGGAAACTTAAGAAAAGAATTTGATAAATTTCCTTGGGTAAATAATATAAAATTTTTAACTGCTTGGAAAAAAGGAATGACCGGGTATCCAATTGTAGATGCTGGAATGAGAGAATTGTATGAAACTGGATGGATGCACAATCGAGTTAGAATGATTGTTGCTTCATTTTTAGTTAAACATTTAAGAATTCATTGGAAAGAAGGGGAAAAATATTTTAGAAATTGCTTACTAGACTTTAATGAGGCCAATAATGTTGCTCAATGGCAGTGGGTAGCAGGGTGTGGTGCTGACGCTGCTCCTTATTTCAGAATATTTAACCCTATTTTACAAGGTGAAAAATTTGATAAAAAAGGCGAATATACAAAAAAATGGGTCCCAGAACTTAAAAAAATCCCCGTTGAATATGTTCATAAACCTTGGGAACTTGAAAAAGAAATTCAAGAAAACATAAAATTAATTATTGGAAAAGATTACCCATTTCCAATTGTTAATCATGAGAAAGCAAGAAATGAAGCTTTAGAAGCTTTTCAATCTTTAAAAAAAAAATAGATTTTTAATCTCCAAAAAAATGAAGAATAACTATTCTTTTTTGTGTAGCTAATCGGTGTTCAAATAAAAATAATCCTTGCCAGGTTCCAAGCAATAGTTTTCCTTCTTTTATACTTAAAGATATCTGATTATTTGTTAATGCAGATTTGATATGTGCAGGCATATCATCTTTTCCTTCTGTTGTGTGGATGTAAAGTTTATTGTTCATTGGAGCCAAATTATCAAAAAAATTTATTAAATCTTTTTGAACATTTGGATCAGCATTTTCCTGTAAAATTATAGATGCACTAGTATGCTGAATACTTAAATTTATGATTCCATTTCTAAAATTATTTTTATTTATCCATTCTATTGTTTTATCAGTAAATTCATATAATTTTTGACCATTAGTTATTATTTCAAGACTATAAAATTTTTGTATCATTAAATTTATTTTTTAAAGTCTATTCCATATTTTGATCTTGGACCTTTTCTCAATCCAAATGGACCAGGAATAAATAAGGTTAGTGGTTTTGTTCCTTTTTTTAAATCAACTCTGTGTAAATTGTTTGCAGATCTAAATCCAATATATCCTGGTGGTCTCCAGTGTTTGCCATCTTTTAATGTTTCCCAATAACCCCCTCTTAAAACAAATGTAATGTATGGGCATAAATGAGAATGAACTCCATGACCGTGGTCGTCATCTAACATTTCATGAATTAAAATATTAAATGGAAACCATTTTGGTCTATTTCTAAATAACAAATAATATCTATTCATCCAAGGTTTTGCTTGTTTATATTTTGGGTGAGATGGCCCCCTATCAAGAACGATTTTTTTTCTACCAAGCCTTTCAAGTAATTTTAAAAACATACCTAATTCATTTTAATAACGGCATTATTTTTTATTATAAATAAATTTTTATCTAAAATAAATGGTCTTGATAATTTATTGCTTCCAAGTTTAAGTAATAAATTAGATCTTCCTGTTAATATAGAAACAACAATTAAATGTCCTTTATTAGTAGTAAGATAGATATTATTCTTTCCGATTATAAAGCCTATTGGTTTTAAATTAATTCTTTTTTTTTGCTTTATTTTATCAAATATATTTGTAATTCTTATTATATTTCCACTTTTATTTTCAATAATTATTAGATAACCATTTTCTGAGACAGTAAAAACCAAGTTGTCAGACACAACTGGCCTTACTATTGAACTTATTTTTTGTTTCCAGATTATAGTGCCAGATTTAACATCTATAGAATAAAATTCATTTTTATTATTTGAAAATAAAATAGAATCTTTTACAGAAATTAAGTCTGAAGTTTTTAATTGAAACGAGCTCTCAAATATAGAACTGTCTTGGGTTGGAGTTTGCCAAATAAGATTACCATTTTTAATATCAACAGCACTTATATCGCCTAAAGTATTATTAAAAAAAACTTTTGAATCAGTTAATATCAAAGATAATTTTTTTTGCGATTTCACAAATGAATTATCAGTTTTAATATTCCAAATCTCTTCACCATTTATAATTGAATAACATCTTAGAATATTTTGAAAATCGATTACAAAAATATTATTTTTATGAACTTTTACTTGTGAATTGAATGGAGCAATATTACTTTTCATCCATAATAGGTCTCCAGATTTTATATCTATAGCATAATATTTGGCTAAATTATCTGCTATTATTAAGTAATTTGCAGAATTGACCATTGATAGTATCGGTTTTAATTTTTTTTCACTTCTAGTGTAATAATTTTTTTTCCAAATTAACTTCGAAGAGGCATCAAACTTAAGTATTGAACCTTTATTATCAAAAAATAATAAATTTT
>CACPKA010000021.1 GCA_902634485.1 uncultured Pelagibacteraceae bacterium | reverse complement strand
ATTTTTTTTTACCTTTAATTGGTTTTTAAATTCCTAATGAAAAATAATATTTTAAATCAAGAGACTAACAATTTTTCTATAAAAAAATTCGATTGGGCAAGTATTCAAGCTGAAATGAGAAATAAATTTGGAAAAGATATTTATGAAAGTTGGATAAGAAAAATTGAATTTATAAATGAATTCAATGACTATATTTTGATTTCAGTATCAACAAGATTTATAAGAGACTGGATTACTTCTAGATATCTCGACCAAATTTTACAGATAGTTAAATCAAATAAAAAAAATATAAATAGAATAGAATTTGTAATTAGAAGCCAAGAAAATAATGAGAAAGATCTTTCAAATCAAAAAAAACATGAAGATTTTGACCACGAAAAAATTTCATTTATTAAAAATTCTTACCTACAATATAACAGAATTGATCCAAATAAAAATTTTGATAACTTTATTTTAGGATCAAGTAATAAGCTTGCTTTTGAAGCATCAAAAAAAGTATCTAATGATATATCTCATTACAATCCATTGTATATCTATGGAGGAGTTGGGATGGGTAAAACACATTTATTAAATTCAATAGGTCTGAGTCTTAAAGATAAAAATAAAGTTATGCTCATTCCTGCGGAACGTTTTATGTATCAGTTTGTACGATCGATAAAATTAAATGAAATGGTAAAGTTTAAAGAATATTTTAGAAATACAGACATTCTGCTAATTGATGATATTCAATTTATGAATGGTAAAGAAGCTATGCAAGAAGAGTTTTTTCATACTTTTAATGCATTACTTGATAAAGGTTCGCAAATAATAGTATCTGCAGATAGAGCACCAAATAAATTGTCAAGAATTCAAGATAGAATTAAATCAAGATTTTCAGGTGGTTTAGTAGTAGATATACAAAGTCCAGACTACGATTTAAGATATAAAATTATTAAGAAGAAAGCTGAAGAATTAAGAGTCTTTTACTCAGACCAATTTAAAATTTCTAATGATGTACAAAAATTTATAAGTTCTGAAATCAGAACGAATATAAGAGAATTAACTGGAGCTCTAAATAGAATAGTATCTTATTCTAGAATTTATAATAAAACTGTGAATTTATCCGAAGCTAAAATAATCTTAAGAGATTTATTAAATCTAACAGAAAACAAGGTTACAATAGATCTAATTCAATCAATAGTATGTAGATTTTTTAAAATCAGCAAAAACGAAATGTTATCGCCTCGTCGATCAAGATATCTAGTAAGACCAAGGCAGACTGCAATTTATTTAACTAAAATTTTAACTTCAAAATCATTGCCTGAAATTGGTAAAGAATTTTCAAATAGAGATCATACAACAATTATTCACTCAGTAAAAACTATAGAAAAATTAATTAAAAATGATAGTGAATTATCTAATAGTGTAGAAAGCTTAAAAAACAAAATTTTGTACAATAAAGATAATGAAATTTAGTGTTAACCAACAAGATTTACAAAGATCACTTAATTATTGCCAGGGAGTAATTGAGAAAAGGAATACTTTGCCGATTCTTTCAAATATTTTATTAAATGTTAAAGATTCTAAATTGACAATTACGGCAACAGATCTGGATTTAATATTTATAACTCAAATAGATGATATAGAGGTTCAAGAAGAGGGAACTACTACGACTACTTCTTCTATCTTATATGATATTATAAGAAAATTTTCTTCAGGTAAAAAAATTAATTTTTCTTTTAGTGGAGAAAATAAGCTGCAACTTGAGTCGGAAAAATCAATTTTTCACTTGAATTGTATTACAGCCTCGGAATTTCCTATTACTGATGAGAATTTTAATGAAAATCAATTTAATATAAAAGCTAAATCATTGTTAAAATTAATGAACAAATGTAAATTTTCTGTTTCAAATGATGAAACTAGACATTATTTAAGTGGAATTTTTATTCATCAAGCACAAGCTGAAGATAAAAATTTTCTAACCGCGGTTTCTACTGATAGTCATAGGATGTCAATCTCTAAAGTGAGACTTCAAGAAAAAATTGATTTTGAACCTATTATACTTCCTAAAAAAACTATTTTTCAATTATGTTCATTATTAGAAGATTTTGAGGGAGAAGTTAAAATTTCAAATATTAAATCGAAAATAAAATTTGAACTAAATAACAGTATTTTAATTTCTAAGTTGATAGATGGCAAATTCCCTAATTATATTCAAGTAATACCAAAAAATAACCAAAAAAAATTAGAAATAGATTTAAGTTTATTTTTAAATGCAGTTGATAGGGTGGCTTCAGTTTCATTCGATAAAAAAGATGGAGTAAAATTTAATTTAACAAAAGATAAACTGAATTTGTCAGTTAACAATGCAAATAGCGGTGACGGTAAAGAAAGTTTAAATGTAAAATTTGAACATGAATTAGACATTAGTTTTAATTCAAAATATTTGTTAGATGTCGCATCCCAGCTTGATGGAGATAAAATAGAAATGTTCCTTAGTGATACAGGTTCACCAGCTTTAATTAAAGATCCCTCAGATTTTGATAGTATTTTTGTTGTTATGCCTATGAAAGGTTAATTTATTTTATCTAATTCTAAATAAATATTTTTTTCTAATAAATTTCTGAAATCCTCTTTATCCATTTTTGGATTTATAGGTTCTAGTATTGAGACAGTTATAATTTTATTTTTTTGCATTTTTTGATTTTTAGGCCACACAAACCCAGAATTAATTGCTACTGGTTGGCACTTTATTTTTAAAGATTCGTAAATTCTACTTATTCCTTTTTTAAATTTTGGTCTTTCAGAGGGTAACACTCTAGTTCCTTGAGGAAATATTAATAATGGTCTCTTATTTTTTTTTACTGTTTCTAAGATTTTATCAAAAAAATTTAAATTTTCTTTGGTCGTTTTATTTCTATTAATAGAAATTGACCCAATTTTTTTTAAATAAAGTCCAAAAATAGGAATTTTTAATAACTCTTTTTTTAATATAAAAATTGGTGAATTAAATATTGTTTGTAAAAAAAAAGTTTCAAACATTGACTGATGAGAACATGCAATAAAAAAATTTTCATCTTTTACAATTTTATCTTTACCTAATAAATTTATTTTTACAGATAGAAAAATTCTAAGACAAAATTGAGCCCAATAACCCATAATTTTTCCTCCAAATAATGTAATTTTTTGTGGTAAAATTAATGCAGGTAAAAAAAATAAACTTATAATTATAATTCCTAAGAAGAAAAACATTTTAAATAAAATATCTCTTATCATTAAGTAGGACTTAAATTAAATCTTTTAGTTTTTGTCTTTTTTTAATAATTTTAATATTAGAATTTTTTACTAGAACCTCTGCAGGGAAAGGCCTTACATTATAATTTGAAGCAAGGGACATTCCATAAGCACCTACATCACAGATTATTACTAGTTCATTTTCTTTTATTGAGTGAAATTTTTTAGTAATTAAAAACTTATCAGTGCTTTCACAAATTGGTCCTACAAACTCAAATTTTTTATTTATTATTCTCCTTTTTTTATTTGAAGGAATTATTTGGTGATTAGCTCCATATAAAGCTTTTCTCATGAAATCATTCATTGCTGCATCAAGAATTACAAAATTTTTATTTCTATTTTTTTTTATATATATAATTTTTGATATTAAAATTCCCGTATTTGCCATTATAGATCTTCCTGGCTCAAATATAATTTTAGATTTATTTTTTTCTATAAATTTACTTATTAATTTATTAAATATTTCATAATTAAAATTTTTATTATCTTTGTTATAAGAAATACCAATACCTCCCCCAAGATCTATATATTCAAAGTTATAATTCGACTTGTTAATTACTTTGTCTAAAACTTTCAACATTTTTTCATAAGGTTTGTGACTAAGAATTTGGCTTCCTATATGAACACTTAAGCATTTAAGATTAATAAATTTTGATTTTTTTGAATACGATACAAGATCCAAAAATTCTTTTTCATCAACACCAAATTTATCTCCTTCTTTACCAGTTGAAATTTGTCTTAAAGTTTTTGGATCTATATTAGGATTTAACCTTATTCCTACATCTACTTTTTTCTTTTTACTTCTTGCTATTTTTTCCAATGTCATTAGCTAAAAAAGAGGAATATTTAAAAATATTTTTAATTGCTACTTTATTTTCTACTTTAGGAGGTTTATTTGGATATTTTATAGGTTCTTTATTTACAGATAGCGCAGTTAAAATTATGGAATTTTATGGATATGAAAAGCAAGTATTAGAATTAAAAGAACAACTTAATACAAATACAGGAACTTTTTCAGTATGGCTTGGAACATTATTCTTGGCTGGTTTCACTCCTCTCCCATTCAAAATTTTTACTATTACTAGTGGTATTATAAATTTTAATATATTTGCTTTTTTTATAATTTGTTTAATTTCTAGAGGTTTAAGATTTTTTTTAGTAGCTTACTTTACAGTAAAATTTGGAAAACCTTTCGTTACATTTTTAGAAAAAAAAGGAAGTATATGGTTTTCTATTGTTGGAATATTAATAATAATAATAGTAACTGTGATTTATTTAACTTTTAAATAAAATGAAAAATAGTTCTGTATTAAAAATAATCTTGTTAGTAAGCACATTTGCTTTAGTAGCTGCATATTTTATTGAGTACATTTTAGGCTACAAACCATGTAATCTTTGTTTAGTAGAAAGACTACCATATTTTGCTGCTGTAATTATTATTTTTATAAATTTATCATTTAAAAAATTTGAAAAAATAACTTTTCTATTATTAACTTTGATTTTTTGTGCTGCAACAATTTTATCCTTTTATCATTTTGGCATTGAGCAGGGTTTTTTTACGGAATCTCTAGTTTGTAACTCTAATAATGAAATAGGTAACTTAACTAAGGAAGATCTTATCAAACAACTACAAGAACAGCCTGTTAGTTGTAAAAATGTAGATTTTACATTGTTTGGTTTGTCTCTTGCTACAATTAATACTATTATAAGTCTTATTTTAACTGTTATAAACCTTAGACTTTTTTTAAATCATGAAAAAAAAAAATAAAAATAAAATTGAAGAATTTATAAGAGTAGATCATGCTGGCGAAAGAGGTGCTATAAAAATATATGAAGGTCAATTATTAGCATTAAATACATTTATAAAAAATGATGATTTAAAGAAAAAGATTGAAGAAATGAAAGATCACGAAAAAGAACATTTAGATTTTTTTAATAATGAAATTAAAAAAAGAAAAATTGAGCCAACAAAATTGATGCCTCTGTGGGATTTATTTGGTGTTGGTCTTGGATTCGGATCTGCACTAATGGGAAAAAAAGCTACAATGCTTTGTACAGCTTCGGTGGAAGAAGTAATTGATGAACATTATCAAAATCAGATAAACCAATTAAATTCTGATGAAAATTTTTTAAAAGAAAAAATAAAAAAATTTAGACAGGATGAAATAAACCACAAAAATATTGCTTACGATAATGGAGCCAGCAAAGAAGGCATTTATAGTATTTTTGATAAAATAATTAAAACTGGTTCAAAAATTGCTATAAGTATATCTGAAAAAATTTAATTAAGGTTCTAATTCAACATCCCAATATAAATAGTCCATCCAACTTTCATGCAGAAAGTTAGGAGGAAAATTTTTACCATTTTTATGAAGATCTTCAGTAGTTGGCTGATAAGGTTTTTGTTGTAGTATCATTCCTGATTTTTCATATAAACGTCCTCCCTTTTTCACATTACACCCTGAACAAGCTGTAACAACATTATCCCAATCAGTTTTTCCTCCACGTGATCTTGGCAAAAGATGATCAAAGGTAAGTTCATTTTTACTACCACAATATTGACATGAAAATTTATCTCTTAAAAAAACATTAAATCTTGTAAAGTTTGGATTAGATTGAGGACTAATATAATTTTTTAATGCAATAACACTTGGTAGCTTCATGCTAAATGAGGGACTTCTTATTACTCTATCATAATTACTTACAATTGTTACTCTATCCAAAAAAACAGATTTGATTGAATCTTGCCATGACCATAGCGATAGAGGATAATAGCTTAAAGGTCTATAATCAGCATTAAGAACTAATGCTGGACATTTTTGTAAAGAAATATTTTTCTCAGTAAAATTCATTTAATACATTAAATTAACTTAAATAAAAAAATTAATCAATAATTACAAAAAAAAATGCTAAAAATTTATTAAAATAAAAAGTTTTTTTTTATATAATTTAGTGCAATACTTGAAGCTTTTACTGAAATAGTATGGTCACAATTATCAATCATTTGTGTTTGTACTTCAATTTTATTTCTTATTAAAAAATCTTTTGCATCTAATAAGTTGCTAGATGATACAACTAAATCTACATCACCATGCAATAAAAGCATTTTTGTTGTTGAAGAAATTCTTTTAGAAAGATCATCTTTATCTATTATTTTTCCAGAAAATCCAACAATACAATTAAAGTTTTCATTACTAGTTAAGCCAATATTTATTGACATCATACATCCTTGGCTAAATCCAGATATACATATGTTTGAATTATTTAATCTAAATTTTTGTTTTACCTCATTTATAAAATTATGAATTATTTTTTCAGCTTTTATAGATTCTTTAATAATATAATTAGGATCATCATTACTTAAATCAAACCATTGAAATCCCACAGGATTCACTGGACATTCTTCAGGACCGTCTGGACATAAAAAAATGGTATTTGGTAAAAACCTTTTCCAATTGTATGCAACTGCACTTATATCTTTTCCATCTCCTCCGTATCCATGTAATAATATTATTGCTGAAGCAATTTTATTATTTTGTTCTGGTTTAATTACTGTTGTGTTTAAACTAAATGTCATTTAATTATTATGATTAATTATTATGATTAAAAATAAGTACAATCAAGTTGTTTGGAACAAAAGAATCAAGAAAAAACGATCTTCCATATTTCAGGAAATTGGTAGTTCTATAGATATTGATAAAAGACTTTATAAAGAAGATATTATTGCTTCATTAGCTCATGTTGAGATGCTGAGTAAGCAAAAAATAATTAAACAAAATATTAAAAATAAAATAAAAAAAGGTTTAAAAAAAATCGAAAATGAAATTAAAAAGAATAAATTTTTATTTAGTAAAAAACACGAAGATATTCATATGAATATCGAAAAAAGACTTTTTCAATTGATTGGGGATGATGCAGGTTTTATACATACTGCAAGATCGAGAAATGACCAGGTTATAACTGACTTTAAACTATGGACGAAGTCTTCAACAAATAATTTAGATAAAAAACTCAATAAGATAATTAAAACTATTTTAAAAGTAGCCGAAAGGAATATTGAAACAATAATGCCTGGTTTTACCCATCTTAAAAATGCTCAGCCAGTTTCACTAGCGCATTATTTATTAGCTTATGTTGAAATGTTTCAAAGAGATAAAAAAAGACTTTTAAATAATTTAGAAAATCTAAATGAAAACCCTCTTGGGGTTGCTGCTTTAAGTGGTACTTCATTTAATATAGATAGATTTTTTACAACAAAAAAATTAAATTTCAAAACACCCACTAAAAATTCTATTGATACTGTTGCTGATAGAGACTTTGTTCTAGATTTTTTATTTGCAGTTTCAGTATGTTCTTTGCATCTTTCAAGAATTGCCGAAGAGTTAATAATATGGAATTCAGACGGATTTAATTTGATAACTTTGACTGATAAAGTCGTAACAGGATCATCAATTATGCCACAGAAAAAAAATCCCGACCCATTAGAATTTCTAAGAGGTAAAACTGGAAGTATATTTGGAAATCTATTTTCTATGTTAACAATTTTAAAAGGTTTGCCACTTTCTTATTTCAAAGACTTACAAGATGATAAAGAAATAGTTTTTAGATCTTATGATACTCTATACAACTGTATATCCATACTTGATGAAATTTTAAATAATTTCAAACCTAATAAAAATCAAATGCTATCATTGGCAAATAAAGGGTTTGTTACTGCAACTGATTTAGCAGATTATTTAGTAAAAAATAATAACAAAACATTTAGAGAAGCTTACCAAATAACTGCCCGAATAGTTAATTATGCTGAGAGAAGAAAATTAAAATTAAACGAACTTAAATTAAATGATTTAAAAAAAGTTGAACCAAAGTTAAAAAGTAATGTTTTAAATATATTTAACTTAAAAAACTCAATTAAATCAAAAAAATCATTTGGTGGAACATCGTTTAATAATGTAAAAAAAATGATAACTAAGTATAAAAAAATTTATAAATAATGAAAAATATAATTTTAATAGTGTTTTTAATATTGTTTACTACGTCTTGTGGTAAAAAAGGTAGCCCAACAATAGATGGCAAGCCTGTAGAAAATGAATACTATGAAAATAAATGAAATATATAAAAAATAATTTTCATGTCGAAAATATATCGACTCAAAAAATTGCTAAGAAGTTTAAGACGCCATTGTATTGTTATTCATATTTAAGAATAAAGAATAATATTAATAAATTTAAAAATCATTTTAAAAAAATTAAACCATTAATTTGTTTTTCTGTTAAATCAAATTCAAATTTATCTCTACTAAAAGAAATTAAAAAATTTGGATTAGGAGCTGACGTAGTATCTAAAGGCGAAATGATAAAAGCAATGGCAGCAGGAATAAATTCTAAAAAAATTGTTTTTTCTGGTGTTGGAAAAACTTATTCAGAAATAGAGTATGCTATAAATAAAAATATTTTATTAATAAATGTTGAGTCTAGAAATGAGCTTTTAACATTGGAAAAAATAGCAAGAAGTAAAAAGAAAAAAGTAGATGTAGGAATAAGGTTAAATCCTAATATAGATCCAAAAACTTTAAGACAAATTTCAACTGGTAAAGAAGGAGATAAATTTGGTGTTGATGAAAAAGAATTTTTGGATCTTGTATCGTATTCAAAAAAATCAAAATTTATTAATCTTAAATGCTTAAGTGTTCATATAGGAAGCCAAATTCTTAGTCACAAACCTTATGAAAAAATGTTGAAAGTTTTAGACAAAGTAATTAACAAGTCGAATTATAACTTTGAATATATAGATCTTGGGGGAGGTATTGGTATTTCTTATAACAAAGATAATAAAAATTTTAATTATGAAATATTTAATAAATTAATAAGTAAATTTATAGAAAAAAATAAATCTAAAATTATATTTGAGCCAGGAAGATCTATAATGGCAAATACGGGAATTTTAATATCAAAAATTATATATATAAAAAAAAATAGAAATAAAAATTTTGTAATTCTTGATGCAGCAATGAATGATTTCATGAGAAAAGCTTTATATGGAGCTAATCACCAAATAATTCCTTCAAATAAAAAAAGGAGAATAATAAATAAAAAATTTGAGTTTGTAGGACCAATTTGTGAAAGCACTGATAAGTTTTTAATTACTAAAAAATTTCACTCAATAAAAGAAAATGAACTAGTAATAATCTGTGATGTAGGTGCTTATGGAATGTCCCTTGCTTCAAATTATAATGTAAGGCCTTTCCCTGCAGAGGTTCTAGTAAAAAATTCTAATATTAAAATTATTAAAAAAAGACAAAAACTAAAAGATTTAATTTAAGTCCTACTTAATGATAAGAGATATTTTATTTAAAATGTTTTTCTTCTTAGGAATTATAATTATAAGTTTATTTTTTTTACCTGCATTAATTTTACCACAAAAAATTACATTATTTGGAGGAAAAATTATGGGTTATTGGGCTCAATTTTGTCTTAGAATTTTTCTATCTGTAAAAATAAATTTATTAGGTAAAGATAAAATTGTAAAAGATGAAAATTTTTTTATTGCATGTTCTCATCAGTCAATGTTTGAAACTTTTTTTTTACAAACAATATTTAATTCACCAATTTTTATATTAAAAAAAGAGTTATTAAAAATTCCTATTTTTGGACTTTATTTAAAAAAAATTGGGTCAATTTCTATTAATAGAAATAAAACGACCAAAGAAAATTTAAATTTTTTTGATAAAATCTTAGAAACAGTAAAAAAAAATAAGAGACCATTATTAATATTTCCTCAAGGAACTAGAGTGTTACCCTCTGAAAGACCAAAATTTAAAAAAGGAATAAGTAGAATTTACGAATCTTTAAAAATAAAGTGCCAACCAGTAGCAATTAATTCTGGGTTTGTGTGGCCTAAAAATCAAAAAATGCAAAAAAATAAAATTATAACTGTCTCAATACTAGAACCTATAAATCCAAAAATGGATAAAGAGGATTTCAGAAATTTATTAGAAAAAAATATTTATTTAGAATTAGATAAAATAAATTAACCTTTCATAGGCATAACAACAAAAATACTATCAAAATCTGAGGGATCTTTAATTAAAGCTGGTGAACCTGTATCACTAAGGAACATTTCTATTTTATCTCCATCAAGCTGGGATGCGACATCTAACAAATATTTTGAATTAAAACTAATGTCTAATTCATGTTCAAATTTTACATTTAAACTTTCTTTACCGTCACCGCTATTTGCATTGTTAACTGACAAATTCAGTTTATCTTTTGTTAAATTAAATTTTACTCCATCTTTTTTATCGAATGAAACTGAAGCCACCCTATCAACTGCATTTAAAAATAAACTTAAATCTATTTCTAATTTTTTTTGGTTATTTTTTGGTATTACTTGAATATAATTAGGGAATTTGCCATCTATCAACTTAGAAATTAAAATACTGTTATTTAGTTCAAATTTTATTTTCGATTTAATATTTGAAATTTTAACTTCTCCCTCAAAATCTTCTAATAATGAACATAATTGAAAAATAGTTTTTTTAGGAAGTATAATAGGTTCAAAATCAATTTTTTCTTGAAGTCTCACTTTAGAGATTGACATCCTATGACTATCAGTAGAAACCGCGGTTAGAAAATTTTTATCTTCAGCTTGTGCTTGATGAATAAAAATTCCACTTAAATAATGTCTAGTTTCATCATTTGAAACAGAAAATTTACATTTGTTCATTAATTTTAACAATGATTTAGCTTTTATATTAAATTGATTTTCATTAAAATTCTCATCAGTAATAGGAAATTCCGAGGCTGTAATACAATTCAAGTGAAAAATTGATTTTTCCGACTCAAGTTGCAGCTTATTTTCTCCACTAAAAGAAAAATTAATTTTTTTACCTGAAGAAAATTTTCTTATAATATCATATAAGATAGAAGAAGTAGTCGTAGTAGTTCCCTCTTCTTGAACCTCTATATCATCTATTTGAGTTATAAATATTAAATCCAGATCTGTTGCCGTAATTGTCAATTTAGAATCTTTAACATTTAATAAAATATTTGAAAGAATCGGCAAAGTATTCCTTTTCTCAATTACTCCCTGGCAATAATTAAGTGATCTTTGTAAATCTTGTTGGTTAACACTAAATTTCATTATCTTTATTGTACAAAATTTTGTTTTTTAAGCTTTCTACACTATTAGATAATTCACTATCATTTTTAATTAATTTTTCTATAGTTTTTACTGAGTGAATAATTGTTGTATGATCTCTATTTGAAAATTCTTTACCAATTTCAGGCAATGATTTTGAAGTTAAAATTTTAGTTAAATAAATTGCAGTCTGCCTTGGTCTTACTAGATATCTTGATCGACGAGGCGATAACATTTCGTTTTTGCTGATTTTAAAAAATCTACATACTATTGATTGAATTAGATCTATTGTAACCTTGTTTTCTGTTAGATTTAATAAATCTCTTAAGATTATTTTAGCTTCGGATAAATTCACAGTTTTATTATAAATTCTAGAATAAGATACTATTCTATTTAGAGCTCCAGTTAATTCTCTTATATTCGTTCTGATTTCAGAACTTATAAATTTTTGTACATCATTAGAAATTTTAAATTGGTCTGAGTAAAAGACTCTTAATTCTTCAGCTTTCTTCTTAATAATTTTATATCTTAAATCGTAGTCTGGACTTTGTATATCTACTACTAAACCACCTGAAAATCTTGATTTAATTCTATCTTGAATTCTTGACAATTTATTTGGTGCTCTATCTGCAGATACTATTATTTGCGAACCTTTATCAAGTAATGCATTAAAAGTATGAAAAAACTCTTCTTGCATAGCTTCTTTACCATTCATAAATTGAATATCATCAATTAGCAGAATGTCTGTATTTCTAAAATATTCTTTAAACTTTACCATTTCATTTAATTTTATCGATCGTACAAACTGATACATAAAACGTTCCGCAGGAATGAGCATAACTTTATTTTTATCTTTAAGACTCAGACCTATTGAATTTAATAAATGTGTTTTACCCATCCCAACTCCTCCATAGATATACAATGGATTGTAATGAGATATATCATTAGATACTTTTTTTGATGCTTCAAAAGCAAGCTTATTACTTGATCCTAAAATAAAGTTATCAAAATTTTTATTTGGATCAATTCTGTTATATTGTAGGTAAGAATTTTTAATAAATGAAATTTTTTCGTGGTCAAAATCTTCATGTTTTTTTTGATTTGAAAGATCTTTCTCATTATTTTCTTGGCTTCTAATTACAAATTCTATTCTATTTATATTTTTTTTATTTGATTTAACTATCTGTAAAATTTGGTCGAGATATCTAGAAGTAATCCAGTCTCTTATAAATCTTGTTGATACTGAAATCAAAATATAGTCATTGAATTCATTTATAAATTCAATTTTTCTTATCCAACTTTCATAAATATCTTTTCCAAATTTATTTCTCATTTCAGCTTGAATACTTGCCCAATCGAATTTTTTTATAGAAAAATTGTTAGTCTCTTGATTTAAAATATTATTTTTCATTAGGAATTTAAAAACCAATTAAAGGTAAAAAAAAAT
>CACPKA010000020.1 GCA_902634485.1 uncultured Pelagibacteraceae bacterium | reverse complement strand
TTGCAAAAAGAAAGGGCGAAGTTTCACCACCTTTTCCAGAGGTTAAATTAAATCATGGAGATAAAATGGATTGTGAATTTTTTCCAGAAATAAAATTTTAAATGAGAAATCAAATATCCAACTTTATTAAAAATGTTCCAAAAGCCGAACTTCATTTACATATAGAGGGAACTCTCGAACCAGAATTAATGTTTAAATTGGCAAAAAGAAATAATATTTTTATTCCATATAAAAATGTTGAAGAGGTTAAATCTGCTTATAAGTTTAAAAATTTAGATTCTTTTTTAGATATTTATTATCAGAGTTCAAAAGTTTTAATAACTGAAGAAGATTTTTTTGATCTTACATGGGCCTACTTATTAAAATGTAAAGAAGATAATATTGTTCATACTGAAATTTTCTTTGATCCACAAGCTCATATTGATAGAGGAGTTTCTTTTGAAATAATTATTAATGGAATAAACAATGCATTAAAAAAAGCAAATTTTGAATTTGGGATATCTTCAAAAATTATTATGTGTTTTTTAAGACACTTAGAGGAAGATTCTGGATTTAATGTTTTAAATGATGCAATAAAGCACAAAGATAAAATTATTGGAGTAGGGCTTGATTCTTCTGAAATTGGAAATCCACCAAAAAAATTTGAAAAATTATTTAATAAAGCAATAGAAGAAGGTTTTTTAACAGTCGCTCATGCTGGAGAAGAAGGTCCGCCAGAGTACATTTGGGACTGTATCAACTTACTTAAAGTAAAAAGAATTGATCATGGTGTACAATGTTTGAAAGATGATAAATTAGTAGAAGAATTAATAAAAAAGCAAATACCTTTAACAGTTTGTCCATTATCTAATGTAAAATTGTGTGTATTTGACAATCTAAAAAATCATAATTTAAAAAAAATGTTAATTCGAGGCCTTAGAGTTATGGTTAATTCTGATGACCCAGCTTACTTTGGTGGGTATTTAAACCAAAATTTAATTGAAACCCATTTAGCCCTTAATCTTAAATTGGAAGACATCAAAAATCTTATTATTAATTCTTTTAAATCTTCATTTTTAGATGATGATAAAAAAAATGAATGGATAGAGAAAATTAATTAAATGAAAATTAAAATATTAATTCCCGTTTATAATGATTGGCAATCTGTTTTTAAACTTTTAGAAAATATTGATAAAGAAATTTTAGGGTTAGAGGATAAGATATCTGTTATTATTGTAAATGATGCTTCAATAGAACAAAGACCAGAGTTTAATCTTAATTTAAAAAATCTTAAATCTGTAAAACTTATTAATATGAAAAAAAATAGAGGCCACGCCAGATGTATTGCTGCTGGTTTAAAATATATAAATGAAAAAGAAGATTTTGATTATTTAATACCAATGGATGGAGATGGAGAAGATAGACCTGAAGAAATTAAAATGCTTATTAAAGAAGCAAAAAATTATCCCGATAAGGTAATTACAGCAAATAGAATTAAAAGATCAGAAGGATTAATATTTAAAATTGGATATCAAATTCATAAATATTTGACTTATATTTTTACTGGACAAAACATTAAATTTGGAAATTTCACTTGTTTGACCAAACATATAGTAAGCAAAATGATTAACGATGCAGTTAC
Organism: uncultured Pelagibacteraceae bacterium; assembly: GCA_902634485.1. Lineage (GTDB taxonomy): Bacteria > Pseudomonadota > Alphaproteobacteria > Pelagibacterales > Pelagibacteraceae > Pelagibacter. The sequence goes on along the minus strand of CACPKA010000020.1, from coordinate 11,352 downwards.
TTGGAGTAGTTTTTCTGGTTCATTAGCTAATTTAACAAAAGATAGAAAATCAATTCAATCGATAAGAGGACTCAGATATTTTGGGCCATCAAAAATGAGCTATATTAATCTTTTAAAACATTCTCTTTCTATTATTTCAGTATTTAGAAAAAAAGTTCTGATTAGATCTATAATTTTTTTAGCTGTATATTTGTTTCTTATTTTCCAGCATATATCAATAATTACTTCGATACCAATTATCTTGGTCACAGTAATGATATTTGTAATATTTTCTATATCGAGTCGAGAAAACATAAATGAACTAAATAATTCATTAGAAAATATTAAAAGTTTAGAAAATTTGAAATAATAAATTAAATATTAAATGATCTAGTTAGCCTTTATCATTGGTAGAGAATAAAAATCAGCTGTATCTATTTTAGAAGAGTATTCTTTCCTCATGTTCCATTTTTTTTGAACACCCGCACTTGCAAGACTTAAAGTTGATCTGCCATATCTATAATTGGTATTATCAATAGATTTCATTAAATTATTTATTTTTTCATCCTTTTCAGAAGAGAATAAATTTTTATTGTTATTTGAGTCAGATAGGTGAGATAACATCACACCTGCTTTTTGGTATCGATAACCATTTCTAAAAATAGTTTCTAAAGCGTTAAGAGTTGTTTTAACTATTTCAATACTATTGTTCGTAGCTATCGGCAAATCAATAGTTTTTGAATTTGAATAGAAACCATATCTATTTTGAAAAGGACTTGTTCTAATAAAAACAGTTATTGATTTTGCAACTAAAGACTCTGATCTAATTTTTTCAGAAGCATTTAAAGAATAGTTAGCAATTGCTTCCTTAAGTTCTTGAAAATTTTCTACTCTTTTTCCAAATGAACGTGAAACTACGCAACTTTTTCTTTTTGATTCTTTTATTTCTAAATCAATACATGAAATTCCTCTAAGCTCCATGGCTGTTCTTGAGCTTAAAACATTAGAATTTTTTTTAACCCAAGTGTTAGATTTATTTTTTAATTGTTTGGCATTATAAATTCCATTTTTGTGATAAAATTTTGTTAGTTGTCTTCCAACTCCCCAAACATCATTGATTTCTACTTTTTCCAATATCGGATCAATATTTTCAACTCCTATTAAACTAAGAACACCTGATTGTTTTTTTTTAGCAATATGATTTGCAACTTTACTTAAAGTTTTTGTTTTTGCTATACCGATGCTTGTTGGTATGCCTGTCCATTTTAAAACTATACTTCTAATTTCATGACCTACATTCTCAACTTCTTTGTCAGAATAATTTGATAAATCCAAAAATGCTTCATCAATTGAATAAATTTCTATGTCTGAATTAAAACGTTTTAAAGTTCTCATTACCCTTCGTGATATATCGCCATATAATGAATAGTTTGACGAAAAAACTTGAACATTATTTTTAACAATTACTTCTTTTTCTTTAAAGTAAGGTTCGCCCATTTTAATTCCTAAAGCTTTTGCTTCATTAGATCTTGAAATAATACAGCCGTCATTATTGGATAGAACTACAACTGGTTTTTTTCTAATTTTTGGATTAAATAATCTTTCACAAGATACATAAAAAGAATTACAATCTATTAAGGCTATTTTTTTAGTATACTGAGTGGATGACATAAGTTACAACTCCCCAAATAAAAATATCTTCTTCTTCATTAATTAAAATCCGGTCTTCAAATTTTTTTGACCCAGATGTTAGAAATTTTTTGTCTTTTTCTTGAACAAAGCTTTTAACAACAAGCTCATCATGAACATTTGCAATTACTGTTGAAAAGTTTTTAGGATTTAGACTTTTATCTATAACTAGCAAGTCACCATCATTAATTCCGATATTGGTCATTGATTTGCCTTGGACTCTAATAATAAAAGTTGCCGGAACGTTTTTGATTAAATGAACATTAAGATCTATATCTTCTTCAATATAATCAGTTGCAGGAGAGGGGAAACCAGCACCTGCTTTATGGAGGTAAAATGGGACTGTAAGTTTTAAGTTCATATGTTCTTATTTTGTTCTATTATAGATTTAGGATATAGTCAACCAGGTTGTATTTTGAGTCCAAACTGGAATCGGAAATGAATCAAAACGTGAACATTTAAAGCGACTATTAGAGGGGTGTGGATAACTATTATAAAGATATAAGATTCATGCTAAGAAAATTGCAAATAATAAAAAAATGAAAAAATTAACTTGTCACTGTGGTGGAGTAGAAGCTGAAGTAAAAGTACCAGAAAATGGTTTTGAAAAAATTATGCGATGCAATTGTTCTATATGTAAAAGAAAAGGATATGTTATTGGCGTAATCGGCCCAGATGATTTCAAACTTATTAAAGGAGAAAATCTTTTAACGCTTTATCAATTTAAAACAAAAACAGCTAAACATTATTTTTGTAAAGTTTGTGGAATTAATACTCACAACAGACCAAGAAGTAATCCGAAAATATATGGAATCAATATAGCCTGTGTTGAAGGTGTAAACCCATACGCTCTAGGCGATATTCCAATAAACGATGGAGAAAATCATCCATTAGATAGAAAAAATTAATTAAAAATTCTTAATGAAAAAAAAAATATTTATTTATATTCTAATTACGGTTTTTTTTAATACAAGTTTATTTGCCGATAATTTAAACGAAGCTTTATTGAAAGCTTATAATAAAAATCCAAAACTTAATGCAGAAAGAGAAAATATAAATATTTCTGAAGAAAATATAAATATTTCCAAAAGTGATTATCTTCCTTCTTTAACATTATCAGGTTCAAAGAGTAAAGAGGATACTGCCAAACTTACTAATCAAAGTGGAGGAGAGACTTCGGTTACTGATGTTGATCCACTTGTAACTTCATTGTTAATTGAACAAAAACTGTATGACGGAGCGAGAGGTGCAGATTTAGAAAAAAGCCAATTAGGTTTAAATATAGCAAAAGCAAAATTGTTAAAAGTTGAACAAGAAATTTTATATCAAGCTGTCGAAGCTTATACAGGATTGATTTTAGCAAATGAAAAGTATTCGATCAATCAATCAAATGTTGATCTGTTAAGAAGACAAGTTGAAACCGATCAAGCAAGACTAGAGAGAGGACAAATTACATCGGCAGATTTAGCCCAGTCAGAATCTTCATTAGCTGGTGCATTTGCTAAATTTATAGAATCAGAAAACGAAGTTTTAACTGGAAAAATGCTTTATGAAAATGTGATTGGTTCAATTGATAATATAAAAGATCTAAATTTAAAATTAAATTTTAATCTTAAACTTCCTAAAAATTTAACTGATGCAAATGAAATTTCTGAAAATAAAAATCCAGAACTAATCATTGCTAAATTGGAATTAATACAATCTGAATATGATATAAAAATATCAAAGGCCGATCTAGGCCCTTCCGCAACCTTATCTTTTGAAAGATCGCAAGTACAAGATTTGAGCGCAACATATGATGAAAGAGACAAAAATGTATTAAAAGCTACAGTTAAGTGGCCGTTTTACACAGGTGGAAAAAATAGGGCAACACTTAATAAAAATAAAAATCTAAGTAATCAAAAAAGATTACTATTTGAAGATGCAAACACTTTAAATAAAACAAAAGTGGCAAGCGCCTGGTCTAATTTTCAGTCTTCAATGAGTATGTTGGAATCTGTAAGGTCTCAAGTAAAAGCTGCCGAAATAGCCAATGATGGAATTTCAGCTGAATACCAATCTGGTTCCAGATCTACATTGGATGTTATTCAATCAAATACATTTCTTTTAAATTCGAAAATAAGTCTTGCTAACTCGGAAAGAAACTACCTTTTATCCCAATTCAAATTATTACAATCAGTTGGGCTGCTAACGGCTAAATACCTTCAAATTAAATAGATAAATCAGCTTTTTTTACACAAATTAATTATTCTATTGATAATGAGAACAAAATGTGTACATTTAAAATATGATTCGATCATTAAATTTTACAAAAAAAGAGGCAAAAAATGACTAAAAATAATTTAAAAGTAGTAAAATCTACAAAAGACCAAGATTTAGAAAAAAAAGAAAAAACTAAAGCATTAGACGCGGCGATCAGCCAAATTACAGATAATTTTGGAAAAGGTTCGGTAATGAAACTTGGTCAACAAACTGCAATGGATATTGAGTCTATTTCAACAGGATCACTAAGTTTAGATCTGGCTTTAGGAATAGGAGGTCTACCTAAAGGAAGAATTATTGAAATTTACGGACCAGAGTCATCAGGAAAAACTACACTTGCTTTGCAAGTTGTAGCGGAGGCTCAAAAAGTAGGAGGTATTTGTGGTTTTGTTGACGCAGAGCACGCATTAGATCCTGTTTATGCAAAAAAACTAGGGGTGGACACTGAAGAATTATTAATTTCACAACCAGACACAGGAGAACAAGCATTAGAAATAGCTGATACATTAATAAAATCAGGCTCTGTTTCAGTGTTAGTGGTAGACTCAGTTGCAGCGCTAACTCCAAGAGCAGAAATTGAAGGAGAAATGGGAGATCATCATGTAGGTCTTCAATCAAGATTAATGAGTCAAGCTTTAAGAAAGCTAACAAGTTCAATTTCGCGAACAAACACAATGGTTATTTTCATAAATCAAATAAGAATGAAAATTGGTGTAATGTTTGGAAGTCCCGAAACAACTTCAGGAGGAAATGCATTAAAATTTTATTCATCTGTGAGGATGGATATTAGAAGAATTGGAGCTATAAAAGATAAAGAAACAATTATTGGTAACTCTACGAGAGTTAAAGTAGTAAAAAATAAAGTTTCTCCACCATTCAAAGTTGTTGAATTTGATCTAATGTATGGCAAAGGCATAAGTAAAGTTGGAGAATTAATTGATCTAGGAGCTAAAGCGGAAATAGTTGAAAAATCCGGAGCATGGTATGCATACAAAGGGGAAAAAATAGGACAAGGAAGAGAGAATGCCAAAGTGTACTTAGAACAAAATCCAAAAATTGCTGCAGAAATTGAATTAGCCATAAGAGAAAAAGCTGGAGTAATTTCAAAAAAAATTGAAGGGAATCCTTTGGATAAGGAAAAAGAAAAAACTGATCTAAAGGAAGAAATTCCAACAAAAAAGAATTAGTTAAAAGTCATTTTTAATTAGTAAAAGGCGCTTATTTTAAGCGCCTTTTTTCCCTTTATAGATATCTAGACATCAAAAAAAAAAGCTGTATTTTAAAAATATGGCTACCAAATCATTAAACGAAATAAGAAGTATGTTTTTAAAGTACTTTGAAAAAAACGATCATAAAATTGTTGAATCAAGTAATTTGGTTCCAAATAATGATCCCACCCTGATGTTTGCAAATTCAGGAATGGTTCAATTTAAAAATGTTTTTACTGGACTTGAAAAAAAAAATTATAAAAGAGCAACTACCTCACAAAAATGTGTAAGGGCAGGCGGAAAACATAATGATCTAGAAAATGTCGGTTATACACCAAGACATCATACATTTTTTGAAATGTTAGGAAATTTTTCTTTTGGAGATTATTTTAAAGAAAAAGCAATTGAACTTGCTTGGAATCTAATAACTAAAGATTTTGGTTTAGACAAAAATAGGCTTTATTTCACAGTTTTTCACGAAGATGATGAAGCATTTAACTTATGGAAAAAAATCTCAGGATTAGGTGATGATAGAGTTATTAGAATTAAAACATCTGATAATTTTTGGTCAATGGGGGAAACAGGACCATGCGGACCTTGTTCAGAAATATTTTTTGACCATGGAAGCAAGTTAAGAGGAGGATTGCCAGGAACAAAAGATCAAGATGGAGATAGGTATATCGAAATTTGGAATTTAGTCTTTATGCAATTTGAACAAGTCTCTAAAGATAAAAGAATTAATTTACCAAAACCATCAGTTGATACAGGGATGGGATTAGAAAGAATAGCAGCTTTATTACAGGGTACACATGATAACTACGAAACTGATCATTTTAAAAAAATTATTTCGGCAACTGCAGATGCGGTTAAAAAGAAACCAGATCAAAATAATTTATCAAGCTTTAGAGTTATTGCCGATCATTTAAGAGCTAGTTCATTTTTAATTGCTGAAGGAGTTTTACCTTCAAACGAAGGAAGAGGATATGTTCTTAGAAGAATAATGAGAAGAGGAATGCGACATTCTCATTTACTTGGATCTAAAGAGCCAATATTTTATAATATTTTTAAAACATTGATGGATGAAATGTCTGGAAACTATCCAGAACTTAAAAGAGCTGAAGCTTTAATTAAGGAAACTTTAAAGATGGAAGAAGAAAAATTCTTAGTTCTTCTTGATAGAGGGATGAAAATTTTAGATGAAGAAATTATAAAGATAGATAAAGTTCTTCCAGGCGAAGTTGCTTTCAAGCTTTATGACACCTATGGATTTCCATTAGATTTAACTCAAGATATTTTAAAAAATAAATCACTTCAAATAAATAATAAAAAATTTGATGACCTAATGAAAAAAAGTAGAGAACTTGCAAAGAAAAATTGGAAAGGTTCAGGAGACAGTGTAGTTGATGATATTTGGTTTGCAATAAGGGATAAATTGGGTACTACAGAATTTCTTGGATATGAAACTGATCAAGCTGAAGGAGTTATTAAATCTCTTTTAAAAAATAATGAGCAAGTTGATACTTTAAAAGCTGGCGAAGAAGGTATGGTTATTTTAAATCAAACACCTTTTTATGGAGAATCTGGTGGCCAAGTTGGTGATACAGGAGAAATAGTATCAAATAATTTTAAATTCCAGGTTTCAGATGTGCAGAAAAAATTAGGTGACCTTTTTGTTCATTATGGAAAAGTAATTGATGGTGAAATTAAAATTAATGAGAATGTAGAACTAAAAATTGATGTTGAAAGAAGAAAAAATATAAGAGCCTATCATTCAGCGACACATTTATTACATGAGTCTTTAAGAAGAGTTTTGGGCACTCATGTTACTCAAAAGGGATCTTTGGTTGAAGCTGATAGATTGAGATTTGATTTCAGTCATATGAAACCAATAACGCAAGAGGAAATAGATAAAATTGAGAACTTTGTTAATTCAATGATTGCAACTAAATCTGATGTCAAAACTAGACTTATGACACCAAAAGAGGCTGTAGATAATGGAGCATTAGCATTATTTGGAGAAAAATACGGTGAAGAAGTAAGAGTTTTATCAATGGGAGATGAGAGAAATAAATATTTTTCTACAGAATTATGTGGAGGAACTCATGTTAGAAATACTGGAGATATTGGCAAATTTAAAATTGTGAGCCAATCTTCAATTGCTGCAGGCGTTAGAAGAGTTGAGGCTTTAAGAGATAAACAATTAGAAGATTACGAAAATTATGAAAAAGGAGCAAAGAAGGAAAAAGCTCAAAAGTTTTCTGAAGACTTAAAACTTATAAGAAATAAAATAATAGCACTAGGTGAAAAACCAAAACTTACCGATGAAGAAATAGATCTTCAAGAAAATTTAGGTCCAAAAATTAAAATTTTAACAGACCAATTAAATCGTGGACTTGTTAAAGCTATTTTAAATGACTCAAAATCAAATAGAATTAAGGATATTAATATCAGAGATTTTATTTTACGTTATCAAGTGATAGATGGACTAGATACCAAACAACTTAGAAATATTATAGATAATGGAAAAAAAGAAATCAAAAAGGGGATTGTGATAGCTTTTACAATTTTTGAAAAAAAAGTGGGTGTAGCAGTTGGTGTAAGTCAAGATTTAACAACAAAATATGACTCTGTAAATTTAGTAAAAATAGCTTCTGAAATACTAGGTGGTAAAGGCGGTGGAGGAAGATCTGATTTTGCTCAAGCGGGAGGAGTTGACCAGAATAAAATTGATGAAGCTTTTAATAAGTTGAAATCTTTAATTTAATTTTTTCTTTAAGTTAGAATCTAATTCATCCAAAAATTGATTTGTATTAAGGTATTTTGTAGACGGACCAATAAGAATTGCTAAATCTTTAGTCATATGTCCTTTCTCAACAGTTTCTATACAAACTTTTTCTAAAATTTTAACAAATTTTTTTAAATCTTCATTCCCATCTAGTTTTCCTCTATGATAAAGTCCTCTTGCCCAGGCAAAAATAGATGCTATAGGATTTGTGGAGGTCTCTTTTCCTTGTTGATGTAATCTATAATGTCTAGTTACAGTTCCATGTGCAGCTTCTGATTCTATAGTATTACCATCAGGTGACATTAAAATACTAGTCATTAATCCTAGCGATCCAAACCCTTGAGCTACTGTATCTGATTGAACATCTCCATCATAGTTTTTACATGCCCATATATAATTGCCATTCCATTTCATAGCACAGGCTACCATATCATCTATAAGTCTATGTTCATAAGTTATTTGTCTTTCTTTAAATTTTTCTTTAAATTCTTTTTCAAAAACTTCTTGAAATAAATCTTTAAATCTTCCATCATAATTTTTTAAAATAGTATTTTTAGTAGAAAGATAAACAGGCCATTTTCTATTTAACCCATAGTTCATACATGCTCTAGCGAAATCTTTTATTGATTGATCTAAATTATACATTGACAAAGCAACCCCCGGGCCAGGGAAATTAAATATTTCATATTCTTTTTTATTTTTTCCATCTTCCGAAGTCCATTTTATTTCTAATTTTCCTTTGCCAGGAACTTTAAAATCTGTAGCTCTATATTGATCGCCAAAGGCATGTCTTCCAATACATATTGGGTTTGTCCAGCTAGGAACTAATTTTGGAATATTTTTACATATAATTGGTTCTCTAAAAACCGTTCCTCCAATTATATTTCGAATTGTTCCGTTTGGCGATCTCCACATTTTTTTTAGATTAAATTCTTTTACTCTACTTTCGTCAGGTGTTATCGTTGCGCATTTAATCCCAACTCCAATTCTTTTAATCGCGTTTGCACAATCAATTGTTATTTTATCATTTGTGTTATCTCTACTTTTTATACCTAAATCGAAGTATTCAATTCCCAAATCAATATATGGAAGAATTAATTTGTTTTTTATAAAACTCCATATAACCCTTGTCATTTCGTCGCCATCTAGCTCAACAATTGGGTTTTTTACCTTAATTTTACTCATATTTGACTATATATCTTATTAATTGAATTTTGGAGTTTTATATACATATTAATGTGAAATTATCAAATTAAAGAATATGCTAGATAAAATATTTCCTAAAATACACCCTGAGGGGTATAAATTTTTGATCATAGCCGCATTAATTACAGTGGTTTTATATTTTTTTAGCGGATTCTTGGGACTTATATTTTTTATATTAACTATATGGGTGTATTATTTTTTTAGAGATCCGGAAAGAATTTCTATTAGTGATGACAATTATTTAGTAAGTCCTGCAGATGGACTAATTCTTGATGTCTCTGAGATTAATGGGCCAAAAGAGTTAAATTTAGAAAACAAAACTTTTAAAAAAATAAGTATTTTTATGAATGTATTTGATTGCCACGTAAATAGATCACCATGTTCAGGAAAAATTAATAGTATACTTTACAAACCAGGAAAATTCTTAAATGCATCACTTGATAAAGCTAGTGAAGATAATGAAAGAAATTACTATAAAATAATAAATAAAAATGGAGAAGAAATAATTGTTGTACAAATAGCAGGTTTAATCGCCCGTAGAATCGTAACAGAAGTTAAAGAAGAACAGGAAATAGAACAAGGATCCAAAATAGGGATGATTAGGTTTGGAAGTAGAGTTGATATATATTTTGAAAATTATAATCCCATTGTTAAAGTTAATCAAAAAACAATTGCTGGAGAAACATTATTAGCATGCAAAAATTAGATGGAACCAAATAAAAATTTTAGAATAGTTTCAAATACTAAAACTAGAGTAATTTTACCAAATATTCTTACTTTGATAGGTGTTTGTATTGGATTAAGTTCTATAAAATTTGCCTTAGATAACAACTATGGATTGTCTATAATAGCAATTATTTTTGCAGCAGTTATAGATGGATTGGATGGACGTATAGCAAGACTCATAAAAGGAACATCAAAAGTAGGTAAAGAATTAGATTCTTTAACAGATGTTATAAGTTTTGGAGTAGCTCCAGCCTTTATAATGTTTTTTTGGTCTTTGGATAATCTTGGAAAATTTGGCTGGTTGCTATGTTTAATATATGTTGTTTGTGTAGCATTAAGACTAGCTAGATTTAATGTTAGCTCAAATCAAGAACCATCATGGAAAGATAATTTTTTCGAAGGTATACCTTCTCCGGCAGGTGGAGTTTTGGTTTTGATGCCACTAATATATAGTTTAAGTGGATTTAACTTTATAAAAATAAATTATGAAATTTTAGTTCCTATTTTTTTTGTAACTATTTCATTTCTTCTAATAAGTAAGTTTCCTACTTACTCATTAAAAAAAATAGTTGTTCCAAGACAAACGACAATTTTTTTACTTTTTACTATTGTTTTATATTTTGGCTTACTATTAATTTATACTTTTAAAGTAATAATTATTTCTGGAATTATTTATCTTCTATTTATCCCAATTAGCTACATACATTTTCTAAAACTTAACAAAAAAAATAAAAACCAAAAACATATTGAAGATAATCACGAAGATGTTCTCTAGTGAAAATTTTTTTAAAATAATTGAAAAAAAATAAAATTTCAAAAAATTGGATCAATAAACAAAAAAGAGATTTCTTTATTAAAAAATCTAAAATTGAGGGATACAGGTCACGTGCAGTTTATAAGTTGGAAGAAATAAATAAAAAATTTAATATTTTAAAAAATGGCTTATCTATAGTTGATTTGGGTGCTGCGCCTGGCAGCTGGTCTCAATATATTTCAAAAAATTTTAAAAATACTAAACTTATGGCTATAGATTTAAAAAAAATGGATAAAATTGATAATGTTTATAGTATACAAGGCGATTTTACTGATTATGAGTATCAATCAAGAATTAAAGCTTATTTTAAAACGAAAATTGACGTAGTTATTTCAGATATGGCTGAAAACACTACAGGTAATAAAAATCTTGATGTTATTGCGACAACTGAACTATTTAATCACGCTATTAGTTTTTCGAAGAAAATTTTAAAAGATGATGGTATTTTCATTGGCAAAATATTCATGGGTTCAACTTTTCAGGAAATTACCAGTGAATCAAAGACTATTTTTGAAAAAACTAAAGTTTTCAAGCCATCATCTAGCAAAAAAGACTCAAAAGAAATTTTTATAATTTGTAGATATTTACGATAGAAAACTATTATACAAATATTATAATTTGTATAAAAACATTAAACTAGTAGAATATTAAAAATGAAAAAAAAAATTTCTTGTATATTATTT
>CACPKA010000019.1 GCA_902634485.1 uncultured Pelagibacteraceae bacterium | reverse complement strand
ACTTAAAAAAATAAATGGAATTAAGTATAAAAAATTTAATTTTTTTATTAAAATTATTAAAATTAACGGAATAATTAAAATCATAGATGATCTAGCTAATCCAGAAGATCTAATTACATTAGATGAAAATTCATACATATAAATATATGCAGAAGGATATGTTCCATAAAAGTTTAGATTAATTGTATCAAAGAAAAACCATTTATAAGTTGTAATTCCATATATTAATAACAGCAATGATAAAACAAATAAACTTATCTGGTAATTTATTAGTGTAAAGTTTTGCGTAAATGACTTTGCAATTATCAAAATAGTTATTATGGGTATAAAAAAGTAGTAAGAATTTAGATTATTATTTTCTGTAAATATTAAGCTTAGGAATTGAAATATAAAAAAAAATAAAAAAGTTAACATAATTTTACTAAAATTATTTTTTTCAAAATTAAGTAAATTTTCTTTTTTAAAAATTATATTTATAAAAAATATTATAAATAAAAAATAAGGAGCAAGAGCTCTTATTGATGTAAAAATATTTTTAAAATTTATTTCTTCTTTTAATGCTAAAATATTGTCAAAATTCGTATCTATGCATAACCAAATTGCAAAAAATAAAAATATATATATATGTTTATCTATAAATTGCTTTTTAATTTTATGAAAAAAATTTTTAATAAAAATCTTCTGAGTTTTTGTATAAATCAATTTATTTTATTATTTTTAATTTTAATTACTTTTAATTATTTTTATTTAAATCTTCAAGAAAATGTTTCATCTCTTTATGCTTATAAAGAATTATTTATAAACTATCAATCAGGACTAATTCGAAGAGGTTTACTAGGTGAAATTTTTTGGTTTTTTAACAAGCATTTTTCAATAAATCCAGTTATTTTTTTTGCTAATTTATTTTTATGCTTACATTTAATACAGATATATTTGTTTTATAAAATATTTAAAAAATTCTCAAAATCAAATTTAATTTATATATTAGTTTTTTTATCTCCTGCTTTAATATTATTTTATTTTTACGATTCTAATCTTTATTTTTTAAAAGACATATTTGTTACAGTAACTATTTTGTTTCATGCATTAATTTTAATAAATTTTTTTGAAAACAGAGAAGATAATGAATATTACTTAAATCAATTAAAATATTTAATATTACCAATTTTATTTATAACGATTTTAATACATGAGTATCAAGTTTTATTTTTAGGTATACATTTGTTGTTTTCATTAGGTGTAGCAAAAGATAAAAAAAACTTAATCAGAATATTTAAAATTTATTTAATTTTATTAGTACCAATTTTTTTTGTCTTAATATTTATTGGAAACCAAGAACAATATGAGAATTTAAATTTAATATTAAATAATAAATTCGGTATAACTGTACATTCCCAGTTGGGCGGGGGATTTTACAAAGCCATAGGAGGTTTTATTGTATGGCATTTTCATTATTTTACTTATAACGATTTTATAAATTTATTTTTATGTGCAATACTAAGTATTGGAATTTTTTATATATTTTTTCATTATTTTATAATTAAAAAAATTTTAAATTATCATTCTTTTTATCAAAAAAAATATTTTATTTTTTTTTTTCCAACTCTAGCAACTTTTATCTTAGCAACAGATCATGGTAGAAATATAAGTTTAATAACTTTTCATTTAATAGCTTTTTATGGAATGCTAAAATTTGATTTGAAAAAATATAAATATTTAGAAAATAACAGAAATTATTTTAAAAGTTGGTTTTTATTCTTATTTATATTTTTTTATATATTCTTTTGGAAAATGGATCAAATGGCAGGTTTTTGGTTAAAAGGAGAACCAAATAGTATTTTTCAAAGTTCTTTTTTTGCAGAAATTATTAATTTCTTCAATATTTTATATGCATATATTGATTTAAATATAATTGAGTTACCTAAAATTATTGTAAAATAAACTATAATTTTTGGCCAATAAAAAAAAAGTGTTTTTGCTTTTTAATAAAATTTCCTTTGTAAAAATCGTTTTCAATAATTTTAATTTGAAATTTTTTTTTTAGATTTTTTTTCAGTTTTAAAAAGTATTTTAAATTGTTGATGTTTTCGAAGTTTTCTTGAAAAGATATTAGTATAAATTTACTATTTTTAATTAATTTAAAAAAATTACTTCTAAATTTTAGAGGCGTTTCAGATAGAGACCAATTTGCTATAAATAAAGTATTATTAAAATTTTTATTGATTTCTTTTGTGTTTGAAATCAAATGGAATTTATTTTTTTTATTAAATCCAACATTTAAATTATTATGTTTTAAATAATAAAATTGAATTAAGTTTACTAAATAAGTATCAAAGCATTTATAGGAAACTTTATTATTTATTTTTGAAAAAATTCTGGCCATACACCCATAGCCCGCACCAAACTCAAATACTTTATTTATTTTTTTTAAATTAATCTTTAATTCTCTCGATAATACACTCAAATGATAAACATGATTAATTTTATTTCCAGAACTTCTCGGATATAAAAAATATCTTACTGGATTACCTACATTATCTTCCTTAATTAGTTTTTTATATAATGGCCAATTTTTATCCTTTTTTAATTCCTGAAGTTCTTTAAAAATAAATAGTCTATTATGAACAAAAAACATTTTTTGAATAAAACCTTTTCTTAAAAAATTTTTAAGATTTTTTTCTCTAATAAAATCTAAAATTTTTTTATTAAATAAATTATGTGTGTCTTTTAAATTCTTATACTTTGATGGTATATTATTTAGTTTTTTTTCTATTATACTTAATATTTTTTTATCTTTATTTATAATTTTACTTAGATCATTTAAAGACCAAAAACTTAATAAGCTCAAAATTTTTCTAAATAAATCACTTATCATATTTAAATATACTTAATATTAGTAAAAATAATAAAACGTAAAATACTATTAGATTATTGAATGAAAAAAATAAAATAAATAAAAAGATTATTGAATAAATATAATAAATTTTCAGATTATTAATTGTTTTTTTAAGAAGATTAAGTCTAAAAAAAAGTAAAATAATTTCTTTTATCAAGATCAATATACCAATAGCGAAAATAGAAAAAGAATTAATAGCTAAATAAAATAAAGTAGCTAAAAAAAATGGCATTAAATAAAATTCAATTTTAAGATTATGCTTTAAAGTCTGTGTTGCTTCAAATTTCGTTACTAATATATGTGATGCACAAGAAAATATTACGCTTAAAGAAAATAATTTTGTTAGCTCAAGTATATAATTATTAAATTCGCTTCCTAGCCACAATCTTAAAAATAATTCAAATAAAGGAAATAGTAAAAAAATAGAAATAGGAATAAAAATCAAGAAAATTTTTATTGTGGCATTAAAATCATTACCGGGGTAATTTTTTTTTGATAAAAAAGGAAGCAAAAAAGCACTAAAGCCTTTTGATAAAATACTTAATTTGCCTGTCAATTGTTGAGGTATAGAATATGAAGCTAAAGCTATAGGTCCAATAAATATTTTTACTAAATATTTATCAAATAAATCATAAAATTGAACTAAAATACTATTTAGCGTAAGCCACTTAGAGTTTTTTTTTAGATTGTTAAACAAAATTCTATTATCAGATTTTTTAGCAAGGTTGTTTTGAATTATTATATAAAACATTATTAAAATAGTTGATAATTTAATCAAAACACTCAATAATATTAAATTTTCTAAACTACTTTCTTTAAAATAAATTAACGAAATAGACGGAACAGACATAGATAAACTATAAAATATAAAGTTATAGAAACTCAATGATTTGAATTTTTGATTTCCTTGCAGAACTCCTTCAAAACTTACATAAAATATCGTAGTTAAAATTCCAACAAAAAAATAATTTAGTACAACTGGGTTATTGAATATTAAACTAATTGAAATAGATCTATTTACTAAAATAAAAATTGTAAATAATAATAAAATAATTGCACCCAATATAGTTGTATATTTTATACCTTGATAGGACACTGCCTTACTTTTTTTAGGATAATTATTAGAGCTTATAACAATTGATTTTCCTATACCAAAATTTAAAAGAGATCCCAAAGTTAAAAGAAAATGAAAAATAATAAAATTTCCATAATTTTCTGCTCCAGCAATTTTTAAATGTATAGGAATTGAAACTAAGGAGATAAAAATAGCTAATATACCTGGTAAGGATAAAATTGTAGCATTGGTAAATAATTTTTTATTTTTCACTGTTTTTTTTATTTGATATGTATATGTAAAAAGGTAAAGAAATTAAACCAATTGCAGCATACCAGTTATTAAAAAAGTTTCCCGATGGGAAAAAAGGATTCATATAATAAAATATTGGTAAAAGCAAAAATAATTCTATTTCTTCATATTTTTTTGCTAAAATAAATTTAGTAATTTTTAAGAAAAAAAACAAATTAAGTGTTAAATAAAAAAGAATGCCCAAACTTCCTGTTTCAGCAATTATTTGAAATAATATATTGTGAGGGTGAGTAGAACAATTGTTTTCTAATTTTTCTAGCTTAACTGTTTCACATTCTCTTCTATAGTTGTTTGGACCAACTCCTAAAATAGGGTTTTTTTTAAATAATTCTAAACTCGTGACCGCAAAAACTTTATGCTGTTTTGAAAAATAATTAATTTTTCCTTCATTAAATAATTGGTTATATGAGTTTTTTACAGTCAAATGAAATTCATTTATTTTTGCAAAAAACAATAAGAAAGGAATAATTATAAAAATTAAAAATTTATAAATATTTTTTTTCTCATTTTTAACAGAAAGAATAAATAAAAAAAATAATGTAATTGAAAGATAAATCATTCCCATTCTTTCAGCTGTTAAAAAATTAATTAAATATAATGGTATAAAACTAACTATAGAAATATTAATTTTTTTATTTATTTCTTTTTTTGAAACAAAAAAATATAATCCTAATATTAATGGTGAAAATCTTGCTATAAAACTTCCTAGTTTTTTTTCTTCTCCAAAAAATCCAGTTACAACTGTATTTTTAGCTGAAGATTTATTATTTATTATCTCTGATACTATCCAATGATCTTCGCTTAAAAAAAATTGGTATAGCCCACTCATTAATGCAAAAGCTATGCATAAAAAAGCTGAAGCAAAAAAAAATCTTATAAATAAATTAGATCTTTTTGCAATATAAACAACGGCAAAAGTTAAAAGGGCAAATCTTATATAAAAAACTGAAGATTTTAATGAAATCAATACGAAGTTAGAAAAAAGGGATGATACTATTAATGAAATATAAAAAATAAAAAAAAAAATAACAATTCTATTATAAAAAATTTTCTCTTCTTTGTTTATTATTAAGTAAAAATAGCTAATTGAAATTAAAAAAACTAATACCTCAATTACAGCGGGACCCAAATATAAGGAGAAAGGCAATATCAATGTGGCTATAAAAATTATATTAAATGGTAGACTATTTTTTTTTATTTCGTTTATAAATTCGGTTGAATTTAAATTATTAAACAATTTCATCTTTTTAACTTTTAATTTATGTATAAAATATAATCTATATATAAATATATTCTTATGAAAAAAATTTACCTGATAAATATAGCGATATTAACTTTTTTTCTAATTTTGCTAGTGTTATTTTTGGGCCTTTTAAACAAAATATTATCTGGTGTACCTATTTATGACAGATTGAAAATTGATAGAAACCAGCTCACATATATCAAATCAAAAGATTTGGAATTCAAAAATAAATTTATTCCAAAAATTAATGAATTAAAAATAAATGAAAACATAATAGTAAAATGTGGATATCAAGAAAGTGGAATTTATCACTTAGTTATGGAACAAGATATTTATGGTTTTAGAGATAATAAAATAGAGGCATATAATAATTCCGATATAGTTATGATAGGAGACTCATTTAGTTATTCAGTATGCGTTAACCAACCATATGATTTAAAATCTCAATTAGAAATTCTCTCAAAAAAAAAAGTTTTAAACCTATCTCAATCAGGATCGGGACCAATTCTACAACTAAATACGATTAAAAAATATGCTAACAATGCAAAGTTTGATTATTTTATATGGATATTTTATGAAGGTAATGATTTGGAGGAACTTATTGACGAAATAAAAATATTAAAGGAAAATCCAAATTTATACGAAAAAGATCAATTATTTGATTCAATAGGAGCAAAACAAATACTACAATCTAAAAATGATATATTTGTCGATTATAATAAATTAATAAAGCTACAACAAAAATTTCCAGAAAAGAAAATTATTGATTATAAATGGCAAAATGAGAAATTTGTTAAAATAAAAATATTTTTAGCTGAGCAATTAAGAGGTTTAAATTCACTTATTAAATTTTTTATAAATTATAAACAAAAAATACCAAACAAAGAATATGATAATGTTGTTAAAGAAATGAATATTTATCTAAGTAATAAAAAAATAAAAGAAAAGTATATATATTATTTACCCAAGTATACTAGATTAGCAAATAAATATAAAAAACATCCAGAAGTAGAAAGTTTAAACCAAATAAAAAATTTAGTTGAATATACAGCTAATAAATATGGCTTCAGGTTTATTGATGGTGCCAATTTTTTTCATAGTCGAGAGGTTCCTTTGGATGTTTTCCCACACAAAGTACCTACTCATTTTAATGAAAATGGTTATAAATTATTAGCTGAACACATAAATACCTTTATTTCAAAATAATTTATTAAAAATGAAAATTCTTTGGCAAGTATCTTTTAGACCTTTAAATAAATCAAAATCAAATGATATTATACAGACTAAATTTATTGATAATATTAAAAAATTTAATGCTGATATTACTTTTAGCATTACTCAATTTGACGATTACGGTGTTTATAATTTTTTAAAAAAAAAAAAAATTAAAAAAAAATTTTTTAATTATCCAAAAAAGTTATTACCTAAAAATTCTAAATATTCTAACTCAATAATGTTAAAAAATTCCCTCAAATATTATATTAAGGGTGATTTTGATTATTTTGTTTTCTCTAATGCTGATATTTTAGTTTCAAAAAAAATAATTAGTATTTTAAAATTAGTTAAAACTAAAGATTATATGGGATTTGTTTTTCCTAATACTTTAATCAAAAATGGTAAAGTGATTAACAGCTATACTCCTCACTATGGAATTGATTTTATTGCATTTAAGTTAAATAAAAAAAAGGCAAAATTATTTTTAAAATTATTAAAAGGTTATAATCAATATGATTGGGGAGTGATTGACAATTTTTATATCGCCATTGGTGAAGCATTAAAAATGAATTTTGAAAATTTATTTAAAAAAATAAAAATTAAAAAAATTGAAAATAAATTCAAAGATTTTAGTGAAGATAGAAAGTGGCAAATTAAAAGTTGGAAAAAAAATGAATTTTTTAAAATATTTTTAAAAAAAAATAATTTATCATTATTGTACGCTTTTGGATCTTATTATTATCTTTTGTTTAAAATTTTAAGAATTAGAGATTTAAATTTTAAATTATTTTTAATATATTTTAGATTTTATCTATTTTTACCTATTAATCTTTTAAAAAAAATCTTAAAGATATTTTTTTAGGAAATTATCAGTAATATTCTTCATTGAATATTTTTTTAAATAATAATTTTTTGATTTAATTGATTTTTTTTTTATAATTTTATTATTTTTAATAACATAATTAATAATCTTTATAAATTTATTACCATTTTTTATTATATAGGGTGGGTTTTTTTTATCTAATTCAATTCCCTCTATACCTTTTTGAGATGAAATAACAATTGCTCCAATAGACAGTGCTTCGATTATTTTTATCCTTGTACCTGAGCCAAAATCAAGAGGAACACATACACATTTAGAATGATAAATTAAATTATATAGATCTTTTTTTGGAACTATCTTTTTATTTATAATCCATGGATATTTTTTTTTAAAGCCACCACCAGTGAGAACAAGTTTTAGTTTAGGATATTTTTTTAATAATGATGGCATTATATTGCTATTTAGATAATCAATAGCTTTTTTATTAGGTTTATACAAATATGACCCTGAGTAAAAAATGTAATCTTGTTTGATTTTATTTTTTTCAGTTTTATAATTTATATTAATTGCATTTGGATAAAGAGCAGTACTAATATTATAAATTTTTTTTATTTTATTTTTTTCATATTTTGAAACTGAAGTAGATATATCAACATATTTAAACATTAATCTTTCTAAATATTTTGTTAAAAGATAAATAAAGGTATTAGAAAATTTTTTTCTTATTTCAGATTCTATGGAATGAGAAATGTATATTATTTTTGAATTTGGTAATAAAAATTTTAAAAATAAAAATACAAAAAAACTATAAAAAATCCAGCTTGCTCCTTCTATAACAATTGTTTTATTTTCAGAATTTTTTAAATATGAAAAAACAGAAAATATTAATATAGGTAATGAAAATATTTTATTTAAAGGGTTTTCTTTACCTATAAATATTGTCTTTAAGTTTTTATTATTAATTTTTTTAATATGAGATAATTGAAATAATTTTTTTTGATAAGGCCAACTATTAAAACGACTGTTAACTACTGTGGAAGATCCCATATTATCAGGAATAGTTGGAAAAAAAGTTATAAAGGCAGTTTTAGTTTTCTTCATTTTTAAATAAATTTAAAATATAAAATCTCAATTAGGTTATATTTTTTAGCCTTTATTTAACATTAAATTTATAAAAATAATTTGCCTTTTTTTAATTTAATGAATATAAGTTTTCTGCCTGGTGATTATTGCGAAGGTGTAATACCCGATCCCATTCCGAACTCGGAAGTCAAGCCCTTCTGCGCCGATGGTACTTTGTCTTAAGACATGGAAGAGTAGGACGTTGCCAGGCTAAACAAATCCAAATGAAAAATATTATTGTAGTAACTGGTGGTGCTGGATTTGTTGGATCGAACTTAATTGAATTTTTTCTTAAAAAAACAAATTTAAAAATTATTAGTATAGATAATTATTCCTCTGGAAGTAAAAAGAATCATATTTTGAATTCTAGAGTAAAATATATAAATGATAATACAGTCAATATTTCTAAAATACTTTTTTCATATAAAAAAAAAATTCATTCGGTTTTTCATTTTGGAGAATTCGCAAGAATTTATCAAAGTTTTTTAAAACTTGGTCAGTGTTTAGACTCAAATTCAATAGGAACAAATTCTGTTTTTAAATTTTGTTTAGAAAATAAAATCAAACTAATATATTCAGCTACTTCTGCAAGTTTAGGAAATAGAGGTTTTGATAAAAATTTATCACCCTATGCATTTACAAAATCTAAAAATTTGGAACTATTAGAAAATTTAAAAAAATGGTTTAATTTTAAATACGAAGTTATTTATTTTTATAACGTTTATGGCCCGAGACAAATATGTAAAGGTGATATGGCAACTGTCATTGGAATATTTGAAAATTTTTATAAAAAAAAATTACCTCTTCCAGTAGTAAAACCAGGAACTCAATCGAGAAGATTTACACATATAAAAGATACAATTGAGATATGTTATTTTGCCTGGAAAAAAAATCTTTGTAAACATTATGCCGTAACACATAAAAAAGCCTTAACAATACTGGAAGTTGCTAAGCTTTTTAAATCTAAAGTTAAGTTTTTGCCTTCAAGAAGAGGAGAAAGGTACGCTTCAGCTTTAACAAAGATTAGTATTAACAATAAAGTCGAGACAAAATACGGGAAGATTCAGCTTAAAGATTACATAAAGTCGTTAATGACAAAATGAAATCTTTACAAACTTATAATTTTTATATAACAAAATAATTATACATGAAAATAGCTAGTTCACTAAAATCTTTAAAAAAAAGGGATCTTAATTCTAAATTAGTTAGAAGAAGAGGCAGGGTATACATTATAAACAAAAAAAACCCAAAGTTTAAAGCAAGACAGAAGTAATCATTTAATTTTGATATGATAGTTGGTTCAGTATCTGAGAATAGAGATCTAGAAAAAAGAATTTCAATAACTCCAGAAATAGCAAAAAAATATATAAATTTAGGATTTGAAGTACGATTAAGCGAAAAATATGGAAGCCATTTAGGTTTTAACGAAAAAGAATATAATGAAGTCGGAGCTAAATTTATCAGTGATGATAAAAAATTAATAGAAAATGCCGATATTATTATTCAAATGAGTTTGTTAGATGAAGACAAAACATCTTTTTTAAAATCTAATCAAATTTATATTGGCGTACTTAATCCATACCAAAATAAAAACAAACTTGATGAGTTAGTAAAAAAAAAAATCAATTTATTTTCTCTCGAGCAGTTACCTAGAATAACAAGGGCTCAGTCAATGGATGTGCTTTCATCTCAAGCAAATTTGGCCGGATATAAGGCTGTTATAGAGTCTTTTTCAAATTTCGAAAAAGCTATACCAATGATGATGACAGCAGCTGGAACTGTTCCTGCTGCAAAGGTTTTAGTAGTTGGAGCTGGAGTTGCAGGCCTTCAAGCAATAGCTACAGCAAAAAGAATGGGAGCTATTGTATTTGCAACAGATGTAAGAATGGCTTCAAAAGAACAAGTTGAAAGTTTAGGTGGAAAATTTTTAACTGTAGAAGATTCAGAAAATTTAGAGACGGAGGGAGGGTATGCTAAAGAAGCATCTGAAGAGTTTAAAAAAAAACAAGAGGAGCTATTAAGCGAGACTTTAAAAAAAATAGATATTGTGATTTGTACTGCTTTAATACCTGGAAAAAAAGCTCCATTAATTATTAAAGAAAGTATGTTGGATAATATGCGTCCAGGTTCGATAATATATGATTTGGCAGCAGTTCAAGGTGGAAATGTTGCATTTACTGAAGTAGACAAAATTATTGAAAAAAATGGCATTAAAATTATGGGTGAAAGAAATATTTTAAACAAATTACCGACCTCTTCGTCAAATCTTTATGCAAAAAATGTATTTAATTTTGTTTCAAATTTACTTGATAAAGAAAATAAAAAAATCAATATAAACTTGGAGGATGAAATTATTGCCAAAACAATAATTAGATAAATTTATGGAAATAGACCCATTTATATTTAGACTTAGTATTTTTATACTTTCTATTTTTATAGGTTATTATGTAGTTTGGAGTGTTACTCCTTCTTTACACACACCTTTAATGTCAGTTACAAATGCGATTTCATCAGTAATAATAGTTGGTGCTATTATAGCTGCTTTAGCAGGAGATAACGTTAATATATTTGATACAGCAAATATTTTTGGATTTTTAGCTATAATTTTAGCTGCTATTAATATATTTGGAGGTTTTTTAGTAACCCAAAGAATGTTGGCTATGTATAAAAAAAAAAAGAAAGATAAATAATGATTTCAGCAAACGTACTAGCATTATTTTATCTTATTTCAGGAGTATTATTTATCTTAGCTCTAAGAGGCCTTTCATCTCCTGAGTCTTCAAGACAGGGAAATTTATTTGGAATAGTTGGAATGGCTATAGCTATCGGCGTGACTATTCTTTCTGTTGGAAATTTCTCAACAGGTTTTTTATATCTATTGATTTTAATATTGATTGGTGGATCTATAGGAACTTTTATTGCATTTAAAATACCAATGACAGCTATGCCAGAGCTTGTTGCTGGTTTTCATAGTTTAGTTGGACTTGCAGCAGTATTTGTAGCTATTTCTGCTTTTTTAAATCCTGAAGTATTTAATTTAGGCTCACCTGGGGATATTAAAATTGCAAGCTTGATTGAAATGTCTTTAGGAGCCGCAATTGGGGCAATAACTTTTACAGGATCTATTATAGCTTTTTTGAAATTAAGAGGAATAATGTCAGGATCTCCAATAACTTTTTTTGGTCAACACTATTTAAATTTAGCATTAGGTTTAATTTTATTGGGTTTAATATTTTATTTATGTAAAACCCAAGTTGATAACTGGTTTTGGATGATCATCATAATTTCATTTGTACTAGGTATTTTGTTAATCATTCCAATAGGAGGAGCTGATATGCCAGTAGTCATATCAATGCTTAACTCTTATTCTGGCTGGGCAGCAGCAGGTATTGGTTTTACTTTAGAAAATACTGCTTTAATAATTACTGGCGCATTAGTTGGTTCATCTGGTGCAATATTATCTTACATTATGTGCAAAGGAATGAATCGTTCATTCTTTAATGTAATACTTGGCGGTTGGGGTGCTACAGAGCAGTCGTCTTCAAACAACTCGAAAGAACAAAAACCAGTAAAAAATGGTAATGCAGATGATGCAGCGTTTTTAATGAAAAATGCATCTTCAGTAATAATTGTTCCTGGTTATGGTATGGCGGTTGCACAAGCTCAACATGCATTAAGAGAAATGGTAGATGCTTTAAAAAAAAATGGTGTTAAAGTTACTTATGCAATTCATCCAGTTGCAGGTAGAATGCCTGGACATATGAATGTTTTGTTAGCCGAAGCCAATGTTCCTTACGATGAAGTTTTTGAACTAGAGGAAATAAATAATGACTTTGCTAATTGTGATGTAGCATATGTTATTGGAGCAAACGATGTGACTAATCCAGTAGCAAAAACAGATCCACAAAGCCCTATTTATGGTATGCCAATTTTAGATGTAGAAAAATCAAAATCAGTTCTTTTCGTAAAAAGAAGCTTATCTCCAGGTTATGCTGGTATTGATAATGACTTATTTTATAGAGATAACACTTTAATGCTTTTTGCAGATGCAAAAAAAATGACTGAAGATATTATAAAAAATTTATAACGAATGACCAAAATATTTTGTGATATTGCTGATATTTATTTGATTAAAAAATTTAATAAGAAAAAAATAGTCAAAGGTTTTACAACAAACCCAAGTCTAATGAGAAAAGCTGGAGCTAAAAATTATATAAAATATTGTAAAAGCATATTAAAGATCACAAAAAAACCAGTATCATTCGAAGTATTTGCTGACGACAAGCAAAATATCATAAAACAAGCTTTAAAAATTAAAGATTGGGGCAATCAAGTGTATGTAAAAATTCCTGTAACAAATTCAAAAGGACTTTTTTTAGGCAAAGTAATAAATAAGCTAAATAAAGAAAATATTAAATTAAATATTACCGCAGTTTATACTTCAAAGCAAACAAGCAGAATTTTAAAAAATATTAATAAAAAAACAAAAGTGATAATATCTATTTTTGCTGGAAGGATGGCGGATAAAGGAAAAGATCCAGTTCCAGAAATACAAAAAAGTATTATGCTTGCAAAAAAATTTAAAAATGTAGAAATTTTATGGGCTAGTGTGAGAGAGCCATATAACTATATTCAGGCTAGAAATTTAGGATGTCAAATAATAACAATTCCACCAAAAATAATTGAGAAAATAGAAACTTTTGGAAAGTCTTTTAAAGAATTAACTATAGATACTGTTAAAACTTTTTTAATTGATAGTAAAAAATCAAAATTTAAAATTTAATTGGTTGCGGGGGACGGATTTGAACCGCCGACCTCAAGGTTATGAGCCTTGCGAGCTACCAGACTGCTCCACCCCGCGATATTTAAATTCTGTTTTTAAGCTTATTTAGCTTTTTTACTCTTTTAATATTTTCTTGTTGAATTCTTTTCTTTTTCTCAGATGGTTTTTCATAAGTATTTTTTAATTTTATTATTTTAAAAAAACCATCCCTTTGCAATTTTCTTTTAAGAACTCTTAGGGCCTGTTCTATATTGTTGTCTTTTACTTCTATTTTAATAACTACCTCCAAAAAAAACAGTAACTAACATTTTAAAATTTTTATGTCTATTAAATTGATTCATTATTTAACCGGATTTTACTTGTCTTTCCTTTTCTTTCTCTTTTTTTTCTCTTTTTATTCTTCTCTCAGCTTTTTCAATCGAATTAAGTAAATCTTTTTGAGAAAATAATCCCATAGCCACTGGGTCTTTCGGATTTAAATTATTGTAATTCCAATAATTTTTATTTCTAATTGAAGATACAGAGTTAGTTGTTACTCCTACTAGTTTAGCTATTTGAGAATCTTTGAGCTGAGGGTGTTGTTTTATTAACCACAATGCAGAGTCAGGTTTATCTTGCCTTTTTGATAATGGAACATATTTTTTTATTTTTTTATCTATATTAGTAATTTCAATATCGCTACTTGTAATTTTTAAAGATCTATTTTCATCTTTTGATGAAAGCTCAATTTCCTCCCTAGTAAGCTGGCCAGATATAATAGGATTGTATGGTTTAATTCCTTTCGCAACTTCACCATCAGCTATCCCTTGAATTTCTACTTCGTGCAAATTACAGAACTCAGCAATTTGTTTAAATGTTAGGGTAGTATTTTCTACTAACCAAACAGCTGTAGCCATTGGCATTAATGGAACATTATTCATTTATTTTTTATTTTCTGATCTAAAATTTTGAAATTTTTTATTAAATTTACTTACTCTTCCCTTATCCAAAATTGCCTGTTTCCCTCCAGTCCAGGCTGAATGAGATTTTGGATCAATTTCTAGTTTTAAAATATCACCTTCAGATCCCCAAGTAGACCTAGTTTCAAATTGTGATCCATCTGTCATTTCAACTTTGATAACATGATAATTTGGATGAATTTTTTTTTTCATATCGAGACTTATAGCAAAACAATTTAATAAAACAATTAAAAGTTAGTTAGGTTTTGGATTAATTTTTCGTTAATTTCAGCACTAGAAGCTAATACATTTATATTTTCATTTTTATTTATATCAATATCATTAACTATTCCACCTGCTTCTTTAACTAATAGAATTCCAGCTGCTATGTCCCATATATTTAAATTTTTTTGAAAATATCCATCCAATCTTCCGGTAGCAACATAAGCTAAGTCAAGCGCGGAACTTCCAAAATTTCTTATTTTAACATTTTTTTTTATTTTAAGTTCTTTAATTCCACTATCTCCAGTTCCAAATAGACAATTTTCTAAATTTTTTTTCTTAGAAACTTTTGCTCTTTGATTATTAAAATAGGCTCCATTATTTTTTTCCGCATAAAACATTTC
>CACPKA010000018.1 GCA_902634485.1 uncultured Pelagibacteraceae bacterium | reverse complement strand
TAACTCTTTTAACATGATATCCTTCTGAAATTAGTTCTTCATCTAAATTAGATGAAATTAATTCACCACTAACATAAAGCAGTCTCCCGTCGGACGAATTAAAATTTTGAAAAATTATTTCTTTTAAATTTCTTACATTTCCTTCAGCAGAAAAGATATTTAGGAAACCTTTACTTTTTGCTTTTTTTTCAGTAGCAGCTCCTACACAAAAACAATAAATTTTTTTATCAATTAATTTTGTATCCAAAAATTTTATTGAATTTGAACTAGTAAATATTATTCCTTTATAATCAAAAAAATTTAATTTTTCATAATTTTTTTTTTCAATATCTATTAAAGGTATATGTGAAACTTCATGACCTAGTTTTTGAAATCTTAAAATTAATTCTCGACTATCTTCTAAAGGTCTTGTTAATAAAATATGCATTGTTATCTTTTATACGAATTATTTGATTCTTTCTTAAGAATTTCTCCAACCTCTTTACCTAATTCTAAGGAAAAATTAATATTTTTTGAAGATTTATGGTAAAATCTTTTTTTCCCATCTAAAGAAAATAATTCTGCTTCTAAAATAATTTTTTTTCCTTCTAAATTTGCTATAGCACCAACTGCAGTTTCACAATCTCCTTCTAAAATTTTTAGTAATTTTCTTTCTGCTGATACGCAAATATTTGTTTGATTATGATTAACCTTTTTGAGCAATTCAATTATTTCAAAATCATTATTTCTACATTGCAAAGCAACTACACCTTGTCCAACACTCGGTATAATTTCTTTTGTTGAAAAAATTTGAGTTATTTTTTTATCTAACTCTAAACTTTTAATACCCGCATAAGATAGTATTATTGCATCATACAAATTTTCATCTAACTTTTTTAACCTTGTATCAACATTACCCCTAATTAATTTATATTTAAGATCACTTCTTATTCTTTTTAACTGATATTCTCTTCTAAAAGATGAAGTTCCTATTACAGAATCGGGTTTTAGTTTATTCAAAAAATTTTTGTTATGTGAGATTAAAACTTCTCTTGGATCATTTCTTTTAAGAAAACAATTTGTTAGTAAACCTTTTGTCTCAATTGCAGGCATATCTTTTAAAGCATGAACTGCTATATCAATTTTTTTATCAATTAATTCGTCTTCAATTTTTTTCGAAAATAATCCCTTGCCACCTATTTCTGATAGTCTATCTTTTTGATTAACATCACCAAGAGTAGTAATTTTTTTTATTTCTACTTGGGAATAAAACTTTAAAACTTCCTTTTTAGCCCTTTCAGCATAAATTAATGCTAATTTACTTCCTCTAACACCGATAATAATTTTTTTGCTTTTCATTAAATTAATTTATACTTCATACATAATATTTAAATTTAATTAATAAAATGAAAAAAAAAACAATAATTATGGGAATTGAATCCAGTTGTGATGAAACTGCAGTAGCTATTATTGAAGAAAATAAGGATAGTAAAGTTAAAATTTTATCAAATGTAGTATCAAGCCAAATAGATGTTCATAAGGAATTTGGAGGTGTAGTGCCAGAATTGGCTGCTAGAGCACATGTTGAAAAAATTGATTTTATTACAAAAAAAGCAATTGAAGAAAGTAATGTTAAAATTGAAGATATAGATGCTGTAGCTGCAACAGCAGGTCCAGGCTTAATTGTTTGTCTTTCTGTTGGTTTAAGTTTTGCAAAAACAATATCTTTATCTCTAAAAAAACCTTTTATTGCAGTTAATCATCTTGAAGGTCATGCTTTAAGCCCAAAATTAAATTCAAAAATAAATTATCCATATCTTTTACTATTGATTTCAGGAGGTCATTCTCAATTTCTTTGTGTTCAAAATTTAGGTAAATATAAAAGACTAGGCACAACAATTGATGATGCTGTTGGTGAAGCTTATGATAAGACAGCTAAATTATTAGGAATAGAGTTTCCAGGAGGGCCACAAATTGAAAAATATGCTAAATTAGGGAATAAAAATTCTTATAAACTACCTAAACCTATAATTAATAAAGGTGGATGTAATTTATCTTTTGCAGGTCTTAAGACTGCTGTTTTAAAAATTTCTAAAAATATTAAATATAAACAAGAAAAATATGATCTTGCAGCTTCATTTCAAAAAACAATCGAAGATATACTTTGTACAAAAACTAAAGTTGCTTTTTTTGAATTTAAAAAAAAATATACTAATAAAAATAATACTTTTGTAATTGCCGGAGGTGTTGCTTCAAATAAAAGTCTCAGAAAAAAATTAATAAATTTAAGTAAAGAAAATAATTTTGATGCAATTTTTCCACCAATTCATTTATGCAGTGATAATGCTGCTATGATTGCAATGGTTGGATTAGAAAAATATAAAATTGGATTATATGATAGTTTTAATTTTTCACCAAAACCAAGATGGCCTCTTGACGAAAAAGCTCCTTTTCTCAAAGGAGCTGGAGTTAAACTATAAATAATTTAATAGTTTTTTACAATTTGTATTGATGACATTAATTTTCTATAACTACTTAAATTTTTTTCACCAGTTATACTATCAAGTTTAGAAATTAAAAAATCAACTAAATCATAAGATTTGAATGACCAAAACATTATTAAAATAATTTTTTTTAGATCTTCCTCATTCATTTTATTTATATTTTCAAAATTTTTAATAAAAACACATTCTAATTGAAATAAATGATGTAATCCAGAATAAACACCTTTTTTAAACGTCATAGGTTTAAACATTCTCGAGTCAATTTTATTAAACATGTGTAAATTAAAATCTAATTTTTCTAGTTGATCTAGTATGAATGAAAATTTTTTTTCTTTATGATACAATGGTACTGGGGAAGTTTCTATTTGAACTACTAAACAATCTTTTATTTTATTTTTTCCGAAATTGATTATTTCTGACTCATATCCCTGAACATCAATTTTAATAAAATCAAAATTTTCATTTAAATCATCAAGTTTTTTTGTTTTAGTTGGAAATTTTTTTACAATTTTTGACCAATCTTCAAACATATGAAACAACTTAAGATATTCTAAATTAGGCTCTAAAAAAGAAGACATTCCTGGTTCAGCAGTAATATTTAAATCGTGAACTTTGCCATCTCCAATTGCATAGTTATGATATATTCTGTTTGGAATTTTTTTTAGTTTTTTATATTCATCAGTATTTGGCTCAAAACCAACTATTTTTGATTTAGTATTTTCTAATAATTTCTCTATAAATTCAGTTGGTTCACAAGAGCTTGAACCAATATCACAAATATTAATTGTCGAATAATTTTTGATAAATTCCATAAATAAAAATATAAAAATTTACTTTATATAAATGTTTTCTTTTGGCATTCCTTTGTAATATCTATCATGCATTTGAATAAAAGCTGATTCAATATTTTTTACAAAAAGCTTTGTATTAAATAGAGGTTTTTCAGAAATATTTATTTCTAATTTTTGTTTAAAAGTTTGGAGAAGTTTAGGATTTAGAGATAGTTTAATAGCCAATTCTTTATATTCCTCATAAGATGTGGTTACCAACTCAGGTAAGTTTACGGCATTTAAAAGACTAGAAGCAACTCTACTTGCAAAAGTCTCGCCTTTTAAGGTAACTAAGGGTAGTCCAGACCATAAAGCGTCACTACCAGTTGTATGAGCTGTGTAAGGAAATGTATCAATAAATAAATCTGCTAATTTATGCCTGGCTAAATGTTTTTCATTAGGTAATCGCTTTGCAAAAATAATTCTATTTTGATTTACCATTTTTTTTTCTGCTTCTT
Organism: uncultured Pelagibacteraceae bacterium; assembly: GCA_902634485.1. Lineage (GTDB taxonomy): Bacteria > Pseudomonadota > Alphaproteobacteria > Pelagibacterales > Pelagibacteraceae > Pelagibacter. The sequence goes on along the minus strand of CACPKA010000018.1, from coordinate 11,572 downwards.
TTTTTAGATTTTTTATTGATATTTCGTTATCCTCAATTAACCATAAAGTACTATTTTTTACTTCCAACAATAAATCCATCCAAATATTAAAAATTTTTGGGTTAATTTTATAATTTTGATTAAAGCAACAAAAAATAAAACTATTTTCAGGCAGACCAAATTCTTTTTTACTTAAAAATTTTTTTGATATTTTTTTTTTTGAGTCATTTACTTGATAAGTGTTAGGCAAATATACAATTTTTTCTGAATAGAATTTTTCATTTTTTTTTGGAATAATTATTTTATCTGCAATTATATAATCAATATTAGCATTTCCTAATGTTCCTGGATAACCAAGGTAGTTAACCTGAATTGGTGAACATCTTTTATGAAAAATACTAAATCTATTTTTTTTGGTAAAGCCCATAAGGTCGACTGCTATTTCAATATTGAGGTTTTTGGATAATTCTACTATTTCTTCATCACTCTTAAGGCTTACATCAAAAAATTTATTAAATGAATTTGATACTCTTTTACCTATCTTGCTTTCTGAGTGGTTTACAAAAGAAAAAGCAATTATTTCAAATTTAGATTTATCATGCAGCTCAAATAAATTAGCTAATAAATAAGACATTGCATGTTCACCAAAGTCTGCTGAGTAATAACCAATTCGGACTTTCTTATTATTTTTTTTATTTTCAAAATATATATATTTTGATTTAAAAAATTTATCTTCACACCAAATTATTGATGCATTTTTTTGAATTTGTGGTGAGTTAAAAAGTGATAAAGTAAGGAAGGGTGGTGTTGTTTTTTTTTTAATTTCAATATTTTTCTCTAAATTCTTTATATCTTTTTTAAAAGATTTCCAATCACAAATGATACATTTAGTTTGAATTAGAGTTCCATATAAAAAATTAAAATTTGGGTTAATTCTAATAGCTTTTTCAAAACATATTATAGCTTCATGGTATTTTTTTAACTTATTATATAAATTTCCCAAATTATTAAAAGCTTCTGCATAATTTGGGTTAATTTTTATAGCAGTTTTATAGTTTTCAATAGCATCCTTATTTGCGCCAGTTTCATTAAAAACATTAGCTAAACTAAAATAAGCTTCTGCATAATTTTTTTTTAAATGAATAGCCTTAATATAATCTTTAGATGCTTTACTGAAATTTTTTAATTCATAAAATATTGTTCCACGATTTACATATAAATCTGGATTATTTGATTCGATTGTGATTGCTTTATCATAATTTTTTACAGCTTGATTTAACATACCAAGCTCTCTCATAACATTACCACGATTATTATAAGCTTTTTTATATTCAGGGTTTATCAAAATTGCTTTATTGTAACACTCCAAAGATTTATTAAATTCCTTAACAGATAAAAATACATTTCCAAGATTAAAAAATGCTTGGTAGTTATGTGGATTTTGTTTAATAATTTTATTGAATATCTCAATAGATTTTAAATTTTTTTTTTTTTTAAAATATATTACTCCAAGTAAAAGTAAGAAATTAATATTTTTGGTATTTTTTTTTACAAGTTTAAAACAAATTTCTTCAGCTTCATTTATTTTTCCATTTTGAAAACAAATTAGAGCTTTTTTATATTCAATATTCATTTAAATCTAGAACCATACATCCAAATCGCTAAAGTATTTCTCTTTCCTGAAATTAATTTATCGACTCTATGATTAATAAAGGAAGGAAAAACAACTGCACTTCCAGGTATATTAAATTCTTCACACTTTCTTTCTCCTCCAGTAAATAAACTAAGGTTAGCACCTAAATAATTATCTTCTGAACAATTTAATAAACAAGTTAATTTAATATCATCTGAAGTTAATCCTTCTGTACCATCAGTATGCCAACCATACTCCGTACCTCTTTCATAAATATTATAATTCAAAATTTTTTCTTTAGTTAATGGATATAAATCAAATCCATAAAGTTTTGTATTTGCTTGATAACAAAATTGTAAAAAAGGATTAATAAGATTTTCAACAGCTCCTAATTTTACGAATTTTACAGAAGAAGTTTTTACTGCATCTGATGCAGCCGAGTCTGAACTATTAATGAAGTTTTCATTAATTTTTAAGTTCAAATTTTTAATTTTTTCTCTAGAAAATAAATTTTTTGCAAAAGCATATGTAAAATTCATGTATAAAAGCTATTGATTATATTTATATTATCACAAAACTATTTTAGTATAAGAAAAATTTATGAATTTTTGGCAACTTAAACCAACACTTGCGATACATTGATAAGACTCTACAGACTCCCACTAACCTTTACTTTACCTTTCTAGATAAAAATCTTTATTAGAGCCAGTTAATAAATGTAAATGTGGGGTACGACTTTATCAAATTTGTGCCACTATTAATCATTATATTAATAATTGTTAATCTTCACTTTCAGAATTTTTAACAACTCCAAAGTATGCAACAAAAACTATTCGATTATAGAAAAGATTGTCTTTTCGAGTCTAAAAATCAGATTGCCTGGTATTTTGATATCTTAAAAGAAACACATGATAGTATTTCATATGCAGAGCACATTGTTCCTCACAAAGGTAAAGCAATATGTGGGATGGAATATGAAGAATATATTGATGTAAAAAAGGATAAATTAAGAGGACTTACATACGATCAAATATTAAGCTATTTAAAGGAAGCAAAAAAAGAGGAAAGGCTTGATAAATACAAAGCATTATTAAATTTTAGAAATATACCTTTTGAAGAGGATTTATTTACCTGGCACAACGAAGATTTATAACAGACAAACTACAATAACCAACGCTATGATATATAGTGTAAAATATTTATTTGTGATAAATTTAAATTAGTAATGACCGAAAAAAATTCCAGACAACATGCAATTAAAAATCTTAAGAATGCTAGACGATCAAAAAAAGATGAATTTTATACACAATACATTGACATTCAAAAGGAAATTGAAAAATATCTAGATTATAATCCTAATACTTTCCGAAAAAAAATAATTTATTGTAATTGTGACGATCCTTTTGAAAGCAATTTTTTTCGTTATTTTGTTTTAAATTTTAAAAGACTTGGTTTAAAAAAACTATTAACAACTAGTTTTAAACCTTCATTTGTTGCAAATACACAATTAGAATTGTTTAGTAATAACAAAATACCACCACAAGCAAAAGGTAGAAAAAAAGTTACCGCAAACAAATTTATTATCAATGAGGTAGGTGATATAGATGGTGATGGGGAGTTCAATTTGAAAGATGTTGCTCTACAATTAAAAGCAAATAAAAATAATGAGTGGACTCCATTAAATGGTGACGGTGACTTTAGAAGTGAAGAATGTATAAATTTGTTTAAACAAGCAGATATTATTGTAACAAATCCACCTTTTAGTTTATTTCGTGATTATGTAAATCAAATTTTTAATTACAAAAAAAAATTTTTGATTATAGGAAATATTAATTGTCTTACTTATAGAGATATATTTCAAAGGATAAGAAAAAATGAAGCATGGATTGGTAACGGAATGGGAAGATGGATTTCTGGTTTTATTGTACCTAAAACTTATGAATTACACGGTACAGAAGCTCGAATAGATGAAGACGGAAATAGAATTGTTGCCACTAATAATTGTTTGTGGCTTACTAATCTTGATCACGGTCGTCGTCATCAGCCATTAACTCTTATGACAATGGCTGAAAATTTAAAATTTAGTAAGCATAAAGAAATTAGAGGCAAAAAAAAATACGATAAGTATGATAACTACAATGCAATAGAAGTTCCATTTACTGACGCAATTCCAAGTGATTATAAAGGAATAATGGGTGTACCAGTTACATTTCTAGATAAATATAATCCAAAACAATTTGAAATATTAGGAAACTCTAATGTAACAGGAGAGCGTGAGCATTTAATGAACAATGTAAAAAGTGCATCAAACTGTACATATATAAATGGTAAACCACAATATGCTCGAATTCTAATAAGATTAAAAAAGACAAAATAATATGAAAGCTAATTTAAAAATAGATATAACGGTTAAAGAAATTTGTGATGGATTTGAATATAACGAATTTGAAGGAAAAGGATTATTTGGTTTAGCAGGTAAATTAACTATTCAACCAGAATACCAACGTAATTATATTTATGCTTTAGGAGATGGCAAAAAAGAAATGGGAGTAATCGAATCGGTTCTCAATGAATATCCTATAGGGCTGATATATTTTAATAAAGTATCAAAAGACAAATTAGAAGTTCTGGATGGACAACAACGGATCACTAGTCTTGGACGATTTATTACTCAAAAATTTGCTATCAAGGATAAAGATAGTGGCAACATGCAATTATTCGAAGGTATGGCACAGGACAAAAAAAATAGGATTTTGAATACAAAATTAACAATTTATGTAGTCGAAGGTTCAGAATCAGAAATAAAAGAATGGTTTAAAACAATAAATATTGTTGGTGTACCACTAACTGAACAAGAAAAACTTAATGCTTTTTATTCTGGACCATTTGTAACTCTTGCTAAGGAGGAGTTTAGCAATAGTAAAAATGCGAAAGTTCAAATGTGGAGCGCCTATGTAAAAGGTGTGGTTGAACGGCAAGCATTTTTAGAACGTGCATTAGATTGGGTAAGCAAAGGAAATATTGATTATTATATGTCCAATCATCGATATGATAAAAATATTACTGAGTTAAAAAAATATTTTAATAAAGTGATTGATTGGATTTCTAGTATATTTGAAGACGTAGAAAGTGAAATGTGTGGATTAGAATGGGGTCGGCTGTATGAAGAATACAGAAGCAAATCATACATTACAAAAAAAGTATCAGAAAGAAAAAATAAACTCTACTCAGATCCATACGTTATAGATAAAAAAGGTATATTTGAATTTATTTTAGGTGGTTCAAAGGATTATAAATTACTTAACGTTCGTTTGTTTGAAACAGCAACCAAAAGATCAGCTTACGCTTCACAGACAAAAACAGCAAAAACTAAAAATAAATCAAATTGTTCATACTGTGCTATTGGACATGAAGCAAATAAAAGTAAGATATGGGCATTTAATCAAATGGAAGCAGATCATGTATCAGCATGGATTAAAGGTGGACCAACTACTGCTATGAACTGTGAAATGTTATGTGTGCCTCACAATCGAGCAAAAGGTAATAAATAATTTGTAAAATAAATGTGGGGTACATTGTGGGGTACATGTTTTAAAAAAATGGTGCAAAGTGAAAACTCAATGTTCTATAAAGTAAGTAAAAATTGGAGAAACAATTAGATGAAGTACTGGTTATTAAAATCTGAACCAAATGTTTGGTCTATTGATAATCAAAAAAAAGCTGGTTCGAAAGGAGCAATCTGGGATGGAGTTAGAAATTACCAGGCTGCAAATAATTTAAAAAGAATGTCTAAAGGAGATCTTTGTTTTTTTTATCACTCAAATATCGGAAAAGAAATTGTAGGTATAGTTGAGATTGTTAAAACTTCTTTTATTGATCCAACAGATAAAGAAAAAAAATTTGTTGCTGTTCAAGTTAGGTTTAAAAAAGCTTTAAATAACCCAGTTTCTTTAGAAAATATTAAAAAAAATCCCAGTCTAAGGAGTTTGCCTCTTATTAAACAAAGCAGATTATCAGTTATGCCTGTAGATACTAAAAGCTGGAAAATTATTTTGAAGATGAGTAATATTAATAAAAAATAATTTTTATGCTAAAAAAGAAAAAAAGAAAAAAATATAAATCCTCAAAAAAAAAAAGGAAATTTAAAAAAAACAAAAATTCTGAATTAATTTATAAAACAAAAAGTGACTGGATAAAAAAAGCCATAGTAAACAAGTCAGAATATGAAAAAAAATATTCAGACTCTTTAAGAAACAACGATAAGTTTTGGAAAAAAGAAGGTAAAAGAATTACTTGGATCAAACCATATACAAAAATTAAAGATTATAAATATAGTAAGGATGAGGTTTATATTAAATGGTTTTATGATGGAACTTTAAATGCTTCTGCTAATTGTATAGACCGCCACTTAAAAAAAAATAAAGATAAAACTGCAATAATTTGGGTCGGCGATGATCCAAAAGTTCAGAAGAAAATTAGCTATAAGCAATTGCACCAAGAAGTTTCAAAAGCTGCGAATGGATTAAAGGACATAGGAGTTAAAAAAGGTGATAGAGTTACGATTTATTTAACAATGATACCTGAGCTAGCATACACAATGTTAGCATGCGCAAGGATAGGAGCTATTCATTCAATTATTTTTGGAGGTTTTTCTGCAGACAGTATTTCTGGAAGAATTAATGATTGTAAATCTGACTATGTAATTACTGCCGACGAAGGTGTTAGAGGTGGAAAAATTATAGATTTAAAAGCAACAGTTGATGAAGCTCTTTTAAATTGTCCAAATGTTAAAAAGTGTGTTGTAGTAAAAAGAACTGGAAATAGAATTAATTGGGATGAAAGTAGAGATGTTTGGTATCACGATATAACTAAAAAAGCTTCTTCAAGCTGCGAGCCTGAGGAAATGAATGCAGAAGATCCATTATTTATTTTGTATACATCTGGATCGACCGGAAAACCAAAAGGAGTTTTACACACTACTGGTGGTTATATGGTTTATGCATCAATGACTCATCAATATATTTTTAACTATAAACCTAAAGATATTTATTGGTGTACTGCTGATATTGGTTGGGTTACAGGTCACAGTTATATTATCTATGGACCTCTTTCAAATGGAGCAACCACAATTATGTCTGAAGGTATACCTAATTATCCAGATTGGTCTAGATGGTGGCAAATAGTAGATAAGTATAAAGTAAATATTTTTTATACAGCGCCCACTGCGATAAGAGCCATGATGAGAGAAGGTGATAAACCAGTTAAAAAAACATCAAGAAAAAGTCTAAAACTACTCGGGACCGTAGGAGAACCCATAAATCCAGAAGCTTGGCAATGGTATTTTAAAACAGTAGGTGACTCGAGGTGCCCAATCGTTGATACTTGGTGGCAGACAGAAACTGGGGGAATTTTAATTAGCCCTCAAACAGGAGCTATAGACTTAAAACCTGGATCTGCAACAAAACCATTTTATGGAATTAAACCAGAAATTGTTGATAAAGATGGCAAAGTTCTAAAAGGAGATGCTCAAGGAAGATTATGTATAGCTCAATCTTGGCCAGGACAAATGAGATCTGTATATGGAGATCATAATAGATTTATAGAAACATATTTTTCTCAGTTTGAAGGAAAATACTTTACTGGAGATGGCTGTAGAAGAGACAAAGATGGTTATTATTGGATAACTGGGAGAGTAGACGATGTTATTATTGTATCAGGACATAATTTAGGAACTGCAGAAATAGAAAGCGCTTTTGTTGCTCATTCGAAAGTTGCTGAAGCTGCTGTAGTTGGATGTCCACATGATATAAAAGGAAATGGCTTATATTGTTATGTAACTTTAAATGTTGGAGAAGAGCCTAATGGAGAACTTGAAAGAGAATTAAAACTTTGGGTAAGAAAACAAATTGGAGCAATTGCTACTCCAGATTTTATTCAATTTTCACCTGGTCTACCTAAAACAAGGTCTGGAAAAATTATGAGAAGAATTTTAAGAAAAATTGCAGCAAATGAGCACGAACAACTTGGTGATACGACAACATTAGCTGATCCAAGTGTGGTACAAAGTTTAGTTGATAATAGAAAAAATATCTAAAAATTAATTAAATTAATAAACTCTTTTTTTACGTTATCCCATTTTAATATCATAGAATTTAAAACTATTTTTTTATCTAATGTTTTTAACTCATCTGCGACAGGTGACCAATCATATAAAGCTAAGCAACTTTCATTGAAAGGTAAATTTAAGTAATATGTTTGCCAATCAATTTTCTCTATCCTTAAACAAAATTTTTTTATTGAATTTTCTATAATATCTTGTGGCATTTCATTTTTTTTTTCTTCATTTAAAATTTCTTCATAAATATTTTCAGCTTTTGATGTATAATCAATATTTAGATTATTTTTTAGATAAGAAAGAGAATAAAAAATAAAATCTTGCAAAGATATAGAATATATATTCCATTTTGCTTTATTTATTGATCCTAAAAATACTTCATCTTCAAACATCAAAACATATTTTGCTCCCATTCTAGTTTTTAAATATCCATATAAAGTTTCCTGAGAAACCCAAGCAGATTTTCTTCGAATAAAGTTTTGTAAATCAGAAATATTACTAATTTTTTTTTTTGGTTTTAAAAAATTAAAAATTGGTGCAATATATTCTTTTAAATATTCTAATTTTAGATCCCGTAGCTTAATTTTATATTTTATTGCCATTTTGCAATTATTCTAACCTCAATGTATTAAAATGCCTAACAATATTGAAGTTTTTAGGGGTTCCATTATGTTTTTTAATAAGTATGCTTCCTTTTTTTAACCTATAGGGAGGGAAAAAATGTCGAACAAAGAAAAACATTGGGAAAAAACTAAGTCGCAGATGATTGTTACTCTGCTTCTTTGGTTCTTTTTCGGTTATTTGATCTTCATGTTTGGTTCAAGCCTCAACTCTGCAAGTTTTCTAGGATATCCTTTAGCTTATTATATGTGTGCTCAAGGTTCTATAGTTGCATTTGTGATAATTTTATTTTGGTCTGCAAATAGACAAGAGAAAATTGATGAAGAGTGTGGTTTCACCGAGAAGGGAGACGAATAATGTTTAAAGGAAAATTTATTGATAATTTACCTAAAATTTATGGAACGTATACTGGTGGTTTCTTAATATTCATCATCTTGATGGCTATTGCAGAACAAGCAGGTATGACTGCCAAAACGATAGGTATTTTGTTTGTAGCTTTTACAGTTTTTATTTATGCTCTTATTGGGTATTTATCTAGAACTGTACAAGTTGATGCGTATTATGTAGCTGGAAGACAAGTTCCAACTGTTTTCAATGGTATGGCGACTGCAGCTGACTGGATGTCAGGTGCTTCGTTCGTAGCAATGGCAGGTGGAATTTATTTTGGTGGATATACATATATGGCGTTCTTGGTCGGATGGACTGGGGGTTATATATTAGTTTCATCATTGTTAGCTCCATATTTAAGAAAATTTGGTTGTTATACTGTGCCAGACTTTATTGGAACAAGATATGGTGGAAATCTAGCTAGATTCTGCGCTGTAGTTGTTTTAACTTTAGCTTCTTTCACATATGTGACAGCTCAAATTAACGCAACAGGAACAATTGCTGCAAGAGCACTTGGTATTCCATTTGAGTTAGGAGTCTGGGTTGGATTATTTAGTATATTGTTATGTTCAATGTTAGGTGGAATGAGAGCAGTTACTTGGACGCAAGTTGCTCAGTACATAGTATTGATTATAGCTTATCTACTTCCAATATTCTGGATTAGTAACAAAGGTGGTTACGGATTCTTTCCACATTTAATGTTGGGAGAAGAAGTTGCTAGACTTGGTGAACTTGAAGCTCAGTTTGGATTAGTAAAAAATGCTGCTGCAGATATTAAAGCTGCGGGCGTTCCAGGTGGATTAAAATCAATTGCACTTCCGCACTCTGAAGTACCTGCGGGTGGAATGGCTGCTTGGAAATTTATTTCATTAGCTTTATGTATGATGGTAGGAACAGCTTCTTTACCACACATTTTAATGAGATACTTTACAACACCTAGTGTAAAAGCTGCGAGAAAATCAGTTGCTTGGTCACTGTTCTTTATTGCATTACTTTACACATCAGCACCAATGCTTGCGACGTTATCTAAACTATCATTAATGGATCCAAATTTACCAACTGGTATTATTGGAAAAGAAATATCTGCTGTTATGGCAATTGATTGGGTTTCTGCATGGACTGCACAAAAACAAGCTTTCATTGCTGACTTTAACGGAGACGGAATTCTTCAATTAAATGAATGGTTCATGAGAGGTGACGTTGTTGTATTATCAACACCAGAAGTAGCTGGATTACCTTATGTAATTTCAGGATTAGTTGCTGCCGGAGGTATGGCTGCAGCGATGTCAACAGCTGATGGTCTTGTTCTTGCGATCGCAAATGCTTTATCACATGATATTTATTTCAAAATCATTGATCCAAAAGCAGACGTAAGAAAAAGATTAATCGTAGCTCGTGCACTTTTAGTCGTAATTGGAGCTCTTGGAGCTTACATTGCATCAATGAGGATCACTAGTATCCTTGGTGCAGTTGCTTGGGCTTTCGACTTTGCGATGTCTGGATTGTTCTTCCCACTTGTACTAGGAGTATGGTGGAAAAGAGCAACAAGACAAGGTGCAATAGCAGGTATGATTGCAGGTCTTGCATCAGGAACAGCTTATCTAATTTATGTATATCCTAAATTTATGGGTAACCCTGCATGGTTAGGTATTGACCACTTAAGATTCGGTATCATCGGAGCTAGTGTATGTCTAGTTGTTATGGTTGTCGTTAGTTTAATGACACCAGAGCCAGACAGTGCTACGCAGAAAATGGTAGACGAGCTTAGAGTACCAAGTGGTAAAACTATTCTTGGTAAACAACACTAAATAACTTTTTTTAAAGGGGCGATTTTTTCGCCCCTTTATTCTTTCTACAAAATAAAATGGATATACCTTTATACATCTATGTTATTGATTATGTACTAGGTGTAATAATGTACACTTTGATTGGTAGATCGGCTATGAATATCTTTCAAAAAGAAGATTCTGAATTTTTCTTTATGAAAGTATTTGTAAAATTTACGAACCCAATATTAGATTTTTTCAAATTTTTAACTCCAAGTTTTCTTGTGAGAGCTATTATTCCACTCTACATAGCTTGGTTTATTTTTATGATAAGATTTTATTTATTACCTATATTGCTAGGTTATGGCGAAATGGGTATGCTTTCTTTTCCACTAGATAGCGAAATATCAAGAATAATTTACGACTTATTTGGTAAAAAATAATTTTATTTTTATTTTAAATTGATACAAATATTCTGGTAACTAATGAAAAAAATTAAAATTTCACCATCTATATTATCAGCAGATTTTGGACAATTAGGTAAAGAAATAAAAAGATTAGAAGAAGCAGGCGCAGATTTAATTCATGTAGACGTTATGGATGGACATTTTGTACCAAATTTAACTATTGGACCTCCTGTTATTAAGGCTTTAAGAAAACACACAACTTTACCATTTGATGTACATTTAATGATTTCGCCGGTACATAAATATATAAAAGAATATTCAGATGCAGGCGCAGATATAATTACAATACACCCAGAAGCAACAGAAGATTTAGTTTCCTCAATAAATTTAATTAAAAATTTTAATAAAAAAATAGGAGTGTCTTTAAATCCAAATACTTCAATCGATATAATTAAAAATGTATTAAAATCTATTGATCTTGTTTTGATTATGAGTGTTCATCCAGGGTTTGGAGGACAAAAATTCATACCTGATGTAGTTAAAAAAATAAGAGATCTAAATAAAATTAAAACTAAAGAAAATTTAAATTTTGACATTGAAGTTGATGGAGGAATTAACTTTGAAAACTCAAAACTAGTAATAGAAGCAGGAGCAAATATTTTAG
>CACPKA010000017.1 GCA_902634485.1 uncultured Pelagibacteraceae bacterium | reverse complement strand
TGAATATTTTAAATTATATGTTGCTCTTAAAAAAGAAAATAAAACAAAGTATATAATTGGACAACATGGAAATATTTCATGGATAGAAGATATTTTTTTTGAAAATCAACATTCAGCTGATCATTATTTATACTGGGGAAAAGATGGTTTTGGTAAAAATGAAAATGGTTTTAATTTTAAGTTAAAAAGAAAGTTTCAGAATAAGTCAAAAGGATATCTTTTAATATTAGATTCACCTTTTGGTACAAATAATAAAATTTTTAACCGTATAGATGAGAATTATGAGAAAGAGGACAGTCTAAAAATTTTACTTACGAATTTAGAAAAAAATATTAAAGAAAATATAATTTTTAAATTACATTCTTCATTTGATTTACGAGAAAGAGATTATATAGAAAAATTAAAAAAAATTTGTCCAAAAATTAAAATTGAAACTAACAATAAAAAGACATCCGAGTTAGTCCAAAATTCTAAATGTGTACTTCATCTATATGATTCAACAGGCATCTTAGAAACCATGTCATATAACGTTCCAACATTATGTATGTGGCAAAATGAATTTAACCATATTCAAAAAAAATACCATAATTTATATTTTGCGTTAAAAAAAAATGAAATTTTTTTTAATGAACCTTTGGCGCTATCAGAACACATTAATAAAAACTGGAACGATGTCCAAAAATGGTGGTTAAAAGAGAATATTCAAAGCTGCAAAAAATTTTTATTAAATGAACTATCAATTTTTCCTGATAAAAACTCAACATTTAAATTGTCTAAAAAATTGCTAGAGCTTTCTTCTTAAAAGCTTATTTATTATGTTTAGGGTTAAAATATTTTGAAAATAAATATTGTATTGATGAAATATCGTTTCTTCCAAAAGATTTCAAATTTTTCGATTTTACTGCAAATATTGAGGAAAAATAGCTTTCATTAAAATTTTCTTTTGACACTCTGGCACCATGATCAGAAAATATTGCTATATTTAAATCTTGCCAACTATCTGTCAAAATAATTTTTTCAAACATTTTGTCTAAAAATTTTATTACACACTCTCTCTCAATATTATGTTGAGTTACTTTATTTAAGATTGACATTTTATAATATCTCATTGATCTTTTTCCGTCATATTCACAATTTTCGTTGTAGCCGTAAGGCTTATGCGGCACAAGTATATGGGCAAAAATTAAATCACTATCACTATTAATTAATGTGTAATTAACCTTATCTAACAAGTCTTCAAAAATCATTTTTTGTCCATAAGGTTCTAAAATATTGTCAATAAAACTAAATTCTCTAAGAGTTCTCCAAATAAAGTTAGAAAAAATTGAGCCCTGTATTTTCCACAAAGATATTATTCTTGAAAAATTTGGATTATTTGAACCCGAAATATATTTATAATCTCTTTTGAATGGGTTGTATTGAAAACAGCTATTTACATTTTTATGTGTGCAGAAATTTAAATGCATACTTTGAAATATTTCAATTTTATTATAAAGATCAAAAAAATTATTTTGTTTCATATGCGCTTCTACTAACCAATATTTTGAACCTTCTATCCACTCAGTGAAATTCAATTTTTCATAATATTTTATTTTCTTATCATCATGAGCAAAATTAAATAACATTGGAATTGAAAATCTTGAGGAACTACTTAAAGAAAAGGCATTTTTATAATATACAAAATTGTATTTTTTAAAAAATTCTTCAATTTTATTTTTTGTACCCAAATTTTGATCACTTTCAAAACTATTAATTCCAGACATTTCGTCTAAAATTAAAATTAATGTTTTTGGTTTATTATTTAAATTTACTTTTATTTCATTAGTAATATTGTAATTTTTTTCAAAAACATTCGCATTTCTATTATCAAATAGGTTTATGATTAGTGCTGCGAAGGTAAATGCTAATAGAATTTTAGTACCGTTAGATTTAGTTTTATATATATAAATAAATATTATTGATATAATAGTTAAAACTGTAATGATACCAGATGTATAAATATAAATTGGATAGATTTTTATATTTAAAAAGTTAGGAACTCTATCCATATATGACATCATTCCATAATTTTGATCCAAACTGTAAGTGAAAATTATTGACAAGTATAAAATAAATAATTTTGAGTCATTATTTTTTTTGTACTTAAAAATTATAAAATGAAATATTAGGGGAATTACATATAGAATACAAAAAAGGACTACCAACTCAAATATTGAAAAGCCACTTTTAAAAATCCATGCAGGTAAATATAAAATAGTTCCTAAAAAAAAATATGATATTTTGTCCATTTTTTCGTATAAAATTGCCTAAATTACTATATAAAATAATTATTAAAAAAGTAATATAAAACAATGAACAAAATTATTTTTACAGCTACTTTAATTTTTTTAATTCCATCTACTTCGTATGCTTATCTAGATCCAGGAACAGGAAGTATTATATTACAAGCTATTATTGGGGCAATTGCTGCAGGATTAATGACTATTAAAATATGGTGGCAAAAATTTAAAATATTATTATCAAAATTTCTTAATTTGTTAAAAACTAAAGATAAAAGTAACCAGTGAAAAAAAATTTAAGAAAAAAAGTCTTATTTAATAACTAATAAATTTTTTTTAATTATAAAATAAATTTGATGAAAGATAAAATTTATAAATTAAATTTAGGATCAGGAGACGATATAAAGCCTGACTTTATAAATATTGATTTTAAACAAGAGAACGGGGTAGATAAAGTTCATAACTTAAATGAATACCCTTGGCCATTTGAAGACCAGTCATTTAAAGAAGTACAAGCAATAAATGTTTTGGAACATTTAGATAATTTTATTGGTGCTATGGAAGAAATCCATCGAATAAGTTTGCCAGGTTGTTTAGTAAAAATTTCAGTACCTTATTGGAATTCAAGTTTTGCCTATATAGATCCAACTCATAAAAGAGGTTTTCATGAACTAACATTCAGTTTTTTTGATCCAGACTCGGAATATTGTAAAGAAAGACCATATTACACAAAAGCAAGATTCAAAATAAAATCTTTTGCATATGTAATTGCACCTTTCTCACCTTATATATCAATACCTTTTATTAAAGAAATTGAAATTAGAAATAAAATTTTAAAAAAAATTGTAGGATTACTTGGAAATATTTTTTCAAATATTATTTTAGATTTAAGATTGGAATTAGAACGTGTTTAAAAAAAAACTTAAAATTGGAATGTTTTGGGAACAATATGAATACGGTGGAGTTGATTCACACATAAAGTATTTAATAGAAAACTGGGAGAATAAAGATGATAATTTTATTATTTACCATAATAAAAACAATGAAGGAGCAAATAGATTAAAAAAAGAATTAAATGGACAAAATATATTTTTCAAAGAGTTTAATTCTCTATTCAACGATAAAAAAAATTATTTGGGTTTTATCCTAATACCAATTAAATTTATAATTTCTATATTCAAATATATGGATGTTATTAGAAATGATAACTTAGACGTAATGATATCTCAAAATGGAGGTTATCCAGCTGCCTACGGTGTTTTAGCTTCTTTAGCGACATCATTTAGACTTAAAATACCAGTTCGTATTTTAGTTGTTCATCACCAAGCACTTAAGCCAAATTTTTTTATGAATTTTTTTAGAGGTCTATTAGACAAACTAGTATCAAAAACTGCCTCAAGCATAATTTGTGTTTCTGAAGCCACCTATGAATCTTTAAAAAAATGCACTTTGCTATTAAATAATGAGAATATACATTCAAGAGTAATTTATAATTGCGTTCCTGATTTTAAGGAATTAGAGGACAAAAAAAATATTTTTGAAAAAGTAGAAAATGAAAAATTAATAGGAATTATAGGAAGAATAGAAGATTATAAAGGTCATAATGATTTAATTTTTTCATATTCGCAATTGCCAGAAGAAATAAAAAAAAATAATAAAATTTTAATTATTGGAAAAGGCAAAGAAGAACAAATTTTAAAAGTTAAAAGTTTAATAAAAAAATTAAATCTAGAGGATCGTATTTTATTTAAAGGATATATAGACGAAAAAATTGAAAAAATATTAAAAAGTTTAGATTTGGTGGTTATGCCAACAAGAAGCTTCGAAGGTTTTGGGTATACTATTGCAGAGGCAATGAGTGCTGGTATTCCAGTTTTAGCAAGCAAAACTGGCGCAGTTCAGGAGCTTCTAAGTTTAAACGAGGGTAGTTTATTTCAGCCAGGAAATATTTCAGAGCTTACAGAAAATTTGATTGATTTTAATATTAATAACGAAAGTTGGAAAAAAAAGACATCATTAGCAAAAATTAAAATTAATAAAAGATTTAATGCAAAAAAAATAGCTAAAGAATTTAGAGATCATTTACAATTAAAGTACTTAGAAAAACATTAATCGATATGAAAGTAGTAATTTTATGTGGTGGAAAAGGAACCAGGTTATCCGAAGAGACTATAAATAAGCCTAAACCAATGGTCAAAATAGGTAAATATCCTATTGTAGAGCATATAATAAATATTTATAAAAATTATGGACATAAAGACTTTATTTTAGCTCTTGGATATAAAAAAAAAATTATAATAAATTATTTTAAAAAAAAAAAATTTGATAATCTTAATATTGAATTAATTGATACAGGAAAAAATACTCTTACAGGATCAAGACTACTTAAGCTTAAAAAAATATTAATAAGAGAAGAAAATTTTTTTCTTACCTATGGCGATGGAGTTTCTAATATTAACTTAAAAAAATTATTAAAATTCCATTTAAAAAATAAGTCTGTTGCAACAATTACTGCAGTTAGACCACCCGCAAGATTTGGTGAGTTATTTTTAAGAAAAAATGTTGTTAAAAAATTTGATGAAAAAAATCAAATTAATTCTGGCTGGATAAATGGTGGATTTTTTGTATTTAATAAAAAAATATTTGATTATATACCTTCAAAATCTTGTATGTTAGAAAAAGAGCCAATGAAAAATCTTACAGACAAAAATAAACTAGTGGCTTACAAGCATTATTACTTTTGGCAATGTATGGATACCTTAAGAGATAAAGAGTTATTAAGTAAAATGTGGAAAATAGGAAAAGCAAAATGGACCAAAAAAAAAAATTAATAAATTTTTATAAAAATAAAAAAATATTAGTAACTGGAGCCACTGGATTTAAAGGAGCATGGCTCTGTTTGTGGTTAAAAATTTTAGGAGCTAAAGTTTACGGGATAGGATTCAATCCTAATAAAAATAAAAATTTATTTTACTCTCTAAAACTTGATAAAAAAATTAAACTAAATCTTATTGATATTAGAAATAAAAAAAAACTTTCAAACTATTTAAACAAAATAAAACCTCAGATAATTTTTCACTTAGCCGCCCAGCCACTAATTTATGAATCTTACCAAAAACCTTATTTAACATACGAAATTAACACTATAGGAACATTAAATCTTTTAGATTGTATAAGAATTTCTAAAAATAAATCAGTGAAAGCTATAATTTGTATTACTTCGGACAAATGTTATGCAAATAATTTTTCTACAAAAGGATTTAAAGAAGAAGACAAATTAGGTGGAGATGACCCTTATAGTGGTTCAAAAGCTAGTGCAGAAATAATTATCAACACCTATAAAAAAAGTTTTTTTGATAAAAAAATTATTTACTGTGGAATAGCCAGTGCTAGAGCTGGAAATGTTATTGGTGGAGGTGACTGGTCTCCAAATAGGCTAATACCAGACTCAATAAATGCGATAATTAAAAATAAACAGATTTATATTAGAAATCCAAATTTTAATAGACCTTGGCAACATGTCTTAGAGCCCTTATATGGATATTTAATCTTAGGAAAAAGACTTTTCAAAAATCCAAAGTTATATTCGGGCGCATGGAATTTTGGAACCTCAAAAAATACGGTCACAAATGTTTTGCAAATTGTTCAGGCAATTATTAAGTTTTGGGGAAAGGGAAAAGTTAAATTTAAGAAGAAAACTCGATACTACGAACAAACAAATTTACAGCTGAATATAAACAAAGCTAAAACTATTTTAAATTGGCATCCAAATTATTCAATTATGAAAAGTGTTTTTATTACTACAGAATGGTATAAAAAGGTCTTAAAGCAAAAATTAAGTTCCGAGGAAGTTACCACTAAGCAAATAAATCAGTACATGAATGAGCTTAAAAAAAATTAAAAAAATCAAATTAGATATAATTAAAAATAAAAAAGGTGATATTTTAAAATATCTTAATAGGAAGGATAAATTTTTTAATAAATTTGGAGAAATATATTTTACAGAAATAAAAAAAAATGAAATTAAAGGATGGAATTACCATAAAAAATGCTTTTGTTTATTTGCTGTGCCATATGGTGAAGTTAAATTCATTTTTGCAAAAAAAATTTCTGGTAAAAAAAAAATAATTAAAATTAGCAGAAAAAACTATTTTATAATAGTTGTACCACCTAAAACTTGGTTTTGTTTTAGGTCCATTAGTAAAATTTCTTTAGTAGTAAATTGTTTAGACAAAATACATGACCCTAAAGAAAGTTTAAAAATCGCTATAGATTAAGTATATTTTTATAATGAAACCATTAGTTAGCATAATAATGAATTGTTATAATGGTGAAAAATATTTAGAAGAAGCTTTACTTAGTATTAAAAATCAAACTTATCAAAATTGGGAATTAATATTTTGGGATAATAATTCTATAGATAATAGTAAAAAAATATTTGAAAATTTTAAAGAAAATAGATTTAAGTATTTTAATTCGGGAAAAAGTTCAGGCTTGGGAGAGGCTAGACTTAAAGCTTATAATCAATGTAAAGGAGAATTAATAGCATTTTTAGATGTCGATGATTTGTGGGATGAAAGAAAATTAGAAAAACAAGTGCCAGAATTTAAAAACGAAAAAATTGGCCTCGTAATATGTAATACTTTGTTATTTAATAATAAAGAACAAAGTGCATTAATGTATCAAAAAAAACTTCCGCCGATTGGAAATGTTTATCAAGAATTAATTAGAAATTATTTTGTAAGTTTAGAAACATTAATTATAAGAAAAAAATTTATTGATGAACTTGAGTATAGTTTTGACCCTAAATATGACATTATTCATGATTTAGATTTGGTTTCTAGGGTAAGTAAAATTTCTGATTTAGCTTATGTCTCTGATACATTGGCTAAATGGCGAATACATGAAAAAGGTGAAAGTTGGAAAAATTTAGAAAAAACTAATTTCGAAAAAAGAGTATTTATTAAAAATTTTAAAGATGACAATAATTCAATACTTAAAAAGACCAAAAAAAATTTTTTAGAAAATTTATATAAAGATGAAATTAAATTTTTATTATTTAATGGTAGAAAATTCGATGCTATAAAGTTGGCTATAAAAAACTTTCAATTTTCCTTTAATAATTTTTTAATATTAATTTTTGCTTTAATACCTTTTAGCAAATTCTTTTATAAAAAAATAAGTAAATTTGGGAAACTTTATCCAAAGTTATAATTTATGAGCAGTATATTAAAAAAATTAAGTATTAGTTCTGAAAAAATTTATTATGATGATTTTAATAATTCATCTCAAGTTAATGAACTAAAGTTTAGAAAAAAGATATCTTCTGAAAAAAAAATTGATTATTTTAAGGAAATTTCAAAAAATCATTCAATTAGAGTTATGGATAATGAAATAGTTAGAATTTTGAAAAAGGTTCCAAAAAATGGGCTTATTTTAGACTTAGGAGGTTGTTGGGGATGGCACTGGAGAAATATTATTTTGACTAGACCAGATGTTAAGGTGTTTTTGTTAGATTTTGTAATGGAAAGTTTAATCCATTCAAAAGAGATTTTAAAAAATCAGGTCAACAATAATATTTATTTAATTAACAGTGATATTAATAAACTGCCTTTTGAAAATAAAACTTTTGATTTAGTTTGGACTGTTCAGGCACTGCAGCATATTCCCAGCTTTGAAAACGCATGTAAAGAAGCTTTTAGAGTTTTAAAAAATAATGGAACTTTTATCAACTACTCTTTCAATTCTGCTTTTTTTATTAAATGGATATATTTTTTGCTAAGAAAAAAATATCATATTTCGGGCAACTTTAAAGAGGAATATTTTTTAGAAAGAGGATCAAAGAAACAAGAAAATATTATAAAAAAAGTTTTTTTAAATAAAATATATAAAAGATACACTGAAAACTTATTTCACCCTGATTTAAAAATTAACACAGGGAGCGAAAAATCAATTATTGGAAAGTTAGATAGTTATTTAAGTAGTAATTTTTGGCTTTTAAAATTTATATCAAGACAAATTTCTTATGAGGTAAAAAAAATTGAAAATACAGATATTTGAGACATTTAATAATTCTCTAGAAAAAGAGTGGAAAAATATAGAAAGAGAAGTATCAATTAATCCCTTCCAGTCATTTGATTGGCTTAATCTATGGTATGATGAAATTGGAAGTAAGATTTTTAAAGTAAATCCTAAAATATTTTTAATCAAAACAGACGATCAAGAAAAAATAATATTACCTTTATGCATAAAAAAAAAGAATGGTTTTAAAATTCTTGAATGGATGGGTGATATAAATTCTGATTATATGGGTTTTATTACCAGTAAAAATTTTAATTTTAAAAAAATACAATTTGAGAATTTTTTAAAATTAATTTTTAATTCAATTGAAAAATTTGATGTTTTATATTTGAAAAATCAATTACCACAAATAAATAGTTACGAAAATCCATTTTATTCACACTTCAAAACTATTTATAAAAAAAAGGCTTATAGTTCTGATTTAAATGAAAATTGGGAACAATTTTATAAGCTTCATCAAAATTCTAAATCTAGAGAAACAACTAGAAGAAAATTAAAAAAAATTAAAGTCCATGGGAAATTAAATTTTAATATAGCCGACACAGATGTTTATAAAATTAAAATTATAAAAGATATGATAAAACTTAAAAAAAATAGATATATAAATACTAAAGCATGGAATATGTTTTCAAAAAAAGAGTTTGAAAACTTTTATATTGGTTTAAGCAAAATCAAAAGTGAAAGTATAAGAGTTCATTGTTCCGAATTAAAAATAAATGATCAGGTAATTTCTAATCATGTAGGTATATCTACAAAAAAATGCTTTTATTATTTGATGCCTGCTTTTGACGACTCAAAATGGAATAAATTTTCTCCAGGACTTATAAACCTAATTGAAATTATTAAATGGTGTATTGATGAAGGTATAAATTTTTTTGATTTTACTACCGGTGATGAAAAATATAAAGCTCATTGGTTTGATAATAAGTTTGAGATTAGAGATAATATTCAATATTTTACTTTTAAAGGATTTTTTTATGAAAAATTTTTTACGTTAAAAATGATATTAAAAAAAAATTTATTTTTTGAATACCTAAAAAAAATTTTCAATTATGTTAATAATTTAAATAAAAAATGAAATTAAACCATAAAATACTAGAAACATTTTTAAAATATACTAATTTTTTAAAAGTAGGGGAAAAAAATGATACTCTTCGAGTATTAATGTATCACGATATTCCTCCTAATTTAGAAAAAGAATTTAGAGACCAAATATCTTTTTTAAGAAAAAATTGGAACTTTATAACCCCATTACAATTTGAAAATTTTATAAATAAAAATATTGAACTTAAAGGTAATAATTTGCTATTAACATTTGATGATGGTTTTATTTCATCAAAAATAATTGCTGAAAAATTTTTGTCTGATTTTCAAATACAAGCAATTTTTTTTGTAATGAGTGATTTTATAGAAATTAAAGATTTAAACTCATGTAGAGATTTTATTTCAAAAAATATAATTCCTGGCACCGATAAAGATCATTTGCCAAATCATTTAAAGAATATGCAATGGGAAGATATAAAATTTTTACAAAATATGGGACATACAATTGGCGCACATACTAAATCTCATAAAAAATTGTCTGATATTGATAGTAGTTTTAATTTAAATAAGGAAATTTGTTATAGCGCAGATTTAATTTCAAATAAAATTAATCAGCCACTTAATCATTTTGCATATAGCTTTGGTAATTTGTCAAGCTTTAGTGAAAATGCCTACAAAATAGCATTAAATAAATTTCCATATATTTATTCTGGAATTAGGGGAAATAATATTAATAAAAATCAAAAAGATTTAATTTTTCGGGATGAGGTAAATCCTACTTATTCAAATATACTTACTGAAGGTTTTTTAAAAGGCATAACAGATTTTAAATACAAAAAATCTGCTAATATATTTAATAAATGGAAAAAAAATATTTTAGATAGCAAAAATATTAATCAATAGTTATTTTCTAAATATTACAAAATCATTTAAAACTAATATATCCATTTGAGTTCTTAAAAAGCATTTAATTGCATCTTCAGGACTCATAACTATAGGCTCATTTTCGTTAAAGGAAGTATTTAACAAAATAGGTACATTTGAAATTTTATAAAACTTATTAATTAAATTATAAAAACTTTCATTAATTTCTTTAGTAACTGTTTGAACCCTACCGGTTCCATCTATGTGTGTTACTGCCGGTATATCATTTTGTTTTTCAATTCTTATATTTTCGACTGATGACATATAAGGGTTATGATTATTATTTTCAAACCAATCTAATTTCTTTTCATATAAAATTGCGGGCGCGAAAGGCCTAAAGCTTTCACGCCTTTTAATTTTTTTATTTATAATATCTTTAATATTTGGATTACACGGGTTTGCTAAAATTGATCTATTGCCAAGCGCTCTAGCACCAAATTCCATTCTATCATTAAAATTACCAACTATTTTATTTTCAAATAAATTTTTTGCTATCAATGATAATTGCTCTTCCTTATTTTCAAAAAATTTTATATCAAAATTTTTCAGTTCATCAAAATTACTAATAATTTCTTTAATTTCTGAATTAGAATATCTTGGACCAATAAAAGGGGATTTTAAATTAGAAATAATTTTATCATTTTCTAATTTTTTTTGAGTATAAATAGCAGCTCCAATTGATCCTCCTCCATCACCAGGAGCATATGGAATAAAAATATTTTTGAATTGTTTAAATTCGTTTAATTTTTTATTGGCTAAAGAGTTTAAAGCGCAACCACCAGCAAAAACTAAATTTTCAGAAAAATTTATTTTTTTTAATTCATCACAGATTTCAAAAAGTTTTATTTCATAAGCTTTCTGTGCAGATGCTGCAATATCTTTATGAATTTCATTTATATTTTTTGAACTTAAGTCCTTAATACCTAGTAGTTTTTCTAAGTTGGAATTATAAAGATTATTTTGTATAGGCTTTCCTTCAAATTTATATGAATAATTTTTATCCGTGTGGTTAAAATATTTTAAATTTATTTCAAAATTATTTTTTTTTATAAAAATATTATCTAGAATTTTATTTAAATATTTAGGTTTTCCATAAGATGATAATCCCATCATTTTGTATTCATCTCCATAATTTTTGAATCCTATAAATTGTGTTAATGCCTCATAAAAAACTCCTAAAGAATGTGGAAAAAGATATTTTTTATAAATTTTGAGATTATTATTTTCACATTTAGTAATTGATAGACTGCAAAAATCTCCAAATCCATCAACAGATAGACCTATAGCTTTTGTAAAACCAGAGGGATAAAAAGCAGATGAAATATGTGACAAATGATGGTCAACATAATGTATTTTTACATTTTTTGATAAGTTTTTTGGAAAAAAAAAATTGTTAATATTTTTTTTTAAATTAATTTTTTTAGAAAGTCTTTTTACAATTTCGTACTTTTTTTTTCCAAATAAATAGTTTTTTAAAAAGTAGATTAATTTGCTATTAATATTTGAAAGTGGGTTCGTATTAATAGCAATATCAGTTATGTCTTTTAAATCTATTTGAGAGAATTTTAAACACTCGTTTATTGATTTGACAGGTAAACCAGCCCAGTGTTTTTCTCTATTTATTCTTTCTTCTTCAATAGCAAAGATAAGCTTTCCATCAATAAAAATACATGCTGAAGAATCAGCATGATTACAGTTTAAACCTAAAACAATCTTCATTCACTATTGGTTATGTTTTTTCTTAATTTCCGAAAATATCCATTCGTAAGTTTTTTCTAAACCTTCGTATAAAGAAAATTTTGGATTCCAATTTAATTGAGATCTAATTAAAGTATTATCACTATTTCTGCCTCTAACACCTTTTGGTTTATCGAGTTGGTAGTTTCTATTTACCTTTTTATTGGAAATTTTTTCAATTTTATCTATCATCTCATTTATCGAAACTTTTTCTTCACTCCCAATATTTATTGGCCCATGATATTCAGAATCAAATAATTTCAAAGTAGCATCTATACAATCATCAATGTATAAAAAAGATCTTGTTTGTTTCCCATCGCCCCAAACATCAATTGTATCTTTATTTTCAATAATTGAATTTATGATTTTTCTACAAAGTGCAGCAGGTGCTTTTTCTCTTCCACCATCATAAGTTCCATTAGGCCCAAAGATATTATGATATCTTGCAACTTTTACATCTAATCCATAATCTTCCAAAAAATGCCTACACATTCTCTCACTAAAAAGTTTTTCCCAACCATAACCATCCTCTGGATCTGCAGGATAAGCATCGGATTCTTTAAGTCCAGAAATTGTTGTTTTATTTTGAAGATCTTTATTATAGGCACAAGCACTAGATGAAAAAAAATATTTTTTAACTTTAAACTCTTTACATGCTATTAGCATATGAGTATTAACTAAAACCGAAAGCATACACAGCGCCTTATTATTTTCAATAAAACCCATTCCTCCCATGTTACAAGCCATATTTATTACTCCATCAGCTCCATCAACCATTTTAAAGCAATTCTCTTTTAAAGACATATCTAAACAAAAATTTTCAACATTTTCGAAATGCTGGTACCAATCTTCAAATTTTTTTATATCTGCAGATCTTACTTTATAACCACGATTAAGTAATTCCTTAATTAAATGGCCTCCAATAAAGCCACCACCACCGGTTACTAAAATTTTTTTCATATAATTTTTTATTAATTATTGTTAAAAGAAATTTATTATAAATTATAAAATTTCTAATGAGTTTAAATATATCAAAAATTAAAAATAGTCTATCAGTAATAATATTATGTGGAGGCGAAGGGCAAAGGTTAAGACCGCTAACTGAAAAAATACCCAAACCATTAGTCAAAATTAAAAATAAAGCAATAATTGAATATATTATCAACCATTTTTTAAAATATAAAATAGAAAATATTATTATTGTTACTGGTTACAAACATAACGTCTTAAGAAATTTTATTAATAAAAAATATAATAATAAAAAAATTAAGGTAATAAATACAGGTTTAAAAACAGAAATTATTAAGAGAGTAGATAAAGTATCACATCAGTTAAAAGAGAATATTATTCTATGTTATGGAGATACTTTAGTAGACATTAATTTGAATAAATTAATTAAATTATATATAAAAAATAAAACTAAACTATTAGTTTCAAGCTACCAATTAGAGTCTAGTTTTGGTATTTTAGATATGAATTCAAAAGATATTGTAACTAATTTTAGAGAAAAACCCAAGTTAGGTATCTGGTTTAATGTAGGATATTTTATTTTTTCCAATAAATATTTAAAAATTACAAAAAATTTTAAAGATTTTAAAAATTTTTTATTTTTTATGGCAAAAAAAAAATATATGAAAGCCTTTAAGCATAAAGGAAAACACATAACCATCAATACTATTGCAGAGCTAGAGGAAGCAAAATTGCAGATTAGATCGTTTCGATAATGAAAAAAAATAATTTTTGGAAAAAAAAAAATGTTTTAATTACTGGAATTTCTGGATTTGTTGGTTCAAATTTAGCAAAAAATTTATCTAATTCAGGCGCAAATGTAATTGGATTAACACAAAAAAAAAATAAGAAATATTCACTTTTGTTTTATGAGAAAATTAATAAAAAAGTTAAAGTAGTTTATGGCAATATTACTGATATTAAAAAAATAAATAAAATATTAAAAATAAATAAAATTGAAATATGCTTTCATCTTGCTGCCCAAGTAGAAGTTGGTCAAGCTCGAAGAAAACCATACGAAACTTGGGACAGCAATATAAGAGGAACTTATACTCTTCTTGAAGCACTAAGAGAAAACAGAAAAAAAATTAAATCCATAATTATAGCCTCTTCAGATAAAGCTTATGGAGAATATGGTTTAAAGAAGATGCCTTACAAAGAAACTTATCCACTTAAACCTATTTATCCTTATGATACTTCAAAAGCATGCGCAGATATGATTGCAAAAAGTTATTCATCAAATCTTTTCAAATTGCCCATAATAATTACTAGATTTTCAAATATTTATGGGCCTGGTCAATTGAATTTTACAGCACTTATTCCAGACTTAATTAGATCTTGTATTTTAAATAAGACATTTAAAATGAGAGGCGATGGAGAAAGTGTAAGAGATTATATTTACATAAATGATATTATTGATTTATATAAGTTACTTGCTAAAAAACTTTATAAAAATCCAAAAAAATATTCTGGAGAAATATTTAATGCAGGAACAAATATTCCGCATAAAACTAAAAATATTTTAAAAAGGGTTTTTTTATATAGAAATAAAAATAAAGAGTTAAAAGAAGTAATAAAAAAAATGAAAAAAAATAAAACTTCAGGTGAACTTTCAATTCAATATATGGATTATAAAAAGCTTAATAAATATTTTAATTGGAAACCAAAGCATAAATTTGAGGCTGTTTTGCCAAAAGTTTATCAATGGTATGAAAATTATTTTAAGAAAAATAAATGAGCATAGCCTTTGATTTTGTTGGAACAAATGTTGGAAGTGGAACAAAAACATACAATATAAATTTTCTTAAAGAGATAGAACTTTTAAGTCTTCGTGAAGATATTATTATTTTTTTAACTAAAAATTATTTTCAACAGTTAAAAAAGCAAAAACAAAATCCAAAAATAAGATATATAATAAAATCTAATTTTTTTTCTAATATTTTCTTTAGGTTATTTTGGATGCAATTTATATTTCCATTTGAATTAAAAATTAATGGAGTAAAAAAACTATATTCACCAATGAATTTTTGTCCAATATTTTTAAAAATATTTAAAATAAAAATAATTTTAACACTTCATTCTAATTTACCATGGGTTTATTTTCATTTAATGCCTGGAAATATGTTGAGAAATTTTTTTACAAAAAAACTAATGGAGCTTTCTATTAATTCATGCAACTTATTATTAGTTGATTCACATTTTGCAAAACAAGAAATAACTAATATTTTAAAAATAAATATAAAAAAAATCAAAGTGGTTTATCTTGGAATTGATAAAAAATTTTTATCTAACGATTGTGAAAATAATTTTATTAAATCATTTAATTATAATGAAAAATATATAATATCAGTTTTGTCATGTGTTAAGTATCATAATATTTTAAATATGCTAAAAGCTTTCAAAATTTTAGTTAGTGATAATAATTATGATATTAAGTTAGTGTTAGTTTTACAAATACTTGATAGAGAATATTTTAGTGAAATAAATAAATATATAAATACAAATTTTGATAAGAATAAAATTATTATAATAAATGATGTTAAAAGTGAATCACTTCCAAATCTCTATAAACATTCTCAGCTTTATATCTTTTCTTCTTATTGTGAAGTTTTTGGTTTAACGTCATTAGAAGCTATGTCTCAAGGATGCCCTATATTAATTTCGAATACCTCAGCCTTACCAGAGATCAATGATATTGCAGCGGACTATTTTGATCCAGATAATGTTATGGATATTAAAGATAAAATACAAAAAATAATTTTTGATGAAAAACATAAAAATGAATTAGTAGAAAAAGGACAAAATCATTTTAAAAAATTTACATGGAATAATAATGTAAATATTACTTTAGACCATATTTATAATCTAAATTAATTATTTAGTTTTTATAAATAATATCAAACCAAAATATTTTTTTATGTTTATAATTGCTTAGATCCATATTACCTATGGGGTGCGCATCAATCCATCCGTTAAAATAAACAAACGATCCAACATTTTTTTTTGTTGGAGGAGTATACCAGTTAATTGTTTTAATAAGTTCATAAGGATTATTATAAAAATCATTTTTATATATTCTCTGAAAATTTTTTCCAAAATTAAAAAATAAAATTATTATTAGAGCTACGTTAAAAAAAGATATTTTTTTTATAAATACACGTTTGCTTAAGATTATGAAGCTTAATCCTAAAAGTATAAAAAACATATGATGATATCTTGATACTGGAGATTTAATAAAAATAATAATATTAAAAATAAAAAGAAGTAAGAAAAGAATTTCTAAATTATTAAACCTGCTAATATTTTTTGATGACTTACTAGTTAGGAAAAATAAAGTTAATGCTAGCAACACAGTTAGAATATAATTATTAAATTCTTCAATATTTCTAATTATCCAAGTATTAAGCCAATTAAAATTTTTTATATATTCTTCCATACCTAAGGAACCTTCATATCTATCGTATGATTTGGCAATCGATTCCACACCCAAAAGTATGTTCAATGATATTTCATTACTAGCCCATGATAGATTTGTAAAACAAGTTAATTCAAATGGATAAATCAGGCATCCTGTAATAAATATATTTTTTATAAAATACGCAATGCATAAAAAATAAAAAATAAATGCAAATTTATTGAAAACAAAACTATAAGCTCCAGATTTAATTATAAGAAAAATAGGTATTAAAAAACAAGACAGAAAAAAAATTTTTATAGAAGTAATAAATAAACAAAAGAAAAACAAAATAAATAATATTTGATTTTTTAAATTTATGTTTTTTTTAATCAAAATATTATATTTTGCTGTGAAATATAGTAAAAAACAGTAGATTATTGTTCCGGGTCTATCTAAACCAAATTCTTTTAATCTTGTATACTTTACCAATAGGAAAATTAAGATAAATCCTGATATTAAAATTAAAAAACTATTTTTAGGATTTTTTAAAGCTTCGTTATTTTCTGTAAACAAATATGCTATTATTAAAAATAAAACTAGTCCATTTAAAATATGGATATCTTGAAGTAGGGAATTGTTAAAATTAAGATAAGAGTGCAAAATAAGCCAAATTGATGAATAACCATAATGGTGATGTAGAAAATTTAATCCCAAGATATAATTGTGATTATCAGTATTAGTTATATAGCCAGCATGATAATGATGAAGATCATCTGAGAAATTGCTTCCATAAATATTTATTAGGCTTAATAAAAAAATTAATATAAT
>CACPKA010000016.1 GCA_902634485.1 uncultured Pelagibacteraceae bacterium | reverse complement strand
AAAAAATTTAGATGAAAAATGTA
Source organism: uncultured Pelagibacteraceae bacterium (assembly GCA_902634485.1). Lineage (GTDB taxonomy): Bacteria > Pseudomonadota > Alphaproteobacteria > Pelagibacterales > Pelagibacteraceae > Pelagibacter. The sequence continues at coordinate 24,609 of CACPKA010000016.1, read as the reverse complement.
GTTGTAGTTGGCACTCAATGGGGTGATGAAGGAAAAGGAAAAATAGTTGATTGGCTTTCAAGTGAAGCTGACGTTGTTATAAGATTTCAAGGAGGCCATAACGCTGGACATACTTTAGTAGTTGATGGCATTACATATAAATTAAGACTGCTACCATCTGGAGTGGTAAGAGGAAAAAAAATATCAATAATTGGTAACGGCGTTGTAGTTGATCCTTGGGCATTGCTCGAAGAGATTGAAGAAATAAAGTTAAAAGGAATAGATATATCTCCACAGAATCTAATTTTATCTGAAGCAGCAAATTTGATTTTACCTTTTCACAAGGAAATGGATGAGATTAGAGAGGATATTGCTGGTAAAAATAAAATAGGAACAACAAGAAGAGGTATTGGTCCGGCATATGAAGATAAAGTAGGAAGAAGATCAATAAGAGTGATGGATTTAGCTTCAAAAAAGAGCTTAGATGCAAGAATAGAAAAAGCACTAGAACATCATAATGCAATTAGAAAAGGTCTTGGAAAAGAATTATTTCTTAAAGAAAAACTTATATCTGATTTATTGGAAATAGCCCCAAAAATTTTAAATTATTCTCAGCCGGTATGGAAAAAATTTGATCAATTTAAAGCAAGTGGTAAGAAAATCCTTTTTGAAGGAGCACAAGGTATTTTGTTAGATGTAGATCACGGCACCTATCCTTTTGTTACATCTTCAAATACAGTTGCGGCATCAGCAGCTACAGGAACCGGATGTGGAGTTAATTTAATAAATTATGTTTTAGGTATTACAAAATCCTATACTACAAGAGTAGGAGAAGGTCCATTTCCAACTGAACTTAATGATGAAGTTGGTAAGCATTTAGGAAGTGTAGGAAAAGAATTTGGAACAGTAACAAGTAGAAAAAGAAGATGTGGATGGTTTGACGGAGTTTTAGTCAGACAAACAATTAAAATTTCAGGTATTAATGGAATTGCTTTAACTAAATTAGACGTTTTAGATCAATTAGATGAAATTAAAATTTGCATCTCCTATGAATTAAATGGAAAGAAAATAGATTATTTACCAGCATCAGCTGAGGAGCAGCTTAAAGTAAAGCCAATTTATAAAGTTTTTAAAGGTTGGAAATCTTCAACAGTAGGAATTAAAAAATTTAGCGAACTTCCCGAAAATGCTAAAATTTATATTAAAGAATTAGAAAAATTTATAGAAACTAAGATTTCTTGTATTTCTACAAGTCCAGAAAGAATGGATACAATATTAATTGAAAATCCTTTTAATTAGCTGGTAAAAGATTTTTTGATCTTGCAGAGTTAAGCATATGCTTTTGAACTTTTTCAAAAGCTTTGTTTTCTATTTGCCTAATTCTTTCCCTGCTAATTTTATATTTTTTGCTTAAATCTTCTAAAGTAATAGGCTCATCATTCAGTCTTCTTGCATATAAAATTTCTCTTTCTCTATCGTTTAGAATTTTAATAGAGTCTTTTAAAAGGTTTTTTCTTTCATCCATTTCTTCTCTTTGGGCAAATTTTAATTCCTGGTCCATTTCTTTATCAACTATCCAATCTTGCCACTCATCACCATCTTCTCCAATTGGTGAATTTAAAGAGTGTTCTTTTCCAGACAATCTTCTATTCATTGAAACAACCTCTTGTTCATTAACATCTAATTTTTTAGCAATTTCTGAAACATGCTCATTTTTTAAATCTCCTTCAGATCTTGGAGCAATTTGATTTTTTAATTTTTTTAAATTAAAAAATAATTTTTTTTGTGCTGTTGTTGTTCCTATTTTTACTAAACTCCATGATCTTAGAATATACTCTTGTATAGATGCTTTAATCCACCACATTGCATATGTGGCAAGTCTAAAACCTTTCTCAGGTTCAAATTTTTTTACAGCCTGCATTAAACCAACGTTACCTTCAGAAATCATATCGCTAACAGGAAGACCATATCCTTTATAGCCCATTGCAATTTTAGCAACTAGTCTTAAATGGCTGGTAACTAATTTTTCAGCAGATTTTAAATTTCCAGTGTTTCGCCAATTTTTAGCTAACATATATTCTTCTTCTGCGGCGAGCATTGGAAATTTTTTAATCTGAGCCAGATACGCAGATAGACCACCTTCATTTGATAAAGAAGGAAGATTATAGTTAGTTGTTGAATTCATAACTGTATTTATTTAATAAATTTATTTTTTATTACAATGATTTATTTGCTAAGTTTTCTAAGCTTTTTTAATATATTTTTAAGCTCTAACGGCAAAATTGACGAAAATTCCATTTTCTCTCCACTTGTTGGGTGAACAAAACCCAAAATCTCAGCATGTAAAAACTGTCTGTCTAAGTTTAATATTAAATTCTCAAGATTCAAATCGATATTTTTGAATTTTTTAAATTTTTTTTTGTATTTTTTATCTCCTAATATTTGATTACCCTTATAACTCATATGCACTCTAATTTGGTGAGTACGTCCTGTTTCTAGCTGGCATTCAACAAAACTTAGAGTTGGAACTTTAGTATTTTCAAAAACTTCTAAAGTTTTATAATTTGTTATAGCTCTTTTCCCTTTAATTTGATTCACTTCCATTAATTGTCGATTTTTATTGCTTCTAGAAATTAGAGTAGAGATAGTTCCTCTCTGTGGTCTAAGTTTTCCCCAAATTAATAATTTATATACTCTTCTAATAGTATGTTTCCTAAATTGCTCAGAAAGGTTTTCATGTGAAAAATTATTTTTAGCTATCACGATCAATCCTGATGTATCTTTGTCTATACGATGAACTATTCCTGGTCTTAATTCACCTCCAATATCAGAAAGTTTGCCAGCACAATATTTTACAAGAGCATTCACAAGAGTTTTGTCATAATTTCCAGCTCCTGGATGAATAACAATTTTTGCAGGCTTATTTAATACAATCAGTTCTTTATCTTCATAAATAATATCTAATTTATAATCAAAAGGTTTAAGTGAGGGTTCTTTATTTGTTGTTATTTCTAATAATATTTTATCATGAAGTTTAATTTTTTTTGAAGGAGTGATTATAGTTTGATTATTAATTTTTAATTTTTTATTAAGAATTAAATTTTTGATTCTAGTTCGACTTAATAAAGATTCTTTTTTATTTATAAAAATGTCGATTCTATGACCTTCATTCTTTTCATCTACAATTAAATTAATGATTTTTTTCATAAATTATATTACAACTATTATATGCGCTTGTAGCTCAATTGGATAGAGCGCCTGACTTCGGATCAGGAGGTTGAGGGTTCAAGTCCTTCCGGGCGCACCATTAAACAAAGTAGGTTTTTATTAGGAAATTATGGAAAAAAAGAATCAATTTTCAATTGTTATACCAACTTTAAATGAAAGTAGAAATATAGGTAAATTAATTAAAAAAATTAATAATGTTTTAAAAACACATATATATGAAATTATAGTTGTTGACGATAATTCTGAAGATGGAACAAAAAAAATATTAGAAAAAATAAATTTAAGAAAAAAAAATTTTAGTTTTTATATTAGAAATAAGAAAAAAGATCTTAGCCAATCTTTAATTTTTGGTATAAAAAAAACAAACTACCAGAACATAATAATTATGGATGGAGATCTACAACATGACCCAAAATATCTTAATAAAATAATTAATATTTTTTATAAAAAAAAATTAGATATTTTAGTATGTACAAGAAATTTTAAAATAAGATCAGGGTTATCTAGAATAAGATATTTGGCATCAATACTTTTGATATTTATTATTAACTTTTTACTGGGAAAAAAACTATCAGATCCTATGAGTGGTTTTTTTATTTTTAAAAAAAAAATTTATTTTAAAAATAAAAAAAAAATTTATGGGAGAGGTTTCAAATTATTACTCGATCTAGTTTATTCAACAAAAAAACGATTAAAAATATTTGAATATATTATTAAATTTAAAAGAAGAAAAAACGATAAAAGTAAAATGAATTTAAAAGTAATATTTCATATTATAATTGCAATTATAAATATTTTTTATCAAAATTTTAAAATTAAAAATTAATCTCTATAAAATTTTTTCAATATAAATTCGTTAATTCTAACTTCTTTTACTATTTTGAATTGATTATTCTTAGGCATAAAATTTACACATTTTTTTTCATCAGGTAGTTTTTCATCACCAACTTTATGAGATGGGTTATTTAAACATATAAACCAAAAAGAAACCACCTCATCTTTGAATGGAATTTTATCATCAAGCAAAATTAAATTTTGTTCTATAAAAATTTTTTTAGTAATTAAATATTTATTAAAAACATCAAATTCTTTTGTGGTAACAAATTTTGATTTATCTTTGATAATAATATTTAAAGCTTCGTTTAGAGGCGGTCTTTTTATTGGTGAGTTATTAATTTGAAGTATAAAAAATATTACTGAACAAAAAACTAAAATAAATTTAGCTATTTTTTTTTTACTAAAATTTTCTAATTCAATAGAAATCCATATTATTATCAATGGTAAAATAAAAATTACATATTTAGGTGACATGATAGATGCTTTAAAAAATGTATAAAGAAGAGTTAAAAAATAAGAGGATAAAATTATATAAATAATTAAATTTTCTTTGTAATTAAAAAAAATAATTTTTCTAAAATTTTTTATAAATAAAAATGAAAAAGTTATAAGGAAAATACCACCTAATATTTTTGAACCAAAAAATGTTCTAAAATGATAATTATAAAAAAAAGATGAATACAAGCTGGTATAATGAAAATCTCTTGAAAGATTAAGTATAAGATAATCAATGTTTATAATAACATAAGCTATTAATATAAATACAAAAAGTAAAAAAATTAACTTTTCAAAATGTCTTTCTAAAATTAATTTTTTTATCAAATAAATAGTTTTTCCAAAAAATATAGCTCCACTTATTGGCCAAAGCGAAAGTAATGTTATAGATAAAAAAATATATAAAGATATATTAAAAAAGTTTTTTTTTTCTAACAACTTATAAAAAAATATAATATTTAATAATGACAATAAAACTAAAAGACTATGTGCCCTTATCTCAAGAGATTGCCAGACTAAAAAAAGATTAAAGGCAATTATAAATCCTGTAAAATAGAATTTTTTATTTTTTTGAAAAAAACTTGATAAATAAATTGATAACGGAACACAAAGTGTTCCTGCAATTAAGGATAACCATCTTCCATTTTCATCTATATATCCAAAAATCTGAAACCAATACTTTAAAATAAAAAGGTATAAAGGTGGATAAAATTCAGTTAAAAAATCGTCTCCTTTATTGCCATAGTATCTATCAAGAGTTTCAGCATTAGATATCAATGGTTCAGACACGTACAAAGAGTGCCATTCATCATGCCAAGATTCTCTACCTTCAAATAAAAAATATCTTGCAAGAAAAGCAATAATTGTAAAAAATAAGTATATTATAATTTTATTATAAAAAATTTTTGAATTCATAGTTAAAAATTTACTCACCTATATTTATTAAAGTACCTTTTTTTCTTGCTTTGTTAAAAGAGTAATAAAACAATGAAATTGCTGCAAATAAATAAATTCCATTCAAATAAAATGCATTAAGAATATTTTGATAATTTACATTATGTTCAATTAATATACTTCGAGCTTCTTCAAATATGTATACTAGAGGAAGCAGGTATGCAATTTTTTGAAAAAAATCTGGCAAAATTTCAATAGGATAGTAAATACATCCAAAAGGAGCTAATAGAAACATTGTTGACCAGGCAATATTCTCAAAAGATGGTCCAAATCTTAGCAATCCAGCAGATACCAATATTCCAAGAGTAATTCCAAAAATATATAGGCTTAAAAATAAAAAAAATAAATGTATTCCAAGATCAAATAACGAAATACCAAATAGAGGTGATGTAAGTAATACCGCAGGAACAAGACCAATCAAAGCTCTTATTAATGCAGTAAAAATTAAAGATACAATTATTTCACTTATTTTCATTGGAGCAATAAATAGATTAGTAAAATTCCTACTCCAAATTTCTTCTAAAAAAAGCATATTAAAACCAATGCTAGTTCTAAATAAAAAATCATATAGAATTGCACAAGTTAATATTACACCAACAGCATTATTGTAATAAGTGCTATGAGTTGCAAAAAAATTGGAAATAAATCCCCATAATGTTATTTGAATTGAGGGCCAATATATTAAATCGAGAATTCTTGGGAAAGACCTTGTTATTAAAAAAAAATGTCTTAAAAAAAGACCATATATTCTACTAAAGCTCATTTTCACCCCTTGTAAGTTTTAAAAAAACTTCTTCTAAATTTTTTCTTCCATGTTTTTTTATTAGATCTTGTGGTCTACCCCTATCGATAATTGTACCTTCTTTCATCATTAATATAGAAGAGCACAACCTTGTAACTTCATTCATATTATGTGAAGCTAATAAAAAAGATATTTTTTTTTCTTTTTTATAATCTTCTAAAAAAGTTCTTACAAAGTCTCCAATTTCTGGATCTAGAGAAGCCGTAGGTTCATCTAATAATAGCAAACTAGGATCATTAATTAAAGCTTTTGCTAAGCTAACTCTATTTTTTTGACCTGAAGATAATTCTCCTGTTACTCTATTTAAAAAACTTTCTAACCTTAATTTTTCTGCAAGATATTCAATTCTGTTATTTATATTTTTTACACTATATAATTTTGCATAAACAGTTAGATTTTGTTTTACAGTTAATTTTTTAGGCAACTCAATGTAAGGTGATATAAAATTTATTTTTTGTAAAATATTTATTCTATTTTCTTCAATTTTCATTCCATTAATAAATATTTCACCTGTTGTTGGTTTTAACAAACCAAGTATCATGCCTATTGTTGTTGTTTTTCCACAGCCATTAGGACCTAGCAATCCTATTATTTCATTATGTTTTATTTTAAAATCTATTTTTTTAACTGCTACTTTTAAATCGTAAGATTTTGATAAATTTATAACTTCTAATGAATTTTCCATTAAAATTTTGAGGCTCTTAACAATCTGTCATTAATTGTTTCACCCAATCCTTTATTAGGAATTTTTTCAACAGCAATACTTTTATATTTTTTATTTTTTATCATTCGTAAAGTTTTATACAGATTTTTTGCTATTTCTTTTAAATTTTTATTTTTACTTAAATAGAATAAGTTTTTACCAGCTATTTTTCTTTTTTTAATTAGTATAAATGCCTCATTTAATTTTGGTTTTTTTATATTTAACCTCATTGGAATTCCTGGTGAGTAGTGGACTTTATCTTGTCCTGGTGCAATTAATTTTTTATTTTTTATAAACTTAAGTTTAGTTCCAAGAACTTTGTTTATTTTGCTTATCTCTATACCACCCAATCTTAGAATTTGAGGTTTATTTTTTAAATTGATTATTGTTGACTCCAGTCCAATTTTTGATTCATTCCCCTCTAGAATAAATTTAATTTTTTTTCCAAATTCATCTTTTACATCTTTTTTTGAAACGGGGCTAATTTGAGTTGAAATATTTGCGCTTGGTGCTGCAAGAGGATAAATTAAAGATTTTAAAAGTTTTCTTGTTTTGGTGTGTTTTGGAAATCTAACAGCCAAGGTATTTTTTTTATTTGTGACATTTTTAGAAATTTTGCTATTTTTTTTAAGTTTCAAAACAAAAGTTATTGGGCCAGGACAAAACTTTTTATATAGCTTAAAAAAATTATTATTTGTATAGCAATCGTTTTGAAGCATCTTTAAACTACAATAATGAACAATAAGTGGGTTTCTTCTTGGCCTTTTTTTTAATTTGAATATTTTTGAAGTAGCCTTATCTGAATACGCATTTCCAGCTAATCCATAAACAGTTTCTGTGGGAATTCCAACGCATTCATTTTTATCTAAGTAGAATTTAGATTTTTTAATATTTGAAAGATCTTTTTTCATGTAATATTACCAACTATTATATGAAAGATAAAAATTTGCCAAATGATATTCAAAGCAAATCTCTTAATGAGCTAAAAGAATTAGCAAATAATATTATTAAAAATCTAGAAAATGAAAAAAATTTGACAAACTCAATAAATGATTACCAAAAATTGATAAAACTCAATAATTTAATAGAAAAAAAATTTCAAAGTAAATCAAAAGAAATATCTATTAAAACAAAAGAAAAAATTAGTAAAATATTTAATAAAAAATGAAAAAAAAATTAAATAAAATTGCCAAAGATACTAATTTATTTTTAAATAGATTTTTAACAACTCAAAAAAAACAGAACTAATTAATCCAATGAAATATGGTTTGCTTCCTGGTGGAAAAAAAATTAGATCAAAACTACTTGTTGATATAGGAAAAATCTTTAATATAAATTATAAAAATCTTATAAAGATTGGGGCAGCAGTAGAATGTATCCATGCATATTCTTTGATCCATGATGACCTTCCATGTATGGATAATGATGTCTTGAGAAGAGGAAAATTATCTACTCACAAAAAATATGGAGAATCTACAGCAATTCTTGCAGGTAATTCACTCCTTACTATAGCATTTGAAATTTTAAGCCATAAAAGTTTTAAAGAAAAAGATAAGATTAAAATACAATTAATTAATCTAATTTCAGAATGTGCAGGACACGCAGGAATAGCGGGTGGACAATTTTTAGATTTGAATTTTGAAAAAAAAAAGGTTCCTCTAAAAAAAATTATAGATATGCAAATTAAAAAGACAGGAAAACTTTTTAGTTTTTGTTGTATGGCACCAGTTATATTAAGTAAAAAATATAATCATTTAAAAAAATTTGATAAAATTGGTTCAGATATTGGGCTATTATTTCAAATTACAGATGATGTTATTGATTATAGAGGCAGTACAAGAAAAGTCGGTAAAAAAACAAAAAAAGATTTAAAAAAAGGTAAAGCTACACTAATTAGTTTGCTAGGATATAAAAATTCAATTAAATATAGCAAAAAATTAAAATTGACTATATTTGACAAAATAAGAGTTTTTGGAAATAAAGCAGAAGATCTTAGAGATACAGTTGAATACATTTTAGAAAGAAAAAAGTGAACATAAAACAAAAATATTTAAAAAATATTAATTTCCCATCTGATATAAAAAAATTGAAACAATTTGAACTTAAAAACTTAGCAGATGAAGTTAGACAAGAAATGATTGATGCTGTTTCAGAAACAGGAGGTCATTTAGGTGCAGGTCTAGGAGTAGTAGAGTTGACTGTAGCTTTACACTATGTGTTTAATACTCCAAATGATAAATTAATTTGGGATGTTGGCCATCAATCCTATCCTCATAAAATATTAACTGGAAGAAAAGATAGAATAAGAACGCTTAGAAAAGGTAAAGGCTTGTCTGGTTTTACCAAAAGATCAGAAAGTGAGTACGATCCATTTGGAGCAGCTCATAGCTCAACATCTATATCATCAGCACTAGGGATTGCAGTTGCAAATAAACTTTCAAATAAATCTGATAATGTTATAGCGGTTATCGGAGATGGAGCTATGAGTGCTGGCATGGCTTACGAAGCCATGAATAATGCGGGAGCAAGCAAAACAAAAATGATTGTAGTTTTAAATGATAACGATATGTCAATAGCTAAACCAGTAGGAGCTATGAGATCATATTTAGCAAAAATTTTATCTGGAAAAATATATTTTAGTTTTAGAGAGACTATAAAATTAATTATATCTGCATTTTCAAAAAGATTTAGCAAACAGGCGGGAAAGGCAGAGGATTTTTTAAGATCAGCTGTTACAGGAGGAACTTTATTTAATTCTATGGGCTTTTATTATATGGGACCTATAGATGGCCACGATACAGACTCATTAGTTTCAGTCTTAAAAAGCGCTAAAGAAATAAATTTTAATGGTCCAATAATGATACATATAAAAACACAGAAAGGAAAAGGTTATGAGTTTGCTGAAAAGTCAGAAGATAAATATCATGGAGTTTCAAAATTTAATATCAATACTGGTGTTCAAGAAAAATCAAAATCAAACATTCCTTCTTATACAAAGGTTTTTGCAAATACTCTGGTCAAACATGCGGAAAAAGATAGTAAAATTGTAGGAATAACTGCTGCAATGCCATCCGGAACTGGTATGGATATTTTTGGAGAAAAGTTCCCGGCTAGGATGTTTGATGTAGGAATTGCCGAACAACATGCAGTTACTTTTGCTGCTGGTTTAGCGACAGAAGGATTTAAACCGTATGCTACAATTTACTCAACATTCTTGCAGAGAGCATATGATCAAGTAGTTCACGATGTTGCTATACAAAGTTTACCTGTTAGGTTTGCTATTGATAGAGCTGGTTTAGTAGGGGCAGATGGACCAACGCATGCTGGATCTTTTGATATAACATATCTATCGACACTTCCTAATTTTATTGTAATGGCAGCTAGTGACGAAGCAGATCTGGTAAGAATGATAAACACTTCTGTTGATATAAATAGTCAGCCTTCAGCATTTAGGTACCCAAGAGGAAATGGAATAGGAGTTAATTTGCCTTCAATTAATGAAAAAATAGAGATTGGTAAGGGTCGAATTATTAAAGAGGGAAAAAAAGTTGCTTTAATTAATTTTGGCACAAGATTGAATGAATGCATGGTTGCATATAATAATCTTTTAAAAAAAGGAATAAATATAACTATTTTTGATGCGAGGTTTGCTAAACCTTTAGATGAAAATGTTATTTGGCAATTGGCAATTGACCATGAAGTATTAATTACAATTGAAGAAGGATCTATAGGAGGTTTTGGCTCACACGTTTCTCAATTTCTGAATGATAAAAATTTAATGGATAATAATTTAAAATATAGATCAATGAACTTGCCAGATAGATTTATTGAACATGACAAGCCAGATTTAATGTACAAAAATGCTGGATTAGATTCAAATAGTATTGAAAACAAAATTTTAGATACTTTAAATTCAAAAATAATAGTAAAAAAAACTAATTAAGAATTACACTGAGCATTATGCATTAAATAATGATCTAAAATTACACAATGCATCATAGCCTCTCCAATCGGCACTGCCCTTATTCCAACGCAAGGGTCATGCCTACCTTTAACACTTATAGATGTATTTTTTCCAAATTTATCTATAGTTTTACGCGTAACAAGTATTGAAGATGTTGGCTTAACTGCAAAAGAGATTATTATATCTTGACCAGACGATATTCCTCCAAGAATACCTCCGGCATTATTTGATTTAAATCTAGTTTTTTTTCCTTTATTATAAATCTCATCAGAATTTTGTTCTCCAGTTAACTGAGCTGCATTCATTCCAGATCCAATATTAACTCCTTTTACTGCATTAATACTCATCATGGCAGAAGCAAGATCCATATCTAGTTTTGAATATATAGGGGCACCCAGTCCAATTGGGACTCCCGAAGCCCTCACTTGGATTATGGCACCGCATGAAGAGCCAGCTTTTCTAATACTTAATAAGTATTTCTCCCAAATTTTTATGACAGATTTATCTGGACAAAAAAATGAATTTTTTGAAATAAATTTATCATTCCAATTCTTTTCATCGCAACCAAGTATACCTAGTTGAGTTACAGCTCCAACAACTTTATATTTTTTTCCAATTTTATTTTCCAAGACTTTTTTTGCAATAGCACCGGCAGCTACTCTAGAAGCAGTTTCTCTTGCTGATTGTCTACCTCCACCTTTAAAGTCCCTAATGCCATATTTTTTAAAATAAGTGTAATCTGCATGTCCTGGTCTAAATTTATTTTTAATTGTTTCGTAATCTCTTGATCTTACATCTTTGTTATAAATAATCATTGAGATTGGAGTGCCTGTTGTTTTACCACCAAATATACCTGATAAAATATTTACTTTATCGTCCTCTTTTCTTTGAGTTGTAAATTTTGACTGTCCAGGTTTTCTTTTATTGAGTTCTATTTGAATATCAGTCTCGTTTATGCTTATATTAGGAGGACAACCATCAACCACACATCCTATAGCAGGACCGTGAGATTCTCCCCAAGTTGTGAAACGAAATATTTTTCCAAAAGTATTAAAAGACATAAATATAATATATAAGTTATTTTGTTGAAATTATGAATCAAAAAAATAATTTAGGACTAGATAATTGCTTTAGCGATTTAGAAAACCCAATAGAACTCTTCTCAGAATGGTTTAAAGAAGCAAAAAAAACTGAAATAAATGATCCAAATGCACTTTCATTAGCTACATCTGACAAAAAAGGCATTCCATCTGTAAGAATGGTTTTATTAAAGGATTTTAATAATGATGGATTTGTATTTTATACTAATTTAAATAGTAAGAAAAGTGACGACATAAAATCAAACCCTAATGCTTCCATGTGTTTTCATTGGAAAAGTTTATTAAGACAGATAAGAATCATGGGAAAGATTTCTAAAGTATCTGATATAGAAGCTGATGAATACTATAAAACTAGAAAATATGGAAGTAAGATTGGAGCCTGGGCTTCTAATCAAAGTAAAATTTTAACAAATAGAGAAGAATTATTTGAATCAATTGAAAAATATAAAGAAAAATATCCAAATGAAAATAATGTGCCAAGACCAATTCATTGGTCGGGATGGAATTTAAAACCCACCGAGATCGAATTTTGGTTAGATGGAGAGGATAGAATTCATCAAAGACTAAAATATTTTAAAAAGGAAAACGATGAGTGGAATAAAGTATTATTAAACCCTTAAAAAGTTCTTTCTAAACTGAAGGAAGTTAAACCTAAAAAAATATTTTTTTCTTTAGAGTCTTTAAATATACTTAATGAATTTGAAGCCAAACTGATAAAGTGTTTTGCTTTTTGATAACAATCATTAATAATATTATATTTTTTTATTAAAGATAAAACTTTTTTTAAATCAACATCTGATCTTTGATTTGCATCAAAAAATTTTTTAATTTCTATTTTTTCTTCAAAATTAGCTTTTTGATAAAGTAAAATAATAGGTAAAGTTATTTTTCCTTCGTAAAAATCATTACCAATTTCTTTTCCAAAAATTTTTAGTTCTGAGTTATAATCTAAGGTGTCGTCAGCAATTTGGAAAGTTAAGCCAAGATTTTTTCCATAGAACTCTAGTGCTTCTTTAATTTTATTTTCTTGATTTGCCAATATAGAGCCAACTTTTGTTGCTGATGCAAATAGAGAGGCAGTTTTTGCCGATATAATTTTTAAATAAGTTTCTTCCAACATATCAACCTCACTTTTATGTTGGAGTTGCAAAATTTCACCTTGAGAAATTTCAGCAGATGTAGATGATAAAAGTTTTAAAACTTCTAAATTCCCATCTTCTACCATCATTTCAAAACATCTACTTAAAAGGTAGTCCCCAACCAATATGGAAGATTGGTTTCCCCAAATATTATTTAATGTTTTTTTTCCTCTTCTTATTTCTCCTTTATCGATAACATCGTCATGCATTAATGTAGCTGCGTGAATTAATTCTATACATGCTGCTAAATTTATATCCCGACCACCCTTTGAGTATCCGCAAAGTTTAGCTGACCCAAGAGTTAGAAGAGCTCTCAGTCTTTTACCGCCTGTTCTAAAATGATATTTAGTCATTTCCTCTACCAAGGGTACTTTGCTAGAAAGTTTTGTCTTAATTTTCTCTTCAACCAAAATCAGCTTATCATCCACTGAGTCTTTTAGTTCTGAATATGAATTATTTATTCGTTTTTTTAACTGAACTACTGATCCCATTATTTTAAAGTAGTATAATTAGCATAATATTGTACTTATCAATTGACGCACCTTAAACTTCAACTATAAGTAGACTTTATATTAAATCAAAAATTTTATAAGCATTAAGTATGTTTTCTTTTTTCAAAAAAAAAAAAATAATTCCTCATATTAAATTAAGTGGGGTTATTGGCAATGTGGGAAAATTTAGGCAAGGAATAGATTTTGCTGGCCAAGAAGAAATTATAAAAAAGGCTTTTTCATTAAAAAAAGCTTTAGCTGTAGCAATATCAATTAATTCGCCCGGAGGATCTCCAGTTCAATCACATTTAATTCATGACTTTATTAAACATCAAGCAAAAAAAAATAAAAAAAAAGTTATTGTTTTTATGGAAGATGTAGCTGCATCAGGTGGTTATTTAATTGCATGCGCGGGAGATGAAATCTATTCCAACCAAAGTTCAATAGTTGGCTCAATAGGAGTTATTTATTCATCATTTGGATTTAAAAATTTGATTGAAAAAATTGGAATTCAGAGAAGAATTTATACAGCAGGAAAAAATAAAAGTACACTAGACCCTTTTGTAGAAGAAAAGCAAGAAGATATAGAAAGACTCAAAGATATACAGTTAGATTTACATAGAGATTTTATTAATGTTGTTGAAAAAAGCAGAGGGAATAAATTAAAAAAAGATACAGGTATAGAATTATTTTCAGGAGAATTTTGGTCAGGAAAAAAAGCAAAAGATTTAGGTTTAATTGATGGCATTGGCAGTGCAGACCAAATTTTAAGAGAAAAATATGGAGAAGAAATAATAATCAAAAAATTCGAAAAATCAAAAGGATGGTTAGCAAAAAAATTATCCTCATCAGAAAATCAAGCTGAACAAATAATAAGTATATTAGAAGAAAGATCTATCTGGCAGAGATATGGTTTTTAAAAAAAAAAATATAAAAAAAAAGAAAAAAAAATATTTAAAAGTTAAATATCAAACTTTTCAAGACACAATTTTAAACCTTCAAAAGTATTGGAGCAAACAAGGCTGCATATTGCTACAACCATATGATATAGAAGTTGGAGCTGGAACTTTTCATCCCGCAACAACCCTTAGATCTTTAGGACCACGTAGTTGGAAAACAGCTTATGTTCAACCATCAAGAAGACCAACCGATGGTAGATACGGGGAGAATCCAAATCGTCTTCAACACTACTATCAATTTCAAGTTTTAATAAAACCTTCTCCTAAAAATATTAAAGGACTCTACTTAAATAGTTTAAAGTGTGTAGGGATTAACCATTTAGATCACGATATAAGATTTGTAGAAGATGACTGGGAGAGTCCAACTTTAGGCGCAGCTGGATTAGGTTGGGAAGTGTGGTGCGATGGAATGGAAATAACTCAGTTTACATATTTTCAGCAAATGGCTGGAATAGAGTGTAAACCAGTATCTGTTGAGCTTACATATGGACTTGAAAGAATTTGTATGTTCACCCAGCAAAAAAAAAATGTTTTTGATTTAGATTGGAACCATGAAGGAATTAAGTATAGAGAAGTTTTTCATCAAGCAGAAAAAGAATTTTCAGCATATAATTTTGAACATGCAAATACAGAAAATTTATTTAAAATTTTTGAAATGTTAGAAAGTGAAACAAAATCTTTATTAAACAAAAATCTTTCTTTGCCAGCTTATGATCAATGTTTGAAAGCAAGTCATATATTTAATATTTTAGATGCTAGAGGGGTTATCAGCGTAGCGCAAAGAGCTGAGTATATTTCTAAGATAAGAGAATTAACCAAAAACGTAGGTTCTGTTTGGGTAAAAAGTCAGTCTTAAAAAATGTCAGAATTTTTTTTAGAGCTATTTAGTGAGGAAATTCCTGCAAAGCTTCAAAAAAATGCAAGAAATGAAATAGTAAAATTATTTACAGAATTTTTTGAAAGAAAAAGTATAAATTTTAAAAATAAAAATTCATTTTCTACACCAAATAGACTAATTGTTTTATTTGAAGGCATTAAATCAGAAATATTACAAGAAGAGCAGGAACTCAGAGGACCTAAGGTGGAGGCTCCCAAAGAAGCAATTGAAGGATTTCTTAAATCTAATAAATTTGAAAAAGAGAGTCTATATGAAAAACAAACCGATAGAGGAGTTTTTTATTTTGCAAAAAGAGCAGAAAAAAAAATAAAAGTATGTGATTTATTAAATGAAAATATTCCTATTATTTTAGATAAAATTTCTTGGAAAAAATCAATGAAATGGGGAGAATTTGAACTTTATTGGGCGAGACCATTAAAGTCTATTTTGGCAATTTTTGATAACAAAAATTTAAATTTTAATTTTCACCATCTTAAATCTAATAATTTTACACCCATCGATAAGGATTTTGAGGAAAAAATAAAATCATTTAAAAATTTTAAAATTTATTTTAATTACTTTAAAAAAAACCAGGTTGTTATTGATCAAAAAAAAAGAAAAAATCTTATAGAAAATCAATTATTGAAAGCATCTAAAAGAAAAGGCCTAAAAATTGAAATAAATGAAAAACTTTTAGAAGAAGTTACTGATTTAGTTAATTATCCAAATATTATTTTATGTCAATTTAGTGAAAATTTTTTAAAGATACCTAGAGAAATACTAATCGTGACTATGCAATTCCATCAAAAATATTTTCATACATTTGATTCTAAAGGAAATATAACAAATAATTTTTTAGTTGTTGCTAATAATAAAGATAAAAAAGGTTTTATTAAAATCGGCAATGAGAGAGTTATAAATGCAAGATTGAGTGATGCTGAATTTTTTTGGCAAAAAAATAAATCAAAAAATTTAGTTAAAGAAATTTCAAAACTAAAATCAATGAATTATTTTAAAGGTTTAGGAACATACTTTGATAAAGTTCAAAGAATGAGAAGACTTGGTGGTATGGTTTCTGATGAATTATTAATTAGTAAAGACAAAGTTGAAATATCAACTACTATTTGCAAAGTAGATTTATTGTCAGATATCGTAGGAGAATTTCCAGAACTACAAGGAGTTATGGGAGGATATTTTGCTGAATTTCAAGGTTTTGATAAAGATATTACATTAGCGATTAAAGAACATTATTTGCCAACGGGAAGTGAAAGCAAAGTGCCAAAAAAAAAATATAGTGTGGCTTTATCTTTAACAGATAAAATAGATACATTAGTTGGATTTTTTGGAATAGATGAAAAACCAACAAGCTCAAAAGATCCCTTTGCATTAAGAAGATTAGCGCTTGGAGTTATTAGAATTTTAGTAGAAAATAACAATTTATTTAAATTAAAGGATTTAATAAATTATTCATATAACCTTTATAATGAACAAGGATTTATTTTAAAAAATAAAAATATTTATAATGATTTAAATAAGTTTTTTATTGAGAGATTAAAATATTATATGAGAGAAAAAGAAATAAGAACAGATATCATTCAAGCAGCTATTAGTTCTTATGGAATAGATAACATTATTGAAATATATAAAAAGGCTACCATTTTAAATAAAATAATAAATAAAAATACTGGGTACGATATTATATCTTGTTATAAAAGAGCTTCAAATATTTTAGATCAAGAATTAAAAAATCCAGAATTTCAATTGTCAAATAATTCAGATCCTGGACTGTTTAATAATGAATATGAAAAAAATTTGTATAAAAAAATACACGATCTTAGAAAATATTTTACTAGTATTAATAAAGATGAAAATTATGAAAAGTCTTTAAATTATTTAGCAGACTCAAAAGATATTGTGTCTGATTTTTTTGAAAATGTTATGGTTAATGATAAAGATAAAACAATAAAAAAAAATCGCTTGGAATTACTACAAATGTTGTGCAAAACATATGAAAACTTTATAAATTTTTCTAGTATAGAAATCCAAAAATGAAAAAAGTTATATTTAATTTTAAATACAAGCATTCAAAAAAAAATATTTTATCTGAGAATCTATTAGGAGGAAAGGGAGCAAACCTTGCAGAAATGGGCAGATTAGGTTTGCCTGTTCCAGCAGGTTTTACAATTTCTACAAAAGTATGTGACCTTTTTTATAAAAATAATAAGAAATTAAATAAAAAAATACAAAAAGAAATAAAAGACGAACTTAAAATAATTGAAAAACAATCTGGAAAACAATTTGGTAATTTGAAAAATCCTTTATTGGTGTCTGTGAGATCTGGAGCAAGAGTTTCAATGCCGGGAATGATGGATACAATATTAAATTTAGGATTAAATGACGAAACAGTTTTAGCTTTAGCAAAAAAGACATCAAATAACAGATTTGCAAAAGATAGTTATAGAAGATTTATTCAAATGTATGGCAATGTAGTTATGGGAGTCGAGTCTTTCAACTTTGAGGAATTAATTGAAAATTATAAGTTAACAAAGGGTGTTTTGTTAGATACCGAGTTAGACGGAGAAGATTGGGATGGACTAATAAAAGACTTTAAAGAAGTTATAAAAATAAAAACAAAAAAAGAGTTTCCACAGAATGTTTTCGAACAGTTATTTGGAGCAATTCATTCGGTGTTTTTATCTTGGGAGAGCAGTAGAGCTAAAGTATATAGAAAACTTAATCAAATATCATCCGAATGGGGAACGGCTGTAAACGTTCAATCAATGGTTTTTGGAAACATGGGTAACGATTGTGCCACAGGAGTTGTTTTTACAAGAAATCCTTCAGATGGAAGTAAAGAAATTTATGGAGAATATTTATTGAATGCACAAGGAGAAGATGTTGTTGCGGGAACAAGAACTCCTCAATATATAACTGAAAAATCAAAAAAAAATTCTTCTTCAAAACTTAAATCTTTAGAAAATTCTTTACCTAGAGTTTTTAAAAAACTGAAAAAAATATTAAAAGTTTTAGAAAAACACTATAAAGATATGCAAGATGTCGAGTTTACTGTAGAAAAAAATAAACTCTGGATGTTACAAACAAGATCCGGGAAAAGAACAGCAAAAGCTGCAGTCAAAATAGCTATAGATATGGTTAAAGAAAAAATAATTTCAAAAAAAGAAGCAGTTTTAAGAGTAGATCCTAACTCTTTAGATACTCTGCTACATCCAACTTTAGATGAACAAAAAGAATTTAATGTGATTGCAAAAGGATTGCCAGCCTCTCCAGGTGCAGCAAGTGGAAAGGTCGTTTTTACATCTGAAGATGCCGAAAGATTAAATAATTCAATGCAAGATACTATTTTAGTTAGAGTTGAAACTTCACCAGAAGACATCCATGGAATGCATGCTGCAAAAGGCATCTTAACTTCGAGAGGAGGAATGACAAGTCATGCAGCAGTAGTTGCAAGAGGAATGGGTAGACCATGTATTTCTGGGTCAAGTGAAATTGATATAAATTATAATGAAAAATTTTTTAAAACTTCTAACTTAAAAATTAAAGAAGGAGAAATAATTACAATCGATGGTTCATCAGGAAGAATAATTTTAGGAAAAGTGCCTACTATAAAGCCAGAAATTTCTGCAGATTTTTCTAAATTAATGAACTGGGCAGATAAATTTAGAAAAATTAAAATTAGAGCTAACTCTGAAACACCTATAGACGCTAAAACGGCAAGAGATTTTGGTGCGGAGGGTATAGGTCTATGTAGAACTGAGCACATGTTTTTTGACGAGGAAAGAATCCTTTCAGTTAGAGAAATGATTCTTTCAAAAACTAAAAATGATAGAAGTAAAGCTCTTAATAAACTTTTGCCTTATCAAAAAAATGATTTTGTAGAAATATTTAAAATTATGAATGGATTACCAGTCACTGTTAGATTGTTAGATCCTCCTTTACATGAATTTTTACCTAAAAATAAAAAAGAAATTTTGGAAGTATCTAAATCTCTTGATTTATCAATCAAAGAAGTTGAAATGCGAATAAATGAGTTGCATGAACATAATCCAATGTTAGGTCATAGAGGTTGTCGTTTAGGAATTTCTTTTCCAGAGATATATCAGATGCAATGTAGGGCAATTTTTGAAGCTCTATCTGAATGTAAAAATAAAAAAAATAAATCTATATTGCCAGAAATTATGATTCCATTAGTTTCAACGGAAGCTGAAATAAAAATAATGAAAGATTTAGTAATTAACGTTGCAAGAGAAGTTCAGCAACAAAAAAAGATAAAAATAGAATTTTTGGTAGGCACAATGATTGAGCTCCCAAGAGCAGCTATAAAAGCAAATTATATTGCTAAACATGCAGAATTTTTTAGTTTTGGAACAAATGATTTAACTCAAACTACATTTGGAATTAGTAGAGATGATAGTGGAAAATTTCTAAACGATTATATTGAAAATAAAATTTTTGATATTGATCCTTTTATTTCAATAGATGAAGGAGTGGGAGATTTAATAGAAATTGCTACTAAAAAGGGCAGAAAAGAAAATAAGAAAATAAAACTAGGAATATGCGGTGAACACGGCGGTGATCCAAAAAGTATATTTTTTTGCTCAAAAATCGGTTTAGACTATGTTTCTTGTTCTCCCTACAGAGTGCCAATAGCGAAACTAGCAGCTGCACAAGCGGAATTAAAAAAATAAATTTTAATTTTTTAACTAAATTTCTAATTTTAAATCTAAAGAAGCAGCACTATGAGTTATTCTGCCTACTGAAATTCTATCAACTCCTGTCGCTGCTATCTTATTTACATTTTTTAGACTTACATTCCCCGAAGCTTCTAATTGGTATTTTTTTTTTACAATTTTAACTGCTTTTTTTAAATTTTTAAAATTAAAATTATCTAAAAGCACTCTATCAAATTTTAAACCTAAAATTTCTTTTAATTGTTTTAAATTGTCAACCTCAACTGTAATTATTTTTTTTGTTTTAGATTTGTTTGCTTTTAAAATCAATTTTTTTATATTCGAACTAGCGATATGATTATCTTTAATTAAATATTCATCACTTAAATTAAATCTATGATTTGTTCCACCACCAATTTTTACAGCATATTTTTGCATTACTCTAAGATTAGGAATAGTTTTTCTTGTACAACAAATTTTAGATTTTTTTCTGACTTTTTTTACAAATGTATTAGTTATTGTAGCAATTCCAGATAAATGAGTTAAAAAATTTAAAGCAACTCTTTCACCAGTTAATATATTTTTTATATTTCCCTCAATTATAGCAATAGTATTTCCTTTGTTAATATTAGAACCTTCTTTTTTTTTAATTGTAAATTTGATTTTTTTATCTATTAAATTAAATGTTTGTTTTGCAAACTCTAATCCAGCTATTACTCCATTTTGATTTGAAACTAGTTTTATTTTTTTTTTGATATTATTATCCAGAAGATTTGAAGTAATATCTCCTGATGGAAATAAGTCTTCATTGAGCGCTAGTTTGCATGTTGATCTTATAAAGTTTTTACTTAAAATTATTTTTGACACAGATTCTATCTGCCTATTTCTGCCATTCTCTCTACTGATTTTTTTGCTTTTTCAATAGTGTCTTTGTCCATTTGAATTTCATTAGTTTCATTTTGTAGACAGTCCAAAATTTTTGGAAGAGTAATTCTTTTCATGTGAGGACATAAATTGCAAGGCCTAATAAATTCAACATTAGGATTATCTATTTGAACATTATCACTCATTGAACATTCTGTTACCATCATCACTTTTTTTGGCTGGTTATCTTTTACGTATTTGATCATACCACTAGTTGATCCCGCAAAATCAGATGCGTTAATTACATCTGGAGGACATTCAGGATGAGCGATAATTTTTATACCAGGGTTATTTTTTCTAATGTTATTTATCTCTTCATCATTAAATTGCTCATGTACTTCACATGTGCCTTTCCATGAAATTATTTCAATATCAGTTTGTGAAGCAACGTATTTAGCTAAAAAATCATCAGGCAAAAATATAACTTTTTTAACACCAAGAGATTTAACAATTTTTAATGCATTAGCAGAAGTACAACAAACATCTGTTTCCGCTTTTACATCTGCGGAGGTGTTTACATAAGATACGACTGGAATACCTGGATATTTTTTTTTTAAATTTCTAACATCTTGTCCTGTAATTGATGAAGACAATGAACAACCAGCTTTCATATCTGGTAATAAAACTTTTTTTTCAGGACTCATTAATTTTGCAGTTTCTGCCATAAAATGTACGCCACACATAACAATAATATCTGCTTTTGTTTTGGCAGCTTCAACTGCAAGTGCCAAGGAGTCGGCAGAAAAATCTGATATACCATGATAAATTTCTGGGGTTTGATAGTTATGAGCAAGTATTACTGCGTTCTTATCTTTTTTTAATTGATTTATTTTATATATGTATGGAGCATGTATTGACCATTCAATTTCAGGAACAACTTTAGAAATTTTTTGATAAATATGATTTGTTGCTTTTCTTATTTCTGGTGTAAAATCCATAATTAAAATCTATCAAGTTGAAAAGAAAATGTCATTATTTTAATCGACGCATTTACGCGGCCATGCTGAAACTGGTAGACAGGCACGGTTGAGGGCCGTGTGGGCGTAGCCCATGAGAGTTCAAATCTCTCTGGCCGCACCAAAAAATAAGTTTTAGCAAAGCTATTTTTTTATATCTAAATAAAAATAACATGAATTTGGATCTTTTTTATAATGAGCAAATGGTTTGCAGGATGAAAAGCCACATTTTTTAAATAATTTTCTTGCAGGTAAAAAAAAATCTCCTGATCCTGTTTCAACACTTATTTTTTTAATATTTAATTTTTTTGCTTCATTTATTAAGTGATCTATAATTTTTGTACCTAGACCATTTTTTCTAAATTTATCTGCTATCCTTATTGATTTAAATTCACCGTGGTTATCATCTAAAAATTTTAAAGCTCCACAACCAATAAGTTCATCATTTTCCCATAAACTCCAAAATTTAATTGAAGAAACTTTTAAACCAGGAATATCTAAAACATGCGTGCTTCCTTCTGGCGATACCGATCTTAGTTCTATAAAATGTTTTTTTAAAAGATCATTTACTTGAGGATGATCAAAATTATTTTCTATTGATTTCATAAACTTTTATATTTTTTCATAGAAACGTTTGCTAATAATAAATTAGGATCTATAAAAATTTTAGATTCTTTAATTTTTTTGAAAGACTTATATGCAAAAATAGCAATAGGCAATTCTGTACATCCAAGTATTATTTTTTTACATTTAATTTTAATTAAATGATTTACTGCTGGTTTTATAGCTTTTTCTGCTTCTCTAATTTTACCTAATTTGACATATTTAATAGCTTTGTTAACAGAGTTATTTTGTAAAGATTTTGATGGACTAACTAGATTAAAATTTTTATTAAAATATTTGCTATAAACATTTGTTTTTAATGTTGCTTCTGTGCAAAGAATTCCTATTTTTGAATTTTTTTTGCAAGTTTTTTTTGTATGTAAATAAACTTCTTTTGGCATACTTATTATTGGAATTTTAATTTTTTTTTGTAAATCATTATGCCAATAATGTGCTGTATTACATGGCATCACAATAAATTTGCATTTATTTTTTTGAAGCAAATTACAGCCATTAATTAAACTTTTTAAAACGTTAGAATATTTTTTAAGATTTTCAGGTCTTTTAGGAATATTTGATTTGTTATAAAGAATGAAAAGAGGATATTTTTGATCAGATTTCCCTCTATTTATAACTGCAAGCTTATTACAAAAATCTAAACCTGCTTGAGTTCCCATTCCACCTAAAATACCGATCATAATAATTCTGCTTAATAAAATTTTTCTTTTAGTCTAGTAGTTATACAATTATTATCTAATTTTAATTATGCAAGATATTTATATCGACGATCAAGGTAATGGATTTCCTCTAGTTTTGCTTCATGGTTTTTTAGGTTCCTCTGAAATGTGGAGTCTTCAAAAAGAATTTCTAAGCAGAGATTTTAAAGTTATATCGCCTGCCTTACCAGGATTTGGAGAAAGCTATAAAGTTAAATCTAAGGACAGTATTAATAAAATGGCAAAAACAATCTTAAAAAATTTAAATAAAATGAATATTGAAAAATTTCATTTATTAGGTCATTCAATGGGCGGCATGATTGCACAAGAGATGGTAAAAATATCTGGAAATAAAATAAATAAATTAATTTGTTATGCAACAGGCTCAATAGGAAATATTCCAGGGAGATTTGAGTCTTTGGATACTTCAAGAGAAAAATTAAAGATAGAAGGTATTAAAGAAACCGTAAAGAGAGTTCCTAAAAAGTGGTTTGTTAAAGCAGACAAAGCAAAATATTTTTATTTATGTGAAAACGCCACTAAAAGAATAACCGAGGAAGCTGCAGATAATGCTTTAGTAGCAATGAAGAACTGGAGAGGTTATGAAAATCTTAAAGATATTCATAATAAAACTTTAATTGTTTGGGGTGATAAAGATATTTCATATAATTTTGAACAAGTTGAAACTTTAAATAAGAATATTCCAAATAGTGATTTAATAATTTTTAAAGGCTGTTCTCACAATGTCCATTTAGAAGAGCCTGAAAAATTTAATAATATTATAAAGGATTTTTTAATTTAATATCCAATTTGGCTTAATTATTTTTACTTTAGCGTTTTTTATTTTAAAAATTGAATTAAAATCAAATTTATCAGAGGTATATTTGATTAGTGCAAAAGGGTACTTTTTACTTATTAAAACTTTTCCTATTTCAATGTCTTCACTAAATATTGAATCTCCTTCATTTATAGTTCCCTCAACTATTTGTATTGGAAATAGTCTTTTATTTAATTTATTTTTTAGCTTAATTCTTGATGTATTTTCTTGCCCCACATAACATCCTTTTTTAAAATCAATAGCATTTAATTCTTCAAAATTACATTCAATTCCAAATAATTTATTTTTTAGTTGATGTGTATTTTTTTGAACTATTCCTAAATTAAAACTTAAATCATAATACTCATTTGGATTTG
>CACPKA010000015.1 GCA_902634485.1 uncultured Pelagibacteraceae bacterium | reverse complement strand
CTGGAAAAGGTCGAACTAAAACAGTTTATTAAAAATAAAAAAAATATGACTTTAGTATGTCTTGATGAAATAACAGATCCAAGAAACATAGGCTCTATTATAAGGAGTGCTGCATCATTTAAAATAGATGGTTTAATATTTAAAGAAAGGCATTATCCAGCAAATAGTAAGTTAATGTATAAATCATCAAGTGGATGCATTGAACATCAAAATATTTTTTTAGTATCTAATATCAATTCAACATTAAAGTATCTTAGAGATAATAATTTTTGGATTTATGCTTTTGATGCAAATAGTAAACAGGATTTTACTAATGTAGAATGGAAAGACAATGTAGTACTTTTATTTGGCTCTGAAGGATATGGAATAAAAAAACATACGGAAAAATATGCAGATTTTTTAGTAAAAATAAAAATTAATCAAGAAATAGAGAGTTTAAATGTATCAAATAGTGCAGCTATTGCATTTCATTATATAAATAAGCATAAAAAATAACTTGATAATCTTAAAATTCTCTTTAAAAAAACTTTAAAGCCCCTATAGCTCAGCTGGTAGAGCAACTGATTTGTAATCAGTAGGTCCGCGGTTCGACTCCGTGTGGGGGCACCACTAACTTAGATTGGTCTCTTTTCTTGATTGCTCAATTTTAATCTTTTTTTGCAAACTATTATTTTTATCATAAAGAAGGTTAAAAAATATTTTTTTGTTAATTTTAATTTTTATAATTTTCGCATTTCTAACTTCAACGTTATCCGCTACAGCGCTTATAGGTCTTTTTTTAGTATTTAAATTTCTAATTGTTATTAATGATCTTTCACCTACAACTTTACCTTTCCACCTCCTCGGCCTAAAAGGGCTAATTGGAGAAATAGAAAGTTTTTTTGAATTAAGATTTAAAATTGGACCATGTACAGACAAATTGTATGCAGTGCTTCCAGCTGGTGTGGAAACCAAAACTCCATCTGCTGTAAGTTTTTTTATAATTTGTTTAGATCCACAAGTGATATTTAATGATGAAGCTTGTCTGCTTTGCCTTAAAATAGAAACCTCGTTAATTGCTATTGATTTTTTTTTGATTTCCAAATTTATTTTTAACAATCATCTCTAAAGGGTTAATTGTTATAGTTTTTAATTTTGATAAGTTTTGTATTATTTTTTTTTCTGAAAATTTATTCATTAAAAAACCATAACTTCCAGAATTAATTCCATAAAATGGTTTTTTATATTTAAAAAATTTTTTTAATGTTTGAAGCATAAAACCATCACCACCAATAACAATGATAAAATTCGATATTTTGACTGGTAAAAATTTTATTTTTTTTTCTAAAAGTAGTTTTATTTTAATTGACTTTTTATTGTTGTCAGAAATTAGTGATGGCTTAATCATATTTATTTATATGGTGCCCTCGGCCAGACTCGAACTGGCACTCCCAAAAGGGCAAGGATTTTAAGTCCTTTGTGTCTACCAATTTCACCACGAGGGCATGAGTTATTTTCATGAGTATTTATGCTAATATATATAATTGAACAAGATTATTTATCAAATTTTTTTTAGTTTATCTACCTGTGTACCAGTCCTGTACCAGTTGTCCCATAATATCCTATAAGAATTTCCTTTATCTATAACTCATTAAGACTTGATCAGGATCGCCAGATAGCATTGGATCTTGCTCTCTGTTTTGTGTAAAGGCTTCCTTGCTGACATTGGTTTTAAGATAAGCAATCAATTCTCCATTGGTAATTTTCTTATCTCTGTTGGTATCCGCCTTCCCTTCTAAACCTTTCATCAGATAATAAGAAAACATTCCGTGTTTTGTTTCTTCAATACTTCCTGAAGTTTGATCATAGTTTGAAGCTGTAAAGATTGTAAAATTATTAGGAGTATCTTGTTCTTCTGCAACAATTCTTATTGGTCTTAAACTTGCAACTAACAATCTCTCATCTCTTGTTTGGCCGCTATAGCAAGTATCAAAAAACATTGTAACTGATTTTGGATTTACTTTTTGAATAAGTGAAATTAATTCTACTCTAGAAATGGCAGTATCTTCTAATAAAGATGACTCACCATCTTGAGGTAATATATATAAATCTTCACCATTATCTGAAGCTAAACCATGTCCTGCAAAGAATATATGAATATCTTTGCCACCATCTCCAGCTATTTTTGGTAACCATAATTTAAATGCTTTAAGAGTTTGAGATCTTGTAGCTTTATCATCAACCAATAATTTTATATTAGATGATTTTACTCCAAGAGCTTTTGTTGCATAAGCTCTAAATGCTTTGGCATCTCTATTGGCATATTTGGCATCTAAATTTGTAAGATTCTCATATTTCTCAATTCCTATGATGATAGCAATTTTATTTTTATCTGTTTTAACTCTAACGCTATTAGGTTTTAAATCTTCAAAAGATCTTGCAAGTTCTGTTGATTTTAGATCAATAGTAACTTTAATAGTTTTTTCAGTCTTATTGTTCCATTTATCTATGGCTACAATTTTAATTTCTTCAACTTCTCCAGGATCAATATTAAACCGATCTACTTTAAATTTACCTTTTTTAACCTGAACTTGTCTTCCATCTATGGTTAGATAAATTTTACTTTTATCCTTAACCTTTCCTTTTAACGTATAAGCTTGACTATCCACCGTTATCGCTTCTGCAATCTGTATTACAGGTGCATCATTATCAATATCTCCAGTCTCTGGTTTGAATTCTTCTTGTTTAGGTTCTTCTACTTTAGCAACCTTAACTTTCTTCTTAGGTGATATTGTTCCATCAGCAACAGAGTCAAATAAAAGTTTTCTCAGCTCATATTTCTTTAACTTCTCTTCAAATTCAACTGCAGTAATATTATTTAATAATAGAAATTTTTCATATTTTGTTCTTTGAAAAAACCCATTTTCGTCATGAAAATTTTTATTTTCTTTAATAATTTTTACAAGCTTTCTGTCATCTATTGAAAGGTTGTGTTCTTTTATTTCAAAATCTAATAATTTCGATGAGATTATTGCCCTTATTGTCTCCTCAACAATATTTTTATCTAAATTATTTTTTATTTTCACAAGAGAAATTCCTTCTTGATTTACATGGTCGATAAAATTTTGGGTTGTTAAATTAGTTTTATCAATTTTGGCAATAATGTCTTGATTATTAATACTAAAATCACCTCTTTTGATATAATTCTTAAGTCTATCGATATCTCTTTGATTTATTTCAACTTTATATTTTTTATTTAAAAACATATCATATTCTCGAAACATACTTTGTCTATTATTTGTCTTTTTATTATTGCTAGTTGCCTCCTGCGTTTGGCTTGGTTCTTTTTTAGCGATTTGGGTTTCTTGAGTATCACCATAGTAAAATTTTTTACCGTCATAATTGACTTGTATTAAATTCATTTCTTTACAATTTCTTGTTCTTCTAACAACTTTATTCAATGAATTGTTAAAACAAATGAAATTTTCATTTCCAGTTTCAAAATCTCCGCCCATAGATTTCCAATAAGATCCAGATTGATCTATTTTTGTATCTTGTCTTAAAAATAACTCATAGTTAGAACTAACGTATTTTGTAATTCCGTATTTATTATTTAAAGACGAACAGTCTTTAAGTGTTGGAAATATTTTGTCAGTTAAGCGTTTTTTGCTATCAATGCAAAAATTTATAATTAAGGCATTATTATTTAATGCTAACTCCTGCGTTTCGCTTGTTTCTGCTTTAGTGATTTGGGTTTTTTGTTTTTTTTCCCAATCTTCACCACACACAGTGTTTCCCATCCAATCCTTATCACCACACTTGTAAGTATTGTGCGAGGCTACAGATTTAATAGGTTTTATTTTTTTTGGCGAAATAGAAACTGTGCTTTTTGGTATATACTTGTCGTCAATTATTTTTTTAAATTTTATAAATACAGGTTTAGAAACTTTTTTCATATTTTTGGGACATTTGGCACCGTCGTAAATTACTTGAATGCTTCCTATCTCTTTATAGAATGGCCAGTTTCCATCATCACCTTTTTTTTTAATACAAAACAAAGTATGTTCAGAGTAACCATCTTTATCTGTATTTCCAACTGACGCTGCTTTACCATTAAAACTTAACACCAATCCCAAACCAAGAACTAAAAACAGATATGCTAGTAAGCGTTTCATAAGGTTTATATTATCTCTTCATGTACCAGTTGTGTACCAGTTTGAACAAATTAATTTAGGTTGATTTTGTTATTTAATTTAAGGGTGTATTTAATTTTATATGATTTTATAGGATGTTTGAGACTATGTGAGACTATCAGAGACTAGAGTCTTTGTGAATCCCTCGCCTTTTAAGTCCTTTGTGTCTACCAATTTCACCACGAGGGCACTTTATTTTTCTATACATATAGTTTTTTTTTATTGAACACAATTTATTATCACACTCTATATTTAAATTTTAAATGAAATTTTTCTATTTATTTTAAGTTTAAATATACAATTTTTGATGTAAAAGTATTAAGTAAGTTTATATGTCAAATAAAACATAATTTTTTGGTATATGATAAATAAAAAAAATGACGATAAAAAATAAAAAAAAAAGTGTATATGTTGGCCTTGCTGCTGATATTTTGCACGAGGGACATATAAATATTTTAAAAAAAGCAAGTAGCTTAGGAAAAGTAACTGTAGGACTGCTTACAGACCAAGCTATAGCTAGTTACAAAAATATACCTTATTTGTCTTTCACTCAAAGAAAAATTGTTCTCCAAAATATAAAATATGTTGACAAAATTGTTCCACAAAAAACTTTAGATTATGTACCTAACTTGAAATTGTTTAAACCAGATATTGTAGTACATGGTGATGACTGGAAAAAAGGTATACAAAAAAAAACAAGAGAAAGAGTTCTAAAAATATTAAAAAAATGGTCTGGTAAATTAATTGAGCCAAAATATACTAAAAATATTTCTTCGACTAAAATTAAATCACAAATACAAGAAATAACTGCTTCACCAGAAAATAGAATTTCGAGACTTAAAAGATTACTAAATGCAAAAAAAATTGTTAGAATTTTAGAATCTCACAATTCACTTACGGGATTAATTATTGAAAATCTAAAAGTAACTAAAAATAATTTAAGTTATGATTTTGATGGTATGTGGTCTTCAAGTCTTACCGACTCATTAACTAGAGGAAAACCTGACAATCAATCTGTAGATTATTCCACAAGAATATCTGGTCTAAATGAAATTTTAGATGTAACAACAAAACCTTTAATATTTGATGGAGATAACGGAGGACAAATCGAACATTTGTCATTTTTGGTAAGATCTCTGGAAAGATCAGGAGTATCTGCAATAATTTTGGAAGATAAAATTGGATTAAAAAAAAATTCTTTATTTAAAAACCAAAAAGGAACAAAACAATCAAATCCTAATACATTTGCTAAAAAAATAAAAAAAATTTGTTCATCGAGACAATCTAAAGATTTTATGATTTTTGCCAGAATAGAAAGTTTTATTTTAGAGAAAGGTTTAATTGATGCTTTAAAAAGAGCTGAGATATATTCAAAAGCTGGAGCAGATGGAATTTTAATACACAGCAAAGAAAAAACACCTAATGAAATTTTCTCTTTTGCGGAAAAATTCAAAAAAAGCAAAAACTTTATACCATTAATAGCAGTTCCATCTACTTATTCTAAAGTTTATGAAAAAGATTTAATTAAAAATGGTTTCAAAATTGTAATTTATGCAAATCATTTGCTGAGAGCTGCTTATCCAGCAATGGAATATGCTGCTAAAAAAATATTATTAAACAAAAGATCTTATGAAATTGAAAAAAAAATTAGTTCGGTAAATGAAGTAATAAATTTGATTAAGTAATGATAAATCCAGAAAATTTAATTAAAATATTAAAAAAGAATAATATTAAATTTTTCTCTGGAGTTCCTGATAGTGTATTGAAAAATTTTACTGAGAGTATTAATAAAAAAAATTTTTACCATATAAAAGCTGTAAACGAAGGAGCTGCAGTTTCTGCATGCATAGGTAATTTCTTGGCTACAAAAAAGATTGGATGTGTTTACATGCAAAACTCAGGACTCTCAAATGCGATAAATCCTCTAATATCAATAGCTGATAAAAATGTTTATTCAATTCCAATGGTTCTAATAATTGGTTGGAGAGGAGCTCCAAAACTAAAAGATGAACCACAACATATGCTAAAAGGAAAAATAACTAGAAAATTATTAACTCTTTTAAAAATAAAAAATATTGTAATAAACTCAGATAAAGAATTAAAAAAAATATCAAAATTAATAAAATATTCTAAATCAAAAATGCAACCAGTAGCTATTTTGATTAAAAATAAAACATTAAAAAAAAAAACAAATATTAAAAAAATTCAAAGAAAAAGTAACTTGGATAGAATCTTTTTTATTAAAAAATTAATTGAAAATCTTAAAAGTAATACAAAAATTGTATCAACTACAGGATATACATCGAGAGAACTATTTTATTTGAGACAAAAATATCCTAATCACAAGGGAAAAGACTTTTATATGGTAGGTGGCATGGGCCACGCATCAATGGTTTCTTTAGGTATCTCGATATCAAATAAAGAAATAATTTGTTTGGATGGTGATGGTTCAATACTTATGCATATGGGGTCTCTAAGGTCAATTGGATTTTATAAACCAAAAAAATTTAAACATATATTGTTAAATAATTTTTGTCATGAATCGGTGGGAGGGCAAGAAACTACTTCTAAAGGTGTTAATTTTAAAACCTTATCTAAAAGTTTGGGCTATAGAAGCTACAAATTAATTAAAAATAAAAAAAATATCGATCAAAAAATTGAAAAATTCCTTAAATCTAAAAGCCCCTCATTGCTTGAAGTTATAGTTGCTCCCGGTTCTATTAAAGATTTATCAAGACCAAAGAAATTTATTGATATTAAAAATAGGTTTATCAATTAAATGATTAATGTTTCTATTAACTCGTACAATGATCTTAAAAAATATTTAAGTGATAAATCAATAAATAAAATTTTAATAATTTGTGGTAGTAAATCAATTAAAAAGATTAATTTAAAAAAAAAAATTAATATTTTAAAATTAAATAAGGAAATAGTTTTTTTTACAAAGAAAAATTCATTTCCAGATTATAATGAGTTAATACAAATCACTAAATTTGCAAATAATTTTAAACCAGATTTAATATTAGCTATAGGTGGTGGCTCAGTAATTGACTATGCTAAAATTGTAAGTGTATTAGATTTAAATGAGAAAAATTTAAAAAAAAAAATAATTTCCAACGATATTAATTTTAAAAAAAAATATAAAATTCTAGCCATACCAACTACAGCAGGATCTGGTGCAGAAGTTACATCAAATTCTGTAATATATATTGACAAAATTAAATACTCACTTGAAAATAAATATATTAGACCAGATAATTTTTTACTTATCCCTGAACTGGTTTCAACTGGAAGCAATAAGATAAAAGCTTCAGCAGGTTTTGATGCTATATCTCAGGCAATTGAGTCTATGTTGTCGAAAAAATCTAATTCGACTAGTCTTAAGTTTGCAAAAAAAATCTTTAGAAATATCAATAAAATATTTTATTAAATATTTAAAAAAAAATAATAGTGAAAATAATTTTAAAATGTGTGTATCTTCAAATTTAGCTGGTGAAGCAATTAATATTTCTAAAACAACAGCCCCACATGCAGTTTCATACCCATTTACATCATATTTTGGAATTAATCACGGACATGCAGTAGCATTAAATTTAAGCAAATTTTTAAAATTTAATTATATGAATATAGATAAATCAGATACTTCATTTAATTTAAATGAGAGATATAAACAAATTTTTAATGCTACTAAGACAAAAAATATATATGAATTGGACGCTCTTATTCAACATCTTGCTAAAGAAGCTAATTTGGAATTAAATTATAATAAACTTGGAATTAACATTAAAAATAAAATAAATTTAATTCTAAGTGGAATTAATGAGCAAAGGTTAAAAAATAATCCAGTAAATTTGACAGTTAAGGATGTAAAAAAAATAATTCTTTAAAAAAATTTGAAGTCAGATTGATTTAGATTTATTTACTAAATAATTTGCCGCATATGACGCAGACGTTTCTAAATTGGATATATATTTTTTTTCAAAAGATTCTATTTGTAAATTATTAATTTCATTCTGAACACTTATTTTTTTACAAAAAAAAGGAAGGTTTTTGAGATCATTTACGTTTATAATATTTCCAAATTCCTTTTTAAAATGATCTTCAATTGTATCAATTGAAATCTTATTTCTATCAACATTATGAATTTTATCTGTATAATCAACATAGATAATCGGTCTTTTGAAAACAAATAAAAATTCAAAAACAATTGAAGAATTATCAGTAATTAGCAATTCTGCTTTTTCCATGGAGTATAAATTAGAAACGTTTTTATCTAGAGTGAAATTTTTATTACTTAAAAACATATCTTTTATTTTATCAATAGTTTCACTCGATCTATTATAGTGTTCTGGATGAGGCCTAAGGGTTACAGAAAAATCTTTAGATAATAGCGTAGAAATAATTTTTATAGAGTAGTCATCAAAAAGATTTTCTTTATTGTAATTCCAAGATGGTGCAAAAAGAATTTGTTTTTTTTGTTTCAAATCTAAATTTGCTTTTTTTTTAAGATTATCTAAAAAAAAATAACCTGTATTAATAATTTCTTTTTTTTTTAAATTAAATTGGTCTTCAATAACTTTTAGTTCTTTTGTATGATAATCTCCATTACTAAATATAATATCATAATTTTCAAAAGCCGATTTTGTATATTGTTGATGAGTACTTGCTATAGCATGAAAATAATAAACATAATATTTGCATAATTTAGATTTTTGAAAATGATATCCAAGATCTGTTAATGTCATGATCATAAATTTACAATTAAGCATTTTAAAAAAAATACTTAAAATAGAAAAATTTTTTATAAATAAACAAGTCAAATTTTCTTTAAAAAACTTAACATCATCTTTATCTGATGATATTAGTATAATATTGTCTATGCCTTTTTTTTTTAAGCAGCTAACTAAATCAATAAAATAATCTCTATAAAATTTAGACTCTGAGTAAAATACAAATTCTTTTTTTTCTTTTTCTATATTTAAAAACTTTATAAGATTAAATATTGATACAAGGAAATCTTTCATAATTTTCAATTCTTAATAAATTAACATATTATCATATTAGAAAACTCTAATATTTTAGTATGTTTTTGGCAGTTTTAAATAGAAATTATACAGTATTATTTTTTATACCTTTTAATAGAAAATCAGAAATCTGATTTGCGACCATTTCGGCTACTACTATTGAAGCCTCAGCTGTAGAGGCAGCAATATGTGGGCTTAAAATTACCTTGGGATTGTTAAATAAAATATTTTCTTTAGCTGGCTCATTTGAAAAAACATCTAGTGCTGCTCCTGCAATTAAATTTTCATTTAGTGCCTCATTTAAATCTTTTTCATCTACTATATTTCCTCTAGCAGCATTAATTATATAAACTGAAGGTTTCATTTTTTTGTAATGTTCTTTTGTAATTAGTG
The DNA here is from genome assembly GCA_902634485.1 of uncultured Pelagibacteraceae bacterium. Classification (GTDB taxonomy): domain Bacteria; phylum Pseudomonadota; class Alphaproteobacteria; order Pelagibacterales; family Pelagibacteraceae; genus Pelagibacter. The sequence goes on along the minus strand of CACPKA010000015.1, from coordinate 15,124 downwards.
GCTTGCCATCTTTTGATGCTTTGCAATGAAAGCTAATAATGTCACTTTTTGAAATAAGTTCTTCAAAACTCACATTTTTTACGTGAGGATAATCTTTTTTTCTCGATTCTAAAGACTTTGAATTTACTAACACTTCTACATCAAAACCTTTAACTAGATAACTTAATCTAGCTCCCACATTTCCAAAGCCCACTATTCCTAAAGTCTTTTTAGATAATTCATTACCTTTTATATTTTTTTTCTCCCACTGACCTTTATGAGTAGTTTCATTTGCAAAAGGAATTTTTCTTAATACAGACATAATTAAAGCAAAAGCATGCTCTGCAGTGGCATTAGCATTACCACCTGGTGTATTCATCACGATCATATTATTTTCTTTTGCAAAAGACACGTCTATATTGTCAACACCAGCTCCTGCTCTACCTATAACTTTTAAATTTTTGGCAGCTGAAATGATATTTTTTGTCACTTTTGTTGCTGATCTAACAACCATTCCATCATAATCAGGTACAATCTTAATTATTTCATCTTCTGAAAGGCCAGTTTTTACATCAAAAGAAATATTATTTTTTTCAAATATTTTTTGAGCAACATTGCTCATTGAATCTGAAATTAAAACTTTAGGCATTATTTTTTAAAGAATTATAAGCCCAATCAATCCAAGGTAAAAGAGCTTTCATATCGCTATTTTGAACAGTTGATCCACCCCAAATCCTTATACTGGGCGGTGCCTTGGGATAACCATTAATATCATTTGCTACTCCTTCTTTTTCTAGAAGTGAAAACATTTTTTTTAATACGCCTCTTTGATCTTCTTCATTATGTTTTTTAAACCATTCGTCTTTGATTAAAATAGTTATACTCGTTGAAGATCTAATATTTTTATCTTCACACATAAATTTAAAATTATCACTATTCTCAATCCAATCCTCTACTATTTTTAAATTTTGATTTGAAATATTTACTAATTCTTTTGTGCCACCTACTGATTCTACCCAGTTTAAAGCATCCAAACCATCTTCAACACAAATCATTGATGGGGTATTAATTGTTCCACCTTCAAATATTCCTTTAATTAACTTTTGTTTACTTGCTAATCTGAATAATTTTGGAATTGGCCAAGTAGGTGTATGAGTTTCTAATCTTTCAACAGCTCTTGGTGATATAGCTATCATTCCATGAGCAGCTTCTGCTCCTAAAACTTTTTGCCAAGACCAAGTAATTACATCGAGTTTGCTATAATCTATATCCATTGCAAAAATACCTGATGTAGCGTCACAAATTGTTAGACCTTCTCTATCTTCTGGTATCCAATCACCATTTGGAATTCTAACGCCTGCTGTTGTTCCATTCCATGTAAAGACCACATCATTTTTAAAATTTACTTTAGATAAATCAGGAAGCATTCCATAATCAGTTACATAACTATTTACATCTTTGATTTTTAACTGATCAAGAATGTCTATTACCCAATCTTTTCCAAAATTTTCCCATGCAAGAACATCAACTCCTCTAGATCCAAGGAGTGACCATAGAGCAGCCTCTAAAGCTCCTGTATTTGAACCTGTCATTATGCCAACATGATATCCATCGGGTAATTCAAGAATTTTTTTTGATTTAACAATAACTTCATTTAACCTTTCTTTACACACTTTGTGTCTATGAGATCTTCCTATAGGTGTATTTTTTAGTGCATCTATAGTCCAACCGGGACGCTTGGCACACGGTCCGCTAGAAAAATTTGGATTATCAGGTTTTGTGGTTGGTTTTTCCATAAAATAAGTTTTTTTAGATATATTTCTTTTTAAAAAAATTTATCACTATTTTTTTTATATATATTATTTAGAACTAAAAAAGAATAATTTTATTATTCAAAGTCATAAGCAACTAATCCATCTAAAGGTTTGGGATCAAACCAAGTTGACTTTGGTGGCATATTTAATTTTTTATCTGCAAAACTAATTACATTTTCCATTTGTGTAGCAAACAAAGCAAAACCAACTTTTGCTTCACCTGAATCTACTTTTTTTTCAATACCTTCCAATCCATGAAAGCCTGCTAAAAAATCAATTCTATTATCGTATCTTGGGTCTCCTATTCCTAAAGTAGGTTCTAATAAATAATAGTGCAACAAATTTATATCCAAATTAATAATATGAAATAAATTTTGATGAGGTTTTTCCTTAAGTTCCAGAGAATACCATTGTTTTTCTAAATACATTCCAAATATCTGAGATTTTTTAGGTTTATATGAAGAGGTTTGCTTTTCTATTTTAAATTTTTTTTTAATTTGTTTAATAAAATCTGAAGGAGAATATCCATATAAATCTTTTATAAGTCTATTATAATCAAGTATCCTTGCTTGGCTTTTTGGAAAAATTGCAATCATAAAATAATTATATAATTCACTTCCAGTATGATCGTGGTTTTTATGCTGTTTAAATTTTGAAAGTTTTAATAATGCATCCATTCTATGATGTCCGTCTGCTATATAAATCCTGTTTATGGAATTAAACAGATCAGATATTTTTAAAACTTTTTTTTCATCATCTATAACCCACATCTCATGCTTACTTCCATCCATGCCTTGGAAAGAGTATTCTGGAGAATTAGTTAGCTCTTTTTCTATTAAATCATTAAGCTGTTTGTTATCTGGATAAACTGCGTAAATAGGACCTATTTGTGCATTTAAATTATCCATTTGTTTCATTCTTTTTTGTGATCTTTCAAAAAAGATCTCTTCATGGCCCCTAATATGTAAATTGTCATAAGCTGATAATTTAGCTGTTCCAACTATACCTACTTGTGAGTGATCTCCTGTAGATATTTTATAAATATAAAACGATTTTTTTTTATCTTTTGCTATAATTAATTTTTTTTTCATTAATTCAAATTGTTCTTTAGATTTAGAATTATTTTTTTCACTAAAAACATTTAAATAACTCCAAGAATTATTATTCTTATGATCTACAAGTGAGTCTTTTGATAAATGATCAGTACTAGAAACAGCTACAGATGAGGCGTTTTCTTTGGTTGGCCTCAAACCTTTAAATGGATTTATAAAATACATGCAGATATTTAATTAATAGAACGAAATAGAGCAACTCTATTTTTTAGATATAATTAGTACTAATATTGATTAATTTTTTATGCAATTTTAGGTAGTTTTTCTAAAGCTTTATTTGCATCGGACTCATTATACTTATCATCCGAAAGTTTATTATTGAAATAATCACCATAGGCTTGCATATCAAAATGTCCATGACCACATAAATTGAAAAGAATAGTTTTCTTTTCACCATTTTTTTTACATTCAAGAGCTGCATCTATAGCACCTTTAACAGCGTGTGTAGCTTCTGGAGCTGGAACAATACCTTCCGCGTTTGCAAATTTTACACCAGCTTCAAAACACTCTTTTTGACCAAATGCTTTGGGTTCTATAGCACCTATATCAGTTAAATGACTAACTAAAGGTGCCATACCATGATATCTTAATCCACCTGAATGAGTTGATGGCGGCATAAATTGAGATCCTAAAGTATGCATTTTAACTAATGGTGTACGCATTCCTGTATCACCAAAATCATATGCAAACTTACCTTTTGTTAAAGTTGGGCAAGACTTTGGTTCACATGCTATTACTTTAATATCTTTTTTTTCTCTAAATTTTTTTCCAAGAAAAGGAAATACCAAACCTGAAAAATTACTTCCTCCTCCTGTACATCCAACCAATATATCAGGATAATCATCAGCCATCTCCATTTGCATTATCGCTTCATTGCCAACAATAGTTTGGTGCATTAAAACATGATTTAAAACACTTCCAAGAGAATATTTTGTAGAATCATCTTGTGCTGCCATTTCAACTGCCTCTGAGATTGCTATACCTAAACTTCCAGAATTATTTGGGTCTTTTTCTAAAATTGCTTTACCTGTTGGAGTTCTATTTGACGGACTAGCATAACAATTTGCGCCAAAAGTTTGCATAATCATTTTTCTATATGGTTTTTGCTCATAACTAACTTTAACCATATAGACATCAAGTTCAATTTTAAAAATTGAACATGCAAAAGCAAGAGAACTTCCCCACTGTCCTGCACCTGTTTCTGTTGTAATTTTTTTTGTACCTTCTTCTTTATTGAAAAACGCCTGTGCCACTGCAGTATTTGGTTTATGACTTCCTGTTGGACTTACTCCTTCATATTTGTAATAAATTTTTGCAGAAGTATCCAAAGCCTTTTCAAGTCTTCTTGCTCTATATAGAGGAGAGGGTCTCCATTGTTTATAAATTTCTCTAACTGGTTCTGGAATTTCAATTTCCCTATCTTGCGAAACTTCTTGTCCTATTAAAGCCATAGGAAAAAGAGGCGCTAAATCATCAGGTCCAATTGGTTTAAGTGTGCCTGGATGAAGTACAGGACTTAATGGTTTAGGTAAATCTGAAGAAATGTTATACCAAGTTTTTGGCATTTTACTTTCTTCTAATAAAAATTTTGTTTTGTCTGACATATAATTTACATATTTTGCCCATATATCAACATAAAAATCAAGGATTAATTAACAAGCATAAATTATAGTTTATAGTCTGATATGTTTAAAAAAATATTAATTTATAATTCTGGCGGAGGACTTGGTGATAGTGTGCAGTTATTCCCACTAATATTAAGTTTAAAGAATCACTTTAAATCTTCAGATTTTTATTATTTAGGTGCTCATGAAAATCATTTTTTAGGGAAATTAAAAAATTATAATATTGAAATTAAAACCTTAAATCTTGAATTAAAATACTTTGGTTTTAGATGGTGGCATCTTTTAATAACAAAAAAAAAATTTTCAAGTCTAAATATAGAAAAATTTGACTTAATTATTGATTTGCAATCAAAATTAAGAAATACCTTGATACTTAAAAAAATTCCATCCTCATACTTTTATTCATCAACTTTTAATTATAATTTTTGCTCTGAAAAAAAAGATTATCTAAACAGCAATGATATATGTGAAAAAACAATATTAAATTTAGAAAAATTGTTAAATATAAAAATAAAAAAGATTGATTTTAATTTAGAAATATTAAATCAAAAGTACATAGATGAAGCTAAAAAATTATTGCCTAACAATAATTATATAGGATTTTCAGTTACTCAAGGAAATGAATATAGAAAAAAGAGTTGGGAAATAAAAAATTTTATATCTTTAGCTAAAAAAGTTGTAGAAACTAATAGAATTCCTGTTTTTTTTATTGAAAAACACAATACAGAAATTGTTCATCAAATAAAATCTGAAGTACCAAATTCTTTATTTCCAGAACATAATTCAAATTTATCTGACCCTGCCCTAGTAACTGCGCTAAGTTCAAGACTTAAAAAAGCTATTTCTATAGATAATGGAATAATGCATATGATGAGCTTGTCAAAAATTCCTTTAATTGTTTTGTTTGGACCAACAAATTCAAAAAAATTTGCCCCAAAACAAAACAACATAACAGTTTTAGATAGCAAAAAATTATATAATACTGATGATATTTCAAAAATTACAGTTGAAGATGTATTAAAATATATTGATTAAAGCTACCAGGAAACTGTATAATTTAATTTATAGTTAGATAATCTTTTTTTCAAAGAGCTAGTATCTAAATTGCAATCTTTGTAACCTTCTATAATTGTATGCAAATAAGATGAAGATGGTTTTCTCTTTGTATAGATTTTCTGAATATAAACCAAAACTTTTTTTCCTTTCCATCTAAAGTATTCTTTATAATAATAAGGTGGATTGTAATTAACAGCTTCATATTCATCTAAAATACTTTCATGAAATTTTGTTAAGCTCCATATAGCACCCGGAACACTAAAATTATTATTTTTTTCTATATTAGCGTGCCCATATTTATTATTAGGATTACGATGACTAAATATTAACTTATGATTTTTTAAATTATATGTTTGAATATATCTTGAACCAGGACATCTATCTTTTTTCATTTGCTGCCAATTAAGATTGCTTCCATATGCAAAATAAAGCATTAATCTATTTCCACCAACTTTATATTTTTTTCTTTAACAAATTCTAAAATTTGTGAATTACATTTGTCTATTTTGATTTGGTCAACTGATCTCAAAACCAAAGAAACTCCTAATTTTCCTTGTCTGAAAAAAGGATAGCTTCCGATTTCAACATCCTTATTATTATCCTGCACATTAGTTAAAGATTTAGCTATTTCACTTTCATAAGTTCTTAAATTTATAGTTTTACTTAAAATCGGATCTCCACCTACCAAAACATTATTTAAGCCTCCAAGCATTGATTTTAAAATTGAAGGAACGCCAGGAAGACAAAATACATTTTTTACATAAAATCCAGGTGCTCCGCTTGAAGGATTTAAAATTAATTTTGCATTAATAGGCATCTTTGCCATTTTTTGTCTTCCTTCATTAAATTGTCCAGGCTCATAATATTTTTCTAGTATTGAAAAAGCTTCTTTATGAAAACCATACTCTAAGTTAAATGCTTTTGATATGGACTCTGCTGTTATATCGTCATGTGTTGGGCCTATTCCACCTGTAGTAAAAACATAATTAAATTTAGAGCTTAATTCGATAACCGTATCTACAATTATTTTTTCAATATCAGGTATTACTCTTACCTCTCGAACAATTATACCTATAGAATTTAGCCACATTGAAACAGTACTAGTATTTAAATCCTTTGTTCTACCAGAAAGAACTTCATTACCAATAATGATAACGGATGCATTTATTTCTTTTTTATTTGTCATTTACAAATATAAATTAATTATAATGAAATTTACCAATACTTTAATTAAAGGCAAACTAATCAAACGATATAAGAGATTTTTTGCAGATATCAAAGTAAATAATTATATAATAACAGCTCACTGCCCTAATACAGGGTCAATGATGGGACTATTAGATAAAAATAATGAAGTTTGGATTTCTAAAAACGATGATCCTAAAAGAAAATTGAAATACACTTTAGAGATAATAAAATCAAATAAAAATTTAGTTGGTATAAATACTCATCGAACAAATAGAATTGTTGAGGAAGCATTAAAAAATAAAAATATTAATGAATTTAAAAATGTTAAGTCCATAAAGCCTGAGTTTAAGTTTTCAAACGATACAAGATTTGATTTCTTATGTGATAAAAAAATAATTGAAGTAAAAAATGTAACGTTAATTCGTGAAAAAAAAATATCAGAATTTCCTGATGCCATAACCTCGAGAGGTTCAAAACATCTAATAAAATTAGTTGAATCAATAAAAAAAAATTATAAACCTTACGTCATATTTTTAACTCAAATTCATGATATAGATTATTTTAGAATAGCTAAAGATATAGATTTGAATTATTATAATAATTATATTGATGCAAAAAAAGCTGGAGTTAATTTTTTATGCTATAAATGTATCGTAGGCCCTAAAGAAATTAAAATTGATAAAAAAATAAAAATTTTGAATGAATAAAAATAATTTAGAAAAATTTGAAAAAATGAAAGTTGCAGGAAATTTAGCTGCACGAACTTTAGATATGATTACTGAATATGTAAAACCTGGCATATCAACAAATAAAATTGATAATTTATGTTATGAATTTATAAGAGATAATAATGGTTATTCTGCTCCACTATTTTATAGAGGCTTTAAAAAATCTTTATGCACATCCTTAAACCATGTAGTTTGCCATGGCATTCCATCTGATAGAGTTTTGGATGAAGGTGATATAATTAATATTGATGTAACTGCTATTGTAGATAACTATTATGGTGATACTAGCAGAATGTTTACGGTTGGTAAAATTTCTGTTAAAGCAAACAATCTTATTGATGCAACTTATGAATCGATGATGAAAGCTATCAGTATCTTAAAACCTGGTATTAAATTAGGTGACATCGGATATGAAATACAAAATTATGTTGAAAAAAATGGGTATTCAGTTGTAAGAGATTTTTGCGGACACGGTATTAGTAATGTCTTTCATGAAAACCCAAATATTCTTCATTACGGTGAGAGAAACACAGGTGCTTCATTAGAATCGGGTATGACTTTTACAATTGAGCCTATGATCAATGATGGAAAATATCAGGTAAAAATTTTAGACGATGGTTGGACAGCTGTTACAAAAGATAAATCTTTATCAGCACAATTTGAACATACTATAGGTATAACAGAAAATGGATATGAAATCTTTACAAAATCTGCTAAAGGTTATTCAAAGCCTCCTTACAGATAATTAATGATTAATAGATATTCAAGAAAAGAGCTCACAACTATTTGGTCTGAAGAGAACAAATATAAAATTTGGCTTGATGTAGAAATTGCTGCAGCTCAAGCGATGGAAAAAATAGGACAAATTCCGAAAGGAGTTTCATCAACTGTAAAAAAAAAAGCCAAAATAAATGTTAAAAGAATTCATTATATTGAATCTAAGGTAAAACATGATGTAATAGCATTTTTAACTTCTGTTACTGAAAAAGCAGGAATTAAAGCTCGCTATCTTCATCAAGGAATGACTTCATCAGATGTATTAGATACAAGTTTTAATATACAGTTAGTTCAGTCAGGAAAAATATTATTAAAAGATATAGATCTAATTTTAAAAGTTTTAAAAAGACAGGCAAAAAAACATAAGTTCACACCTTGTATTGGGAGAAGCCATGGAATTCACGCAGAACCAATTACTTTTGGATTAAAGTTGGCATCATTTTACGAGGAATTTAAAAGAAATAGAAAAAGATTAGTTGATGCGATCAATGAAGTTTCTAGTTGTGCTATTTCAGGAGCTGTAGGAACTTTTGCAAATATAAACCCTAATGTAGAAAAACACGTGGCAAGAAAACTTGGTTTAAAAGTTGAACCAATATCAACTCAAATAATTCCTAGAGATAGACATGCTTTTTATTTTTCAGTTTTGGGTATTATTGCAGGATCAGTTGAAAGAGTAGCAGTAGAAATTAGACATCTTCAAAGATCAGAAGTTTATGAACTTCAAGAATATTTTTCAAAAGATCAAAAAGGATCTTCGGCAATGCCTCATAAAAAAAATCCTATTTTAAGTGAAAATCTAACTGGGTTATCAAGAATGGTGAGAAGCTATGTAGCGCCTGCTCTAGAAAATATAGCACTTTGGCATGAAAGAGACATTTCACATTCTAGTGTTGAGAGAAATATAGGGCCTGATGCAAATATTACTTTAGATTTTGCTTTAAATAGATTGTCAAATATTTTAGATAAAATGATAATTTATCCCAAAAAAATGATACAAAATATAAATTTAACAAAAGGATTAATTTTCTCTCAAGAAATAATGTTAGAACTTACAAAAAGCGGTTTGAGCAGAGAAAAATCCTATAAAATTGTTCAATCTTATGCAAAAAAATGTTTCTCTGAAAATAGAAATTTAATTGATTTAATTTCTAAAGATAAATTTATAATGAGCAAAATTAATAAATCTAAATTAAATTCAATATTCAATTATTCTACTCATTTTAAAAATGTAAATTTAATTTTTAAAAGAGTTTTTAGATAATGAAAAAAGGTAAAAAACTTTACGAGGGTAAAGCAAAAATAATTTTTGCTACAAGTGATAAAAATTCTGTTATCCAACATTTTAAGGATGATGCCACTGCATTTAACAATCAAAAAAAAACAATTATAGAAGGAAAAGGAATTTTAAATAACAGAATTTCAGAACACATTCTTTCATCTCTAACGGAAATAGGAATTAAGAATCACTTAATTAAAAGATTAAATATGAGGGAACAACTTGTTGAAATGGTAAACATTATACCGATTGAATTTATAATAAGAAATATTGCAACTGGCTCTTTAACAAATAGATTGGGAATTGAAGAAGGAACGGTATTAGATAATCCATTAATTGAATACTGTTTAAAAGATGATAAACTTGGAGATCCAATAATTTCTCGAGAACATATATTAAATTTTAAATGGTTAAATATAATTGAACTAGACTTAGTTAATGAACAATGTTTAAGAATAAATGACTTTCTACAAGGTCTATTTAGAAGCATAAGAATTAAATTGGTTGATTTTAAAGTAGAATTTGGAAAAACAAAATCAAATGAAACAATAATATTAGCCGATGAAATTAGTCCAGATACATGTAGGTTATGGGATCTAGAAACTGATAAAAAATTAGATAAAGATAGATTTAGAAAAGATTTAGGTAATGTAGTTGAAGCTTATCAAGAAGTAGCTAGAAGGCTTGGTATTCTTCACGAACAATCAAATATAAGGCCAATAAAATTCACAAAACCAACTGCAGTGAAAATTAAAAAAAATAGATGAAAGTAAATGTAATTGTAACTCTTAAAGAAGGAGTGCTTGACCCACAAGGTAAGGCTATACAACAAACTTTAAATGGAATGAGTTTTTCAGAAGTAAAGGAAGTTAGGCAGGGAAAATATTTTGATATTGAAGTTAATATAGAAGATGAAAAAAAAGCAAAAGCTAAAGTTGAAGAAATGTGTAAAAAACTTTTAGCAAATCTGGTAATTGAAGATTATAAAATTCTATAAAATTAATGAAATCGTCTGTAATTATTTTTCCTGGATCAAATTGTGATAGAGACATGGAAGTAGCATTAAAAAAATTTGGTTTTAAAAACCAAATGGTTTGGCACAATGATTCTGGAATACCTAAAAGTGATTTAATTGTACTACCAGGTGGTTTTTCCTATGGCGATTATTTAAGATGTGGAAGTATAGCTGCAAAATCAAAAATAATTAAATCAGTAATTGATTTTGCAAATTCAGGGGGTTTGGTATTAGGAATATGTAATGGATTTCAAATACTAACTGAAACAGGTCTATTACCAGGCATCCTACAGCAAAATAAATATCAAAAATTCATATGTAAAAATGTTTATGTGAAAGTAAACGATACAGGAAATAAGTATTTTAAAAATATAAAAAAAAAAATATTAGAATTACATATAGCTCACAATGAAGGAAACTATTTTTGCTCAGAAAATGAATTGAAATCTTTAAACAATAATAATCAAATTGCTGTTACTTATTGTAATGAAAATGGAATGGAGTCTTCAGAGTTCAATCCAAATGGAGCATTGTGTAATATAGCTGGAATATTTAGTAAAAATAAAAATATATTAGGAATGATGCCTCATCCTGAAAGAGTGATAGATAAAAGTCTTTCAAGTAATGATGGTAATTTTTTCTTTCAAAATTTAGTTGAGAATTTTAAATAATGGAAACTAACGAACAAATTGCGATTGAACATGGTTTAAAAAAAGAAGAATATAGTAAAATCTGCGATCTCTTGAAAAGAAATCCAAACCTAACTGAGCTTGGTATTTTTTCAGCGATGTGGAATGAGCATTGTTCATACAAATCATCAAAAATTCATTTAAAAAAACTTAATTCTAAAGGAAAAAAAGTGATTCAAGGTCCAGGAGAAAATGCTGGAGTAATTGATATTGAAGATGATGATGCGATAGTTTTTAAAATAGAAAGTCATAATCACCCTTCATTTATTGAACCATATCAAGGAGCGGCAACAGGTGTTGGTGGTATAATGAGGGATGTTTTTACGATGGGTGCTAGACCTATTGCAAATTTAAATTCTATTCACTTTGGCTCACCACAACACCCTAAAACAAAAAATTTATTAAGAGGAGTTGTTAAAGGTATTGGTGGTTACGGAAATTGTATGGGCATACCAACTGTAGGTGGTCAAACTAGCTTTGACGAGTCTTATAACGGAAATATTTTAGTTAATGCAATGACTTTGGGATTAGTAAATAAAAATAAAATTTTTTATTCAAAAGCTGCCGGCATTAATAAGCCAGTAATTTATGTTGGATCAAAAACAGGTCGCGATGGTATTCATGGTGCAAGTATGGCTTCAGCAATTTTCGATGATAAAATAGAAGAAAAAAAACCAACAGTTCAAGTTGGAGACCCATTTACTGAAAAACTATTGTTAGAAGCATGCTTAGAATTGATGGAAGGAAAATCAATTATATCTATCCAAGATATGGGTGCTGCAGGATTAACTTCTTCAAGTATTGAAATGGCATCAAAAGGTAATTTAGGTATTAAATTAAATTTAAATAAAGTTCCATGTCGTGAAGAAAAAATGACACCTTATGAAATTATGCTTTCTGAAAGCCAAGAAAGAATGTTGATAGTTCTTGAAAATGGAAAAGAAAATGAAGCAAAAAAAATTTTTGATAAATGGAATTTAGATTTTGCTGTAATAGGAAAAACTACAGACTCAAAGAAAATAGAATTATTTTTTAACAATAATAAAGTAGCAGAAATTCCTATAAATATACTAGCAGAAAATGCACCTGTTTATGATAGAAAATGGAAAAAAACAAAACTTCCACAAAGAATAAAATTTAATAAAAATGATTTTAAAAAATTAAAAATTTCAGATGTTCTTAAAAAAATTCTACACTTACCAAATATTGCTAGTAAAGAATGGATCTGGCAACAATATGATCATACAGTAATGGGTGATACTATTCAAAAACCTGGGTCTGACTCAGGTGTGGTAAGAGTACATGGTACTAATAAAGCTGTAGCAACTTCAGTAGACTCATCTGCTATTTATTGTTACTCACACCCTCTTACAGGCGGAAAACAGATTGTTTGTGAAAATTGGAGAAATTTAATTTCATGTGGATCTAAACCAATTGCTATAACCAACTGTTTAAACTTTGGTAACCCTGAAAAAGAAAAAAATATGGGTGAATTTGTCGAATGTGTTGAAGGAATTAATGAGGCAAGTAAATATTTAGATTACCCTATAGTCTCAGGAAATGTGTCTTTTTATAATGAAACAAAAGATAAAGGAATTAAACCTACTCCTGCAATTGGCGGAATTGGATTGCTCAAAGACTATAAAAAAATGATCACAATGGATTTAAAAAATAATAAAAATTTACTTCTAGTTATTGGAAAAACAGAAGGTCACTTAGATCAAAGTGTTTTTGCTATTAATATTTTAAATGAAAAAAAAGGACCTCCACCTGAAATTAACTTATTTAATGAAAAAAATAATGGCGAAACTCTATTAAAATTAATTGGTGAGGGTTTAATTAACTCTGCTCATGATGTATCGTTGGGAGGGATTATTACTGCTGTTTCAAAAATGGCTATAAAAGGCAAGAAAGGCTTTAAACTCAATAATCTTAAAGTTTTAATAAATAAATTTCATTATTATTATGGAGAAGATCAAGGAAGATATGTAATAGAAATAGCTCCTAACAATCTCACAAAAGTACAAAAAATTTTAAAATCTAACTCTGTACATTACGATGACATTGGAATTGTAACTGAAAATGAGATACTAATAGATAAAGAACCAGTTCTAAATATTAATGATTTAATTAAATTTAATAAAAGTTGGTTAGAAGATTATATGGATAAATAAAATGGCAATGGATTTGAAAGAAATAGAAAAGCTAATCAAAGAAGCAATGCCTGATGCAAAAATTGAAATTCAGGATTTAGCTGGAGATGGTAACCATTATTCCGCCACTGTCATATCGTCTCAATTTGTTGGAAAAAGTAAGATTGAACAACATAAAATGGTATATAATTCTCTTAAGGGAAAAATGGGAAATGAGCTTCATGCACTAGCAATTAAAACCAAGGAGGAAAATGGATCAAACAACTAAAAATTTTATTGATAATGAAATAAGCAATAATGATGTATGCTTGTTTATGAAAGGAACCCCAGACGCACCTCAGTGCGGCTTTTCAATGGCAGTTTCGAATATTTTAAAAATTCTAGAGGTAAACTTTAAAGGAGTAAATGTTCTAGAAAACAGTGAATTAAGACAAGGTATTAAAGAGTATAGCGAGTGGCCAACAATACCTCAGCTTTATATAAAAAAAGAATTTGTTGGGGGCTGCGATATTATTAAAGAGATGTATGAAAATGGCGAACTAAAGAAAATCCTGAAAGATAAAAATTTGTCATTTAAAGAATAAACTATGAAACAATTTATTTATAAAATGATTGTTGCAGTTATTGCAATAATTATGATTTATGAATTTACTATTGGGAAACAAATATCAAAATTTCAAGGCAAAGTAGAAACAATTACATCAAAAGAAGGCCGAAAAGAAACCATAAATAAATTAAGAGAAGAAATTAAAAGAGCAGTTAAAAAAGAAAGATATTTGTCTAAAGAGGATGCAAAACTAATTGGTGAGTTTATTTCTAAAATTAGAAAAGAAATAGATGAAGAGAGTAACTAATTACAATACCAAGCAGTACCAGTGCTTATCTTTTTACTAAAAAAACTATAATTATATTTTTCATTCCAGATTAATTTGCAATCTTTTGGATTAGATCTCTTAACATTTCTTAGATTTTTATATGCAAAAAAAGGTCTTACTTTTGCTTCATCAACTTGGCTATAGTCTCTAAAGCATTTAAAATTTGCATTAATTAAGAATTCTTTTGCAAAAATATCACCATATATGCAAGTTTTTTTTATTTATAGAATTCGTGTTTGAATATTCAATAATTTTTTGTGATAAATTTTTATTACTTAATCCCCAATAATCAATTTCAAAATTTTTTTCAATATCAGTAAATTTAGCAAAAGAATTTAGCCAAGTATACTGGTAAGGTTTTAGTAAAAAGTTTTCATATATAAAAAATATAATTGTTAAAATTACTAGTATGGTTGATAATTTTTTGTTTAAAATAAATATATTAGTTAATCCTATTAAAATAATAAATGGAACTAAAAAAAGGATGTGTCTTAATTCATCATAAATTGCAACATTTCTGATAATAAAAATAAATAAAATTATAAAAAAGGAAATTAATAATGTGCTATAATACAAACTTACAAACTTATTGTTAAATACTTTTTTTTCAATCAATGGAAAAGCAAGAAGTCCCAAAAGAACAATTATTGGAAGTTTAAAAAATAGCCAGATAAAATAATAACTTGAAGGTAAATTTAATGATTTCATACAAGTGCCCAAAGTCAAAGTACAAACATCATTAAAATATTTACTCATCCAATTAATAGAATTTATTATTTCTAATGGATTATGCCAAAAGATTGGATTTAAAATATAATTGAAAGAAAGTAAAAA
>CACPKA010000014.1 GCA_902634485.1 uncultured Pelagibacteraceae bacterium | reverse complement strand
ACAAAAGGATCATAAACATAAACATTCATTTCAAATCCTAAACATCGTTTAATCAAATTTTGGCCTATTCTTCCAAAACCTATAATTAAAATATTTTTTTCCCATAATTCTATTGTTTTAGGGAGTATATTTCTCTCATTAAATTTCCCAGCCTTGACTGTTTCATCATACATGTTTTTTCCTTTTGATATATTTAAAAGCATAAACATAACATGTTCAGAAACTGCTACAGCGTTTGCAGTCGCAGTTATTGCAATGGTAATATTATTTTTTTTTGAGGCATTTAAGTCAATATTATCATAGCCAACTCCATGCCTTGAAATTATTTTTAATTTTTTAGCGAGGTTTATTAAATCTCCAGGAAGTTTTGCAGTTCTTATTGAAAGACCATCACAATTTATTATTTTTTTTTTTAAAATTTCATAATCAGCATCTTCAATTATTTCAAATTCATAATTAGGATTATTTTTTAATAACTTGATACCTTCAAGATGAATATTCTGAACAACTAGTATTTTTTTTTTATCTGACACAGAAATTTTAGTAAGCTTTAGAATCTTCTTTAGATTTGATATTTTTTAATTTTGATACTGCTGATTTTGCGCCAGCGCTCATATATCTTTGGTCGGATCCAATAGTAACAAGTTGAAATCCAAGATTAATCATTTTTTCTGCATATTCTGGAGTTCCATTATGTATACCTGCAATTAAGTTATTTTTTTTTGCATGATTTAAAATATTATTTATTTTTTCAAAAGCCGGCGTTCCTTCTTGATTGTCGAATGCAGGTTTTTGACCTATCGCTAAACTTAAATCTGCTGGACCTATATATATTCCGTCTAAACCAGGAGTGCTCATAATTTCATCTAGTTTTTGTAAAGCTTCGCTTGTTTCAATCATTGCGAACTTTAAAATTTCCTCATTAGCATGATCTGCATAATCGCTTCCCCCGTATATTAAACCTCTTATTGGGCCAAAACTTCGGTAACCTTTTGGAGGATATAAGCAAGCTTGAACATATTTTTCGGCCTGTTCTCTGTTACTTACCATTGGGCAAATAACACCATAAGCACCTGCATCAAGTATTTTCATTATCTGACCGGGCTCATTCCAATTAACCCTTGCCATTGGAACAACATCTGTTGTTGAAATTGCTTGTAACATTTGTAGAGCATTTGGGTAATCAATTGCACCATGTTGCATATCAATTGTAAGAGAGTCCCAACCTTGATGTGACATTACTTCTGCAGAAAATGAACTTGGGATTTGAAGCCAGCCATTAACGATGGACTTTCCCTGTTTAAGTATTTCCTTTAGCTTATTTTTTCTCATTTAATAATCAAATATGAAATTAATAGTATCCAGAAGAAGATATAATAATAAAATATTCCTTTTTTTGCGAAAATTGATGCAATAGAATTTTTATTAGAATTATTCTTGGCCATTATCCTTTAATACCAAGGTGAGTATATTTAACATTTAAATAATCTTTGATTGCATTTGAACCACCCTCTCGTCCATAACCAGTTTGTTTGATACCTCCAAAAGGGGCTTCAGCTATAGCGACAACAGGAGTGTTTACTGCCACAACTCCAGTTTCCATTAGCTCTGATGCCTTGTTAGCTTTTTCCATAGAATTAGTGCATATATAACTACATAGACCAAGATCATTATTGTTTGATCTTTCAATTACTTCATCAAAATTTTTAAATGATAACATAGGAACCAAAGGTCCAAATGGTTCTTCTTTCATAATTGTAAAGTTGTCTTCTACATTATCAAAAACAGTCGGCTCATAATAAAAACCTTTATTGAATCCAGCAGGTCTCTTTCCTCCCATCAAAACTTTAGCACCTTCTTTTTTTGTAGTTTCAACAAGTTTCTCCACTTCTTCAAGACGTTTTTTTGTAGTTAAAGGTCCTAATTGAACATCTTTATCCATTCCATTCCCAATTTTTAATTTTTTTGCTTTATTTATAAATGAGTTAATAAATTCATCTTTCTTTTTTTCCTGAATGTAAAATCTATTTGGAGAAATGCAAACTTGCCCATTATTTCTGAATTTTGAGGTTATTGCCATATCAGTGGCTTTATTTATATCTGCGTCATCAAAAACTATAAAAGGAGAATGCCCACTAAGCTCCATTGTAACTCTTTGAACTTTGTCAGCAGCTTGTTTAAGAATTAATTTACCTACTCTAGTCGAACCAGTAACAGATATTTTTTTTACTATGTTAGATTTTATTAATTGTTCAGCTATTGCTGGCGGATCACCAGATAATAAATTTACAACACCAGCAGGTACGCCTGCTTCTCTGCATATATCGACTAACTCCATTACACTTCCTGGTGTGATTACATCAGGTTTACAAATTACTGCACATCCAGCTGCTAATGCTGTAGAAATTTTTCTTGAAGCTAAAACTAAAGGGAAATTCCATGGAACTAAAGCTGCTACTACTCCAACAGGTTGATAATAAACATGTACTCTTGTGTCTGGGAATCTGCTCTCAACAGTTTGACCGTAAATTCTTTTTGTTTCTTCAGCGTTCCACTCGAAAATATCTGCAGAACCTCCAACTTCTCCGATACCTTCTGCTAAAGGTTTTCCTACTTCAAGTGTTAGCCATTTTGCCAATACATCGCTTTTCTGTCTCATAAGATCTGCAATTTTTCTAATAATATAAGATCTTTGCCAAGGCGGAGTGTTTCTCCAAATAGCAAGTCCTTTTTCTGCAGATTTAAGGGCTTTATCAACATCAACAGGCGATGCCTTTGAAGCTCTGCCTATAACTTCCTCGGTAGCAGGATTTATTACTTCGTAAGTCTCTTTTTTCTCAGACTCTTGCCATTTCCCGTCTATGAATTGTCCAAATTTAGTATACATAATTTATGGTTTACTTAATGTGAATTTATAAACTAAAATATATATAGAAAAATGAAAAAAATAAAGCTTACTTGCGCTCATGCGATAGTTAAACACCTAATTGCTCAAAAAATTTTAATCGATGGCAAGAAGCAACAGCTTTTTGCTGGTGCATTTGGAATTTTTGGACATGGAAATGTAGCTTGTTTAGGTCAAGCTTTAGAGGAAAATAAGGATAAAATACCTACTTACAGAGGCCATCATGAACAGAATATGGCTTTAACTGCAATAGCGTATGCTAGAGCTAAAAGACGTAAACAAATTTTTTTAGCAACAAGCTCAGTTGGGCCAGGTTCAACTAATATGGTAACTGCAGCAGCAGTTGCAATGAGTAATAGATTGCCAATATTATTTTTACCAGGAGACACATACGCAAACAGGATACCTGATCCAGTTTTACAACAAGTAGAACACTTTAATAATCCCGGCATAACTCAAAACGATTCATTTAAACCTGTTACAAAATATTTTGATAGAATTACAAGACCTGAACAAATTTTACAAACTTTACCTCAAGCAATACAGACAATGTTAGATCCTGGAGATTGTGGTCCAGCATGTATTTCATTATCACAAGACGCACAAGGTGAAATTTTTGAGTATCCTGAAGAATTTTTTAAAGAAAGATTACACAATATAAGAAGACCAAAACCAGACGATTTTCAAATTAAAGAGGCTGTTGAGAAAATTAAAAATTCAAAAAACCCAATAATTATTTCTGGAGGTGGGGTTTTTTATTCAGATGCTATAAATGAACTTTCATCATTCGCAACCAAACATAACATCCCAGTAACGCAAACAGTAATGGGTTATTCTTCAATGAAGAGAGACCATTCACATTTTCTTGGACCAATAGGAGGTTTAGGTGGTAGAGCCGCAAATAATTTTGCTAAGCAAACTGATCTAGCAATTGCAATCGGGACAAAACTTGGAGATTTTACAACTGGCTCTTGGGCTAATTTTGAAAATCCAAATTTTAGTTTAGTTTCAATCAATGTAACAAGGTTTGACGCAAGCAAACATATGGCAAGTTCAGTTATAGGAGATGCAAAAGTTTCATTATTAGAACTTTCCCAAGCCCTAGGTGATTGGAAAGCTTCACAAGAATGGTACAAAAAATCTAGAGATGAGCTTAATTCATGGAATGAATATGTTGATAAAGAGAGCGGACCAACTAATCAAAAACTTCCAAGTTACGCTCATGCTGTGGGAGCTATTTATAGAAATTCTGATCCGACTGATATTGCAGTTACTGCAGCTGGAGGATTGGTAGGAGAAGTAGTTCAAATTTGGAGACCAAGAGAAATAAATACTCACGAAACAGAATGGGGTTATAGTTGTATGGGTTATGAAATTTCGGGAGCACTTGGAATTAAAATGGCTAATCCGAATAAAGAAGTTATAGCTTTTGTAGGTGATGGCTCTTATTTATTAAACAATTCTGATATTTATTCTTCAGTTATAACTAATAATAAATTAATAATTATTGTATGTGATAATGGTGGGCATGCAGTGATTAATCGACTTCAGTTATTTAAAGGTGGAAAAGAATTTAATTGTTTGTTTGAAAGCTCTAATACATCCAATCTAGTAGAAGTTAATTTTGCACAACATGCTGAAAGTATGGGAGCTAAATCTGAGGAAGTTTCTACAATTAGCGAATTAGAAGAAGCATTTAAAAGAGCTAAAAAATCAGATTTAACTTATGTAATTTCAATAAAAACACATCCATATCAATGGTTAGAAGGCTCAGCTTATTGGGAAAGTCCGACTTTAGAGATACCTAGTACAAAAGAAAACGAACAAGCGCTTAAACTTCATAAAGAAGGTAAATCTAAACAACGACAAGGTGTCTAATTCAATTCATGGGTAAATTTTTTAAAGTTGGTTTAATTGGATGTGGCCATATATCAGAAACATATTTTAGAGCTCATAAATATTTTAATAATTTCAAAATAATCAAATGTGCTGATATAAATTCCAAAGCTTCAATAAAATGTGCAAAAAAATATAAGATAAAATCTTTAAGCGTTAATGAAATACTTAAAGATAAAGAAGTTAAAATAATTTTAAATCTTACAATTCCAAAAGCTCATTACGAAGTTGCTAAAAAAGCCCTTAAAAATGGAAAACATGTATATTCAGAAAAGCCAATGGCAATTAGTTTTAAAAACGGTCAAGAGCTAGTAAGGCTAGCAAGAAGAAAAAAATTGTATATAGGCAATGCCCCAGACACATTTCTTGGAGGAGGAAATCAAAAAGCTAAAGAATTAATTGAAAAAAAAATTATAGGAAAAATTAATTTAGGAAATGCAATTTTTGCTTTTCCCGGAGTTCAATCATATCATCCAAGCCCAGAACCGTGGTTTGCAAAAAAAGAGGGGGGCCCAGTTATTGATATGGGTCCTTATTACCTAACAGCACTTGTAAATTTATTGGGACCTGCAAAAGAAGTAACAGGCAGTATAATGAGAGGAGTTAAAAAAAGAACAATCGGTATCGGACCTAATAAAGGAAAAAAATTTAAAGTAGAATGCCCAACGACTTATTTATCTACAATAGTCTTTAAAAATAATACTATAATAAGATTAACTTTATCTTTCGATGTCATTGCTCATCAAAGAAATCATATTGAGTTATATGGAGATAAAGGTTCATTAATAGTTCCAGATCCTAATATGTTTGGAGGTTCTGTTTTTAGTTGTAAAAAAATAGGGGACAAATGGAAAGAATATAAAACATCTAAAATGCCTTTGGGAAAAATTAATATAAGAACACAAAGTGCAAGAGCAAACGAATCTCCAACTAATGCAAATTATAGAGGAGTAGGTTTAGCTGAAATGGCTTATTGCATAAAAAATAATATTTTACATAGATGTAATGGAGAATTATCTCTTCATGTATTAGATATTATTCAATCTACAATGAAAGCATCAAAAACTGGAATTAAACAAAAAATTAAAACCACTTGTAAAATACCAAAAAGATTTAATAATAAAGATATAAAAAAAATATTGATTTAAAATGAAATTATTAAGAGTTGGATCCAAAGGCAAAGAGAGACCTGCAGTAATAGATAAAAATAATAAGATAAGAGATTTAAGTTCTTTTATAACTGACTTTATTCCAGAAAATTTAAATTTTGAAACAATTTCAAGAATCAAAAAAATTGATTTAGAAAAATTACCTGAGTTATCAGTTAGTGAAAGAATAGGAGCTTGCATTTCAAAACCTGGAAAATTTATTGCAATAGGATTAAATTATACTGACCACGCAAAAGAAACTGGTGCAAAAGTTCCTTCTGAACCTATAATATTTATGAAAGCAACTAGTTCAATAAATGGACCTAATGATATTATAGAAATACCATCAAAATCCACAAAACTTGATTGGGAAGTTGAGTTAGCCTTTGTGGTTGGAAAGGATTGCAAAAATATTTTAGAAGAAAATGCTTCTGAGTACATTTTAGGATACTGCATAGTTAATGATGTAAGTGAAAGAGAATGGCAAATTGAAAAAATGGGACAATGGGTAAAAGGAAAATCAGGGGACACATTTGGACCAACAGGTCCATATCTTGTTACAGAAGATGAAATTTCAGATATAAACAACTTAAACCTTAAATTAGATGTTAATGGAAAAAATATGCAATCCGGCAATACAAAAAACATGATTTTTAATCCAAATTTTATAATTTCTTATTTAAGTAAATTTATGTCATTACAAACTGGAGATTTAGTAACAACAGGAACGCCAGCAGGCGTCGGCATGGGAATGAAGCCGCAGTTATTTTTAAAGTCTGGAGATAATATAAAATTATCAATAGATTGTTTAGGTGAACAAAATTCAAAAGTTAAATAATAAATAATTATGATTGAACTTGTTATTGCTTTAGGAGCAGGCTTGGTAAGCTTTTTATCACCATGTGTTTTACCTCTAATACCAGGATATATTTCATTTATTTCTGGCCACTCTTTAAACGAATTAAAAGAAAATAATAAAGTTTATTTATTACCACTATTTTTATTTTCCTTAGGTTTTTCTTTTGTATTTATATTATTAGGAGCTACAGCTACTGTAT
Source organism: uncultured Pelagibacteraceae bacterium (assembly GCA_902634485.1). Lineage (GTDB taxonomy): Bacteria > Pseudomonadota > Alphaproteobacteria > Pelagibacterales > Pelagibacteraceae > Pelagibacter. Next base: position 19,117 of record CACPKA010000014.1, on the reverse strand, counting down.
TAGGTACAATCTTAATACAAAACTCTCAAGTATTAAGAATAATAGCTGGTGTCATTATAATTATATTTTCATTACAATTAATTGGGGTAATTAATATTAAATTTTTAAATTATGAAAAAAAATATTACACAAATAAATCACCGAAGACATTATCTACTTTCATTGTAGGAGCAGCCTTTGGATTTGGCTGGACTCCATGTATAGGACCAATACTAGGTTCAATTTTAGCATTAGCTTCGACCGAGGAAAATATTTCTAGAGGGGTTTTATTATTAAGTTTTTATTCATTAGGTCTGGCGATACCTTTTATATTCTCAGGTTTTTTAATTCAAAAATTTTTGATATTTTCAAAAAATTTTAAAAAAAATATCAACAAGGTCACTAAAATTGGTGGAATAATTCTTTTATTAACTGGTGTTTTGATTCTAACAAACAACTTACAAGCGCTTGGTTATTATATTTTAAGTATTTTCCCTTTTTTACAATCTGTGGGATAATATTAAAAATGATTATTTGGTTAGCAAGCTACCCTAAAAGTGGAAATACATGGATAAGATCTTTTATTGCTGCAATTTTGTTTTCTGAAGATGGAAATGTAGGATTTGAAAATTTATCTAAAATTGGTCAATATCCATTAATTAGTCATTTTGAAAATTTTATCGACAAAGAAGAAATCATTAAGCCAGAAAATGCTGAAAAGTTATTTAAGTTTATGATACCGACTCAAGATTTGCTAAACCTAGACAGCAAAACAAAATTTTATAAAACTCATTTTTTAAATTGTAAAGTTGGAGAATATAATTTTACAAATAAAATTAACACTTTAGGGGTAATCCATATTGTACGAGATCCACGAAATGTAATAACCTCTTTAAAAAACCATTTTAGTAAAAAAACTATAGAAGACGCATGTAATTTCATGCTTGATTCAGATAGATGGTTAGTTGAAAAAAAACCAGATAATAATTTTATAAAAGATAATTCTTTTCCAACTTTTATAAGTTCATGGAAAAATCATTATAATTTTTGGAAAAAAACAAATAAGAATTATTTATTAATTAAATACGAAAAATTATTAGAAGAACCAAAAGAAGAATTCAATAAAATTGTTATTTATATAGAAAAAATCTTAAATATAAAAATTGAAAAAAAAAAGGTTGAAAAAGCAATCGAGTCATCTTCTTTTAAAAATTTGAGATTATTAGAAGATCAGGATAAGTTTGATGAATTTGTCAAAGATAAGAAAAATTCTAAAGTTAGGTTTTTTTATATGGGTCATGAAAATAATTGGAAAAAAATTTTAAGAGAAGATATAAGAAAAAAAGTAGAAGAAAATTTTAACAAAGAAATGAAAGAATTAAATTATTTATAATTTAAGTTTTTTTTGAAAAATTAAAAACTATTAAGACAACTCCTATAATAATTATTGCACCACCTATGAATAATTCTTTAGTTGGTTCTTCGCCTAGTAGAAAAATTGCAGCTAATAGACCTGTAGGAGGTATACCCATAGTAACTATGGGCAAAACTTTATATAAAGGATTGTTTTTTAAAACATAATAGAAGCAACCATATGTTATTGGCTGCATAATAAATCCTAAATAAATTGCAATCATCCAACTTTCAAAAGATGCATTCTTGAAGTAATTAATTGTATTACCATCAAAAATTGCTGAAAGACCTATTAATATAGGGCCAGAAAAAAATCCCAGCCATGCAACAAGTGCTAGTGGGTTTATTTCTTTACTTAAAGGTTTTACTAAAACTTGTCCTAAAGCCCAAACACCTGATCCTATAATTACCAAACTTACTCCGATAAATTTACCATCTAAATTCGGTGATCCAGTTAAAATATAAACACCAATAAATGCTATCGCTATTCCAATTAAAGCTCTTGCTGTTGGTTTTTCATTTAGCATAAAATATGCAAACAAAACACCAAAAGGGACTTCTGTTTGGACAAGTAGAACAGCAGCAGAAGCATCAATGAAACTCAAGCCTGTGTAAGTAATACTGTATTGAAGAGTATTAGCTATAAGGGATGCAAAAAAAATTTTTTTTAAAAAACCCCTAGGTATTGGGAACCACCATATTAAGATTGACGCTACAAAAGTAAATCGCAATCCCATCAATAAAAAAGGAGGTAAATATTCCATTGCAGGTTTGGCTATCACAAATCCAAAACCCAAAAAAATTGGAACTAAACTAGCAATTAAAGTGTCACGAAGACTCAAAAGAAGATCCTTGAGGTCATTTAAATTTTCTTTTTAAATGTCTTAATTTTCCCTCAGTACTATCAAAATCTATATAACAACCTTGTAAAAATCTTTTTCCTTCTTCTGGATCGAATTTAGTTCGTCCGTGCAACACTCTATAATTATCCATCATCATTAGATCTCCTGGCTTTAATTTAAATTCTATTCTATTTTTTTCAGAATTGTATAAATCAGATAATTTTTTTCGAGCTTTATAATATGACTCCAACGTTTTTTTATCAAGCATTGGCACGTAATCTAATCTTGGGCTAAATCTTACTTGTTTAAATTCACTATTTTCATCTAGTTTAATTAATTCAGACCAGTCTTCTAAAACAACATTTTTATCAATAAATTTAAATTTAACTTTAATCTCAGAAAGAATTTTATAGGCTTCATAATCTTCTTTTTTAAGATTTTCTGTTACGGTGTAACCATCTACAAGTGTTGAATATCCTCCGCTAACTTCATTTTCAATACAATGAAGAAGCTGAATACATGGTACTGGGTTTCGATAAGGATTATCAGTATGGGGACTTAGATGCAGAGTTGTATAAGCCAAATCATTTGGGTTTAGTTTTGACCTTACATTAAAATGTTCGCCAAAATTAGTTCGCCTAACACTGCCAACTGAATTAGCAAAATTAACAATAAAATTATTTTTTGTAGGTACATTTTCTATTACTACAAAACCATACCTATAAAATGAAACCAAAAGATCATGCATTTCTTTAGAGTCAAAAAAATTTTCTTTATAGATAAAATTTTTAATATTTTTTAAAGATGAATCCCATTTAATTTTATTTATGGATTTAATTACAGTATCTTTGTTTGAAAATTCAGAAGAAATTTTATTAATATCTAACTTAGTAGTTACTCCATCATTAAAATTAATTTCTAAAAAATTTCCATTAATTTTTGCTCTCTCTATAATAATGTTTGAATTCATGGTAGAGGGGTCAAATAATCTTTGTTGGGTGCCTTTATCTAAAAATTCTTCACCATCAACTCTCTCTCTCAACCAAAATGGATGTATTTCTTCTTTATTAGAACCTTTATTAAAAAAAACTTTATTATTCTCTAGTTCAATTTTCATAAGTATTAATGCAACAATCTATCAAAACCTGTTTTTTTTCAAGAAAAATTCAATTGATCTAAGTTAATTATTGATCTAGTAAAAGCCTTAAAATGATTACAAAATTTAAATCATACAAAATATATAGTAACTTTCTTGTTAAGTTAGCTAAAGATTTGACAATTTATTATTATAAAAATCTAAACCATCCTTTCAAAGTAATAAATAAATCAAAAACAAAAGGTTATGATCCTGTTACTAAAGCTGATAGAGTATTTGAAAAATTTATTAGATTAAAAATCAAAAAAAGATTTCCAAAACATCAAGTTATAGGAGAAGAATTTGGAAAAAAAGAATCAGATAGCGATTATACCTGGGTATTAGACCCCATTGATGGGACAAGATCATTCATAATAGGAAACCCAACGTGGAGTAATTTAATATCTCTAAATTATAAAGGCAAACCAGTTATAGGTTTAGCTAATTTTCCAAAACTCAAAAAATTTTATCTAAATTTTTCAAATAAAAAAGCCTTTGTTTTTGAAAATGGTAAAAAAAGAAAACTTAAAGTAAATAAAAAAGTACAATTTAATCAAATTAAATTGGCAGGCGCGTTTCATGGATCGCTTTCTATAAGTAAACAAAAAAAAATTCCTAAAATTTTAAAATTAATGCAATATCCATGTTTTGATGCGCTTACATATTGTCAGATATGTGAGGGGAGAGTTGATGTAGTTTTTCAATGTTTAAATAAAATATGGGATATACATCCTATTATCCCGATTGTTGAAGCGTCAGGCGGGATTATATCAACTTGGAAAGATCAAGACGCTGTAAAGGGCGGAGATATTTTAGTTTCTGCTAATCGATCAGTTCACAATAAAATTTTAAGGTTATTTAAGCCTATTTCTTAAATTACATAAGTAAATACTACTATTTCAGTATAATAAAAAGCTTGTTAAATGGATTAATAGAGTTTTATAATCATTTTTTTATAGGAGGGGTAAATGAAAACAAAAAATTTATTTAAAATTTTTTTAACTTTACTATTTGTTTTTGCAACTTCAATTTCATGGGCTAAGACTGTTAAGTGGTCAATGCAAGGTGATAGTTTAACACTAGATCCGCATGCTCAGAACGAAGGACCAACAACAATGGTATCAAGACAAGTATATGAAGCACTTGTTACAAGAGGTCTAGATATGTCTATAGGGCCTCAATTAGCTACTGATTGGAAAACTACAAGTCCAACAACTTGGGTTTTTAATCTTAGAAAAGATGTGAAGTTTAGCGATGGAACACCAATGACATCTGAAGATGTTGTTTTTAGTGTCTTAAGAGCTCAACAACGTACATCTGACTTTAAAGAATATATAAGCACAGTTACATCTGTTAAAGCTCTCGACGATTATACTGTTGAGATTCAAACAAGAGAACCAAATCCAATTCTTTTGAACCAGTTATCAAATATATTTGTAATGTCTAAAAAATGGGCAACTGAAAATTTTGCGATTGCTCCACAAAATTGGGATGCTGGACAGGAAACATTTTCGGCAGTAAACGCAATGGGAACTGGTCCATTTAAAATTACTTTAAGAGAACCTAATACGAAAACTGTTTTCAAAAAGAATAGTAAATGGTGGGGAAATGTTGAGCATAATATTACTCAGATTCACTTGCTTCCAATTAAGAATGCAGCAACTAGAGTAGCTGCATTATTGTCTGGGGAAATAGATATAGTTACCGATGCGCCCGTACAAGACTTAGCTCGTATAGAAGCTTCTGGAGGACACAAAGTAGAAAGTACACCTCAAATGCGTACGATTTTTCTTGGAATGGATCAAGCAGCAGATCAACTAAGATCTGGAAATACTGGAGACAATCCTTTTAAGAAAAAAGAAGTAAGACAAGCACTTTATCAAGCAATTGATATTGAAGCTATCAAGAAAAAAGTTATGAGAGGTTTAAGTGAACCAGCAGGAATTATAACTTTTCCAGGAGTTACAGGTTATACAAAGGAACTTGATAAGAGATTACCTTACGATGTGAATGCTGCAAAACAATTACTAGCAGACGCTGGCTATCCAAATGGTTTTAATGTTGAACTTAGATGTCCAAATGACAGATATGTAAATGATGAAGCAATTTGTACAGCTGTTGTTGGAATGTTAGGAAAAATAGGAGTTAATGTAAATCTATTTGCTCAAACTAAAAGTAAACACTTTAAAGAACTTAAAGATAATCAAGGTGATTTTTACATGTTAGGTTGGGGTGTTCCTACTTTAGATAGCCATTATGTATTTCATTACTTATATGAGTCTGGCGCTAGTTGGAACAAAGTTAACTTTAGTGATTCCGAAGTTGATGCCGCTATAAGAGTAATGGAAGGTGAAGTTGATCTAGATAAAAGAAATGCTGCAATAGCAAAAGCTTGGAAAATTGTAAGAGATAACATTGCTTATCTTCCTTTACATCACCAAGTAATTTCTTGGGCATCAAAATCAAATGTTGATGTTCCTATAAGACCGAATAATGAACCATTATTCCGTTTTTCTAGAGTAAATTAAATTAATTTTTTACAAGCCCTTTTTAATAAAAGGGCTTGTAAGTTAAATTTTCATAAATTGATAAAATATTTTTTCAAGCGCCTGTTTCAATCAGTCTTGGTAATGCTGGTTGTTGCTTTTGTCTCTTTTTCACTTTTTAATTTTGTAGGAGATCCAATTAATAATATGGTTGGAGAAGAAACATCTGATGAAGAAAGATCTGAACTTAGAGAGTCTTTAGGATTAATGGATCCAATACATATACAATTTGCAAGATTTGTAGTTAACGCTTCAAAAGGAGAATTTGGAATATCTTATCAGTTAAGACGACCGGTTTCAGAATTAATCTCAGAAAGATTGCCTGCCACAATAGAGCTAGTCTTAATTTCGGCCTTAATAGCTTTAGTTTCAGGTACATTACTAGGAGTTTATACAGGTATAAACAGAAAAGGTTTTTTGAGTGACACCATATTGGCTATTTCATTATTGGGAGTATCGCTTCCCACATTCGTTATTGGTATATTATTTATTTATCTTTTCGCAGTAATTTTAGGAATTCTCCCTTCTTTTGGCAGAGGAGAAGTAGTTGATCTCGGGTTTTGGTCTACTGGTTTTTTAACAACATCAGGATTAAAAGCTATAATTTTACCTTCGGTTACTCTTAGTCTTTTTCAAATGACATATATTATTAGACTTGTCCGAGCAGAAATGATGGAAATACTTCAAACTGATTATATTAAATTTGCAAGAGCAAGAGGCATAAGTGAAAAAAGTATTCATTACAAACATGCGTTAAAGAATGGCTTAATACCTGTAATTACGATTGCAGGAATAAATATTGGTACATTGATAGCTTTTTCTATAATTACAGAAACAGTTTTTCAATGGCCTGGGATGGGATTTTTGTTTATCCAAGCAGTTCAGTTTGTAGATATACCAATTATGTCTGCTTATTTAGTTTTCATAGCTTTTGTTTTCGTAATGATCAATTTCATTGTTGATATTTTATACTATTTTATTGATCCAAGAATTAGAGTTAAAGCGGAGGCTGTAAGTGGATAATCAAAAATTAACTTTACTAAATAGAATTAAAGATAGCGATATTTATTTTAGTTTTGTAAAATCTCCTACAGCTATTGTATCAACCGTAATATTAATCATAATTTTCTTTTGTTCTTTTTTTGTTGAATTAGTAACACCTTATAATCCATTTGATCCATCATCACTATCTTTAATGGATGCATTTACCCCGCCTTCATGGACAGAAGATGGTCTTGCGAAATTTATTTTAGGAACTGATGGCCAAGGTAGAGATATGTTAGCAACAATTCTTTATGGATCACGAATTTCTTTAATTGTGGGTTTTTCGGCGGTTATATTTGCCTTGGTATTAGGTGTAACATTGGGATTAACAGCAGGATACTTTGGAGGAAAATACGAAATGATTGTTATGAGATTCACTGATGTACAATTAACTGTACCAAGTATTTTAATGGCCCTTCTAGTGGATGGAATTGCACGAGGTATTATTTCGAGAGAATTACATGATGAAATGGCAATCTATGTACTAATTTTTGCAATAGGCATTTCAGAGTGGCCCCAGTTCGCACGAGTATCAAGAGCTGCCACTTTGGTTGAAAAAAATAAAGATTATGTTTCCGCTTCAACAATTATAGGAGTTTCAAATATACTTATTATGTTCAAACACATATTGCCAAACATATTAAGACCAGTTCTAGTAATTGGAACTATTGGACTTGCGCTTGCAATAATAGCTGAAGCTACATTAAGCTTTTTAGGAGTTGGCGTTCCACCGACAACACCTTCTTTAGGAACATTAATTAGGCTTGGTAATGATTTTTTATTTTCGGGAGAGTGGTGGATTACTTTCTTTCCAGCAATTTTTTTAGTTATTTTAGCATTTTCAATAAACCTTTTAGGAGATTGGATGAGAGATACTCTTAATCCAAAATTAAATTAATGAGTTTTTTAAAAATAAATAATTTAAGCGTTGATTATAAAATGAGAAGAGAAACAGTTCATGCTGCTAAAAATATTAATATAGAAGTTAGTAAAGGAGAAATTTTAGGATTGGTTGGTGAATCTGGCTCAGGAAAAAGTACAGTTGGCAATGCGATTATAAATCTTATTGATGAACCAGGAAAAGTTTCAAATGGCTCAATCTTTTTAGGTGATATAAATGTTCATGAAGATCCAGAAAACATTGTTAAATATAGAGGTAAAAAAATTGGTTTAATTTTTCAAGATCCCCAAACATCATTAAATCCCATATTTACAATAGGAGAACAGCTTATTGAAACAATACAAACGCATTTAAGTTTAAGTACACAAGAAGCAAAAAATAAAGCTATCGATTTATTAAAAGAGGTTGGTATTAAAGATGCAGATAAAAGATTTAATAATTATCCACATCAATTTTCTGGCGGAATGAGACAAAGAGTAGTTATTTCTCTTGCACTTTGTTGTGAACCTGAACTTCTTATTGCAGATGAGCCTACAACAGCATTAGATGTATCAATTCAATCTCAAATTTTAGATTTAATTAAAAGATTAACTAAAGAAAGAAATTTAGCTGTAATATTAATTACCCATGATATGGGAGTTATATCTGAGACAACTGACAGGGTGGCTGTAATGAAAAATGGCAATTTAGTTGAAATTGGTCCTACTAAGGAAATTTTAACTAAACCTAAAGAAATTTACACAAAGAGTCTTGTGAGCTCTGTTCCACCAACAAACAAAAAAATTGAAAGATTTAAAATAATCGAAAAAGAAAACAAAAAACAAAGTGAAACAAATATTAAAATATTAAATAGATGGACAAAAAAAGAAATTGTTAATCAAGATTTAGTTGAAGTTAAGAGTTTAAGCAAAACATTTGATGATAGCTTTTTTACAGAAAGCTCAAAAAACTCTGTAATGGCTGTAGATGATGTGTCATTTAATATTAAAGAAGGCCAATCATTTGGACTAGTAGGAGAGAGCGGTAGTGGAAAATCAACAATTGCTAAAATGATTGTTAATTTGTTTAGGCCAAGCGCAGGAGATATTTTTTTTGACAATGTTTGTATAACAAAAATTAAAAGTAACAAAGAAATGATGAAATTTAGGAAACAAATTCAAATGATATTTCAAGATCCATACTCTTCATTAAATGGAAGATTAAAAGTTAAAGATATAATCGCTGAGCCTATAAAGCTTCACAATCCCTCAATAAGTTCAAAAGATATAGATAGTTATATTTATGATTTATTAGAATCTGTCGAATTAACTCAACAATCAGCTGAACGATATCCGCATGAATTTTCTGGAGGTCAAAGACAAAGAATATCTATTGCAAGAGCACTTGCAACTCAACCAAGATTACTTGTTTGTGATGAGCCAACTTCGGCTTTAGATGTAAGTATACAAGCGCAAATATTAAATTTATTAAAAGATTTACAAGAGCAGTTAAATTTGACAATCTTGTTTATTAGTCATGATTTACCTGTGGTAAGACAAATGTGTGATCGAATAGCAGTATTAAAAAATGGAAAACTTTGCGAAATTTCAAAAACTGAAGAATTATTTAAAAATCCATCACATGAATACACAAAAGAATTATTAAAATTAATGCCAAAAATAGAGTCGATTTATAACTAATGAAAAAAATATTATTAATACTAATCTGTTTATTTTTTACCTCTACTTTACTAGAAGCTCAAGAAAAGAAGAGCGGACCACCTAAAGCTAAAGAATGGAAAGGTACAGGGGAAAAGATTGAGTTTCAATCTTTGCCAACATTAACCATGAGAGATTTTTTATTAGGAAAAAAACCGAATAGAGAAATAACAATTTGGGGAACATTAAATTTTCCTGATAATGCTGCAGATAAAAATGTTCCTGCAGTTGTCATATTGCATGGAATGGGTGGCGTTAATGATGCCGAAGAGCACTGGATTAAAGTAATAAATAGTATGGGAATAGCTACATTTATGGTTGATAGTAATTGGGCACGTCGTAAATGTAAGAAAGATAATAATATTAAAAAAGAAATTCCTTGGTGTGCTGCAATGAATAGAGGTATGAATAGAATTATAGATGCATATGGCGCGTTAAAACTTTTATCAAATCATCCTCGTATTAATCCAAAAAATATTGGCTGTATAGGTATGTCTCTTGGAGCTAGAGGATGTTTGTATTTAAATGTAAAAAGATTTCAAAAAATGTGGGGAACACCAGGTATGGATTTTGCAGCAAGCGTGCCAATGTATCCACCATGTAATGTCACTTTTAAAGAAGATGATGAGATTACAGATACCCCAATTCGTATTCATGTTGGAGAATTAGATACATATTTTCCAGTTGATTCATGCGTAAATTATGTTGCGCGCCTTAAGGCAAAAGGAAAAGACGTAGACATTAAAGTTTATCCTGATACTCACCACAGTTTTGAAGCAACAATTTCTGGTAAGAAGTCAATGAAAATTAAGGGACAAAATGATGGAAGATGTTACTATGAAGAAAATCATTCATTGCCAGTTGCTGAAATGGCACCAGATGATGTAGCTATATTATCCCAGGTTGGCTTTGATGATTGGTATGCAAGCGCATCTGACAAAGATAAGAAAAAAATTTTTAAAAGAGTTAAAATGAGACACAAAATGGGCTGGAGAATTCCACAGTTTCAATATGATAGAACCTGCGTTAGCAAATCAAATACTATAGCTTATAATAAGGTAGCATCAGAAGAGAACGAGAAACTGGTTAGAGAATTCTTTACCTCTACTTTATTAAACTAAATGAAAAATAATGAAAAAATAAGGAGGAAAAATGCCAATCTTTAAACCAATCCAAGAAAATGAGGCCAAAGGAAAAGTTAAAGAAATATTTGATGAAATAAAAAGTGTAAGACAAATTACAGAGGTCCCAAACTTTTGGAAAAGCCTTGCAAACAATCCTGAAACATTAGAGAGAACCTGGACTTCATTAAAGCAAGTAATGAAAAAGGGAGCTCTTGATCCAGTAGTTAAAGAACTAATCTATGTTGCAGTTTCAATAACTAATGGTTGTGAGTATTGTATAAAATCTCATAGCTTAGCAGCTAAGAAAAAAGGAGCTACAGATGAAATGCTTAATGAAATGATTGCAGTAACTGGAATGGCTAATGAAACAAATAGATTGGTTGAAGGCTATCAAGTAGAAGTAGATAATTTTCTAAAATAAATGATAGTTTGGTTAGCCTCATTTCCAAAAAGTGGAAATACTTGGTTAAGAGCTTTTCTTTGTTCATATTTTTATATGAATTCAGAAAGTGATATTTTTGATTTTGATTTATTAAAAAATATCGTACGATTTCCAAGTAGTAAATTATATGAGGATATTGGAGTTAAACCAAAAAATTTTGAGGAGGTAGCAAAATCTTGGATATATGTTCAAGAAAATATAAATTTAAATAAAAAGATAAATTTTTTAAAGACTCACAATGCTTTTGGTGGTCTTGTAAATTCTCCTTTTACAAACAAAGATAATACGTTAGGTGCAATTTATTTAGTCAGAGACCCAAGAGATGTATTAGTATCTTACTCAAGACATTTAGAATTAAGCATAAATGAAACTATAGAATTAGTTTTAGAAGAGGATCATAAGGGATGGTTAAATGAATATAAAAAAGATGTTATTGGAGAAATTAGAGGAAGTTGGGCTCAAAACTATAACTCCTGGAAGAATTTTAATCTAACTGAAAGAATTATAATAAAGTATGAAGATTTAATCAGTGACCCATTTAATACTTTTTCGAATGTTATTGAATATCTTAACAAATTAACAGGAATAGATATTAATGAAAAAAAAATAAAAAAATGTATAGAAATTACAGATTTTAATAAACTTAAAAATTTAGAAAGAAAATCAGGTTTTAAAGAAAACTATAATAAAAAAGAACCTTTCTTTAACAAAGGTAAATCTAATCAATGGCGAAATATATTAGATAAAAAAATAATTTCAAAAATAGAAGAAAAATTCAATAGAGAGATGCAGGAGCTAAAGTATATTTAAATTAATTACTCGTATTACCTAATAAATTTACAATTAATACACCAGCTACAATTAATAAAATTCCAATTATTCCATAAATATTAGGAATTTGATTATATTTAATAATTCCAAATAAAAGTATTGCAGCAACCGTAGTTGCGCTATAAGTGGCATAAGCAAAACCAACTGGAATTGCAGACATGCCTTTTGCAAGCGAAAACATTGTTACACTCATTAACAGCAGGCAAGCAACCGATGGAGTTAGTTTTGAAAATCCATCAGATATTTTTGCAAAACTATTTGCAGCTATTCCACATGATATAGCTATCGCTAAAAAAATATAACCTGTAAATGGTTTCATATCAGTTAGTTTTACCTAACAAGTTAACAATTAATACACCGGCTATAATTAAAATAAGACCTATTACCGTATAAAAATCAGGCATCTGATTAAATTTGTAAACTCCAACAATTGTTGTTGCTATAATACACAAACCTGCAAAAGAAGCATAAGTAATACCTACGGGAATTGTTTTCATAACCAATGATAAAGTGTACATGCATCCAACTATGGTTACTGCTGTAAGAATACTTGGTATTAATAATGTAAAACCTTGAGCTCCTTTAGCAAACCCATTCGAAGCTGTACCTAAAATTACAGCAATAATTAAAATTATATAAGCTGATATATTACTCACAAACTTTAGGATATTATTATTTAGTAATTTTATCTACAAATTTTTTTGTTGGAGGCCCTACCACCAAAGAGGTTATAATTGCAATTGGTAAACTTACTGTCCAGGCTTTAAAAAATCTTTGGCTATATTCATTATCCATTCCAGTATTAATATAAGTAATAATCAGAGTCATAAACAAACTCATTCCGAATCCCATAATTAATACGAAGATTAAATTTCCATATTTTTTTTTTAACATATAAATTTATTCATATACTTTCTTTTTTAATTTTTAACTTTAATTTTTCTATCATTACCAAGGGTGTTTCCATTGCAGGATATATTTTATGAGTTTCAATATAACTATCAATAGCCTTTTGATAATTTTCAAGAGCTGTTTGGACAAGTCCTTGACCTGATAATGCTCCAAAATGTCTCTTTTCTAAAATTAAAACTTTATCAATATCTTTTTGGGACTTTTCATATTCGCCCATTAAATATAAAACAGTAGCACGCTTATTCCATGCTTCTGCCCAATTTTTGTCTATCGAAATTACTTCTGTAAAAATAATATAAGCATCACCTAGTCTATTTTGAGACATATAATTAGATCCCTTAGATAACATTGCGGTAAGTTTTCTATCAGAAGGATGTGTAACCCAAATGTTCCAAATTTTTTTTTCAATCTCAAAAGCTGAAGATTTGCTTTCAATAGTTTTAAGATCGATGAATAATTTATCCAACTCTTTCTTTTGGTCTGACAGAGAAGTCACAGTCATTCCAAAAGAAATTAAAAAAAAATAAATTAATATTTTTAAAGCTCTATTTCTCAAAAATATTTATTTAGGCATTGGAGTAGCGCCAGTCTCCAGACTTATAATTTTTTCATCTTTATATTTATAAACTGCCATTACTGCCTCAACATTTCCATCATCAAATGTTACTAAAGAATGGTGAATACCAATTTCATCATTTTCATAAACCACTCTTGCCTTATCTTGCTTAATGTCACCACTCATTGCCCATTTGATCACATCAGCTTTACCTAAAGTGTTGCCAGATTTATGCATTGTAAATTTAAAATCGTCATGTAAAAGTTCATTCATAGCTGTTTCATCTTTATTCATTATGGCATCGCTATATTTTTTTAATTTAGACATATTTTATTTTATGCTCCTTTAACTATTATAAAATTTCCGACAGAATTATTTAACCGTATCTGTCTTACCGGTTTGTATTCTTCAGAATTATACCATTCCAAAGCTTTTTCATAAGAGGGAAATTTAATTACTACTGTTCTAGGATATTTCCACTCACCTTCAAAACATTTAAATTCTCCACCTCTTACTAAATATTCTCCACCAAATTTTGTAACTATATCTGTAACCTTTGCTAAATACTCTTTATAGTCTTCAGGATTAGTTACTTCAATTTGGGTTATTGCGTACCCAGCCATTTTTATTAATCCTTATAAATTAACTTTGTTCAATTCATACATTTCAACAACTTCGATACATTCATCGAAAATAGGTTTCGCTATCGGATTATTACCTGAAGCGAACTTTTTCATTTCTTCTTCATTATGAACTGAAACTTTAAACATAACATAACTTTTATCCGGACCTATTCCTGGAACTGTTTTTTCAACATGAGCAACAGTTTTTCTCACTGCCATTCCTTCATCTGATTGCATAAATCCCATGAACTTTTCAAATTTTCCTTCACCAGATTTAAGTTTTGCTATTGCAAGCATTTCCTTTTCCATATTTTCTCCTTTTTTTATTTTAACTTATTCTATTTAATATTTGTTATGCTTTTATTACAAGTCAATTATGCAGATTAATTAGTCTTCTATTTCATAATCCCATGCATCACCACCAACAACTTTTGAAATTGCTGAAAAATCTTTATTGCTATTTCCTTCTTCACAAAATTTACTGTAAATATCATTTGCTTTAGAACCTAAAGGAGTATTAGCTTTAACTTCTTTTGCAGATTCAATTGCAAGTTTTAAATCTTTATTCATCATACCTGCTGAAAACCCTGGTCTATATTTATTATTAGATGGCACTCCATCTTTAAGTCCGGGTAGAGGCGGGTAAACTGATATTGGCCAACTATTACCAGATGCGTTTTTCATTATTTCATGAACTTTTTTAATATCTATGTTTAATCTTTTAGCTAACATTAAAGCTTCTGATGCACCTATCATAGAAATTCCAAGTGCCAAGTTGTTGCAAATTTTTGCACCATTTCCACATCCAAGCTCACCCGCATGAAATATATTTTTTCCCATAATTTCTAAAAGCGGTTTAGCAAGATTAAAAGCATCTTTAGTTCCACCTACTAAAAAGGTTAATGTAGCATTTTTTGCCCCCATAACGCCTCCACTTACTGGAGCGTCTATCATTTTAATTTCTTTTTCATCAGCTTTAGTGCCAATTTCAACAGAAGCTTTTATATCGATTGTTGAGCAATCAATTAAGAGACAATCTTTATTTACTTTATTTATAATTCCATCTTCTCCTAGATAAACTTCTTTTGAATTTTTTCCTGCTGGCAGCATGGTAATCACAGTTGAAATAGGATTTTTTAAAAGGTCATCTATACTTTGTGCAATATCAAATTTTTTTTCCTTAGCTTTTTCAATCATTTTTTTAGAAACGTCATATACCTTAACTTTTTTTCCAGCTTTTATTAAATTTTCAACCATAGGACTTCCCATATTACCAATACCGATGAATGCAATACACTTAGTCATTTTTTACTTGTTCAATTGTAAGACCTTTAATATTTGCGGGAACAGCAACATCAATCATTTTTGGATAAGCTAATTTAAGGTTATTCATTATCTCTGCATATTCTTCTTTTGAACTTACCTGAAGTCTTGGATTATTATTTTTCTCGTCATCTATTGTTGAGCATTTTTTTTTATTATAATCATGGGCAGGATATACTAAAGTTTTCCCTGGCAACTTTAATAATATATTGAATAAAGAATTATAAGCATCATAAGAGCTACCACTTTGAAAATCTGTTCTTCCGGTACCATTAATTAACAATGTGTCTCCAGTAAAGACTCTGTCATTCATTAAAAAACTATATGAGCAATCGGTATGACCGGGAGTATACATTGATGTTAATTCAATATCTTCAATTTTTATTTTTTCACCATCCTTAACTCTAATATCTATAACTTCAGATTTAGATTGTTCGCCCATAATTTTTACCGAGTTAGTTATTTTGCTTAACTCATTCATTCCAGTTATATGATCAGCATGAATATGCGTATCTATTACTTTAACTAATTTTAAATCTAAATTTTTTAAAATTTTTATATATTCTTCAGTATTTTCTATTACAGGATCAATAATTAAAGCTTCACGGCCTTTTCCACTAGAAATAATGTAAGTATAGGTTGAAGATTTAGTGTCAAATAATTGCTCAAAAATCATAATTGAAATTTAAACTATAAAAAATTGCATAGCAAATAAATCTTGATTATAATCTTTCTAAAAAACATTAATAAGGAGAAAAATGACTTTAAAAATAAATAGTGTGGCTCCAGATTTCAAAGCTAAAACACAAATGGGAGAAATTTCTTTTCATGAGTGGCTTGGAGATAGTTGGGGAGTTTTATTTTCACATCCAAAAGACTTTACACCGGTTTGCACAACTGAACTTGGTGCATTAGCAAAAATGAAACCAGAGTTTGATAAGAGAAATGTAAAAGTTATGGGTTTAAGTGTAGATCCAGTTGATGATCATGTGAAATGGATAGATGATATTACAGATGTTTGCGGTATGAAACCTGAATATCCAATTGTTGCTGACGAAAAATTAGAAGTTGCTAAACTATATAATATGCTTGAAGCAGACGCAGGTGTAAGTTCGGGTGGCAGAACTGCAGTAGACAATGAAACTGTTAGAACAGTTTATGTAATAAGACCAGATAAAAGAATTGGTTTGTTTTTAACATATCCAATGACAACTGGTAGAAACTTTCACGAGATCTTGAGAGCTATAGACTCGATGCAAAGAACTATTAAACATAAAATTGCTACACCAGCTGATTGGAAGCCAGGGGAAAAAGTAATTATTGTTCCTAAAGTAACTAACGAGGAAGCAAAAAAAATATACCCAGATGGTTGGGAAACTATAAAACCTTATTTGCGTAAGGTTCCAGATCCACATAAATAAATTTGGATCAAAAAAAATTAGACCAACAATCTCAGCATTGGGAAAGTAATTTCTCAAGTAAGCCTGAGATGTTTGGTCTTGAACCAAGTAAATCAGCTGTCAAAGCACTTAAATCATTTCAAGATAATGGTATAAAAAATATTATTGAACTAGGGGCTGGACTTGGTAGAGACACCTTATTTTTTGCAAAAAATTTTATTAATGTTGTAGCCCTAGATTATAGTAAAGAATCTATTAAAAGCATTACAAACAAGTCAAAAAGACTAAACCTTTCAGATTTTATAAAAACGGAAGTTTTTGATGTTAGAGAAAAATTTCCTTTCAAAGATAATTCGATCGATGCATGTTATTCCCATATGCTTTATTGTATGGCTCTATCAAATGATGATCTTGAAAATTTAAATAATGAAATTTTTAGAATATTAAAACCTGGAGGAATTAATATTTATACTGTTAGACATGTAGAAGATGGAGATTATAAAAATGGCATTCATATAGGAGAAGATCTTTATGAGAATGATGGATTTATTGTACATTTTTTTTCTGAAGATAAAGTGAAAAAATTATCAAAGGGTTTTAAACTCATTGACATTGAAAAATTCGAAGAAGGCAAATTTCCAAGAAAACTTTTTATTGTTAAAAATAGAAAAATTTAATCTAAAGCAACCACAGCGGCAGCAATTGAAGCTAATCTGGCTTGAGCTTCATCTGATCTACTGGTTATTACTACAGGAACTTTTCCCCCTATAACGACTCCAGCTGCACATGCACCCATGAAATAAATCATCATTTTAACTAAAGCATTACCCGTTTCTACACTTGGAACTAAAATCACATTTGCTTGGCCAGCAACATCATTTTTAATACCCTTAATTGCTGAAGATTTTTTTGAAATACTATTATCAAAAGCGAGCGGACCAAAAACATCAGCATTTATATTTTCCTCTTTTGCAAGTTTGGTTATTTCTTTTGCTTCGATTGAACTTGGCACGCTTTCCAAAACTTCTTCTGTTGCAGATAATATTGATACTTTAGGTTTTTTTATTCCAATTCTATTTGCAAAATCAACAACATTTTTTAGTATATGCATTTTAGTTTTTATGTTTGGCTGAACATTTAGCGCTCCATCAGTAATTATAATAGGAGAACTACTTTTATCAATTGTCATATGCCAAATATGACTTAATCTTTTTTTTCCTAGAAGATTGTAATCTCTTTTCAATACCTCTTTCATTAAAATATCTGTATGTATATGTCCTTTAACTATAATTTTAATTTTTTGGTCAGATGCTAATTTTGCTGCAATAGGAGCAGTATTATTTTCAACTGTTTCGTTTATAATTTCATATTTTGATATATCCCATTTTAGTTGTTCTGCACATTTATTGATTTCATTTTTATCTCCAATGAATATTGGAATAATTAAATTTTCTTTAACAGCTTCCATTGCTGAGTGCATCGGCAATGGTTTTCCAGCATTAACAATTCCAGCAGTAACGTCTTTTTTTTTTTTAGCAATTTCGATTAAGTTATCTGGACAGACAATTTCTTTATTTGATAGCATTTAGTTTTTTTATGTCTTCTAATATATTTTTTTGAATAACAATACCTTTTTTTAAATTTTTTTTATATCTAGCGTTAATCCCTTCTCCTGGATAAAAAATTTCTTTTACTCCTTTAATTTTAGGAAGTTTTTTAATTGCTTTTATATTTTTTTTAATTCTTTTTATATAATTATTACCAACAAATAAAGTTGGCTTTAAAACAAAAAATAAATGACCTACATTTTGAGGGCCAGTTAAATCATCAAAAGGATCTTTAACTTTACCACCATGGTTTGCGCCAGTTAACACCCCGCTCATTATATCAACCATCCATGCCAAACCTGATCCTCGAAATTCTGCTATGGGTAGCTGAACACCTTCCAGTGCTTTTTTTGCATTAGTAGTTGGATTACCAAACTTATCTAAAGCTACGCCTAATGGAATTTTATTTTTCAATTTAGCAGCAACTCTTATTTTTCCTCTATTAATCATAGATACAGAAGTATCTAAAATAAAAGGAGTTTTACTTCCAGTTGGTGTACCAAAACAAATTGGATTTGTTCCAAATAATTTTTTTTTTGCTCCATAAGGCGCTATAGCAGGAGGAGCGTTTGTAAAACAAAAAACCATCAGATTTTTTTTAACCGCTTGTTCTGCATAAAAACTGGACAAACCATAATGACCACTATTTTTTATTGCCACTAAACCTATGCCTGTTTTTTGTGCATTTTTAATAGCTTTTTTTATACCAATATCAGCAGCGACAAAACCAATACTATTATCT
>CACPKA010000013.1 GCA_902634485.1 uncultured Pelagibacteraceae bacterium | reverse complement strand
AATATTAAAAATTTATTCACAAATTAAATAACTAAGTGTTTCTTTGGTGGAGGATAGCGGGATCGAACCGCTGACCTCCTGAATGCAAATCAGGCGCTCTCCCAGCTGAGCTAATCCCCCATTAATTTTGGTGGGCCGAGAAAGACTCGAACTTTCGACCCCACCCTTATCAAGGGTGTGCTCTAACCAACTGAGCTACCGGCCCTTATGCAGTAAAGAGAAACACTACTTTAAGAAGAGAAATGAGGACGGTCAACATTAACCTGTTAATTATTTAGATTAAGAAAAAATCCTTAATCATCCTTAGAAAGGAGGTAATCCAGCCGCAGGTTCCCCTACGGCTACCTTGTTACGACTTCACCCCAGTCGCTGACTATACCGTGGTCAAAGGTTTTATGCTTTGCCTTAAGGTAGAACCAACTCCCATGGTGTGACGGGCGGTGTGTACAAGACCCGGGAACGTATTCACCGCGGCACGCTGATCCGCGATTACTAGTAATTCCAGCTTCATGTACTCGAGTTGCAGAGTACAATCCGAACTGAGACATCTTTTTAGGATTTGCTCAACGTCACCGTCTTGCTTCCTATTGTAAATGCCATTGTAGCACGTGTGTAGCCCAACACGTAAGGGCCATGAGGACTTGACGTCATCCCCACCTTCCTCCAGCTTATCACTGGCAGTTCTTTCAGAGTTCCCAACTAAATGATGGCAACTAAAAGTAAGGGTTGCGCTCGTTGCGGGACTTAACCCAACATCTCACGACACGAGCTGACGACAGCCATGCAGCACCTGTGTTTCGTCCGGCCGAACCGAAAACTCTAATCTCTTAGAGTCGCGACGAACATGTCAAGTGTTGGTAAGGTTCTGCGCGTATCTTCGAATTAAACCACATGCTCCACTACTTGTGCGGGTCCCCGTCAATTCATTTGAGTTTTAACCTTGCGGTCGTACTCCCCAGGCGGTGTGTTTATTGCTTTCGCTGCGACACTGAAAATAAATTTCCAACGTCTAACACACATCGTTTACGGCATGGACTACGAGGGTATCTAATCCTCTTCGCTACCCATGCTTTCGTTCCTCAGTGTCAGTAATGATCCAGAAAGCTGCCTTCGCAATTGGTATTCTTTCTAATATCTACGAATTTCACCTCTACACTAGAAATTCTGCTTTCCTCTATCATACTCTAGCTAAAAAGTTTTGATGGCAGTTCCAGAGTTAAGCTCTGGGATTTCACCACCAACTTTTTTAACCACCTACGAACTCTTTAAGCCCAGTAATTCCGAACTACGCTAGGTCCCTTCGTATTACCGCGGCTGCTGGCACGAAGTTAGCCGGACCTTCTTATTCGGGTACAGTCATTTTCTTCCCCGACGAAAGAGCTTTACAACCCAAGGGCCTTCTTCACTCACGCGGCATCGCTGCATCAGAGTTTCCTCCATTGTGCAAGATTCCCTACTGCTGCCTTCCGTAGAAGTTTGGGCCGTGTCTCAGTCCCAATGTGGCTGATCATCCTCTCAAATCAGCTATTGATCATTGTCTTGGTAGGCCATTACCCCACCAACAAACTAATCAAGTGCGGGCTCATCCAATGGCGCATAAAGCTTTCTCTGTAAAGACTTATGAGGTATTAGCACAAGTTTCCTCGTGTTATTCCTCACCATAGGGAAGATACCCACATGTTACTCACCCGTCTGCCACTAAGTATTGCTACTCCGTTCGACTTGCATGTATTAGGCGTGCCGCCAGCGTACGTTCTGAGCCATGATCAAACTCTCAAGTTTAAAAACGGCGCACACTAGCTTCTATATAAATTCTAAGAATAAAATTTATATAATGTTGAAGTGTGTACGACAAATTTTGGTAACCTTAACCGTCCACACTTCTCTTCTTAAATTTTTACAATTAAAATAGCTAATTAGGCGTTTAACCTAATAATTCACAATAATTTTATTGAGAAAGTGTGACGCTTATAGTCTAAAATCTAAGGAAATCAAGGATTACTGATTAAAAAAAGGTAATAAAAAAGACTGAAAAATAGAGGTTTTTATTGATAATTAGTACTTCCTAAATTTATAATTGAATTTCAAAATGAAAATAAAAATACAAAAAGATGAAAATAATAATCGTCAACGATTCAGTGTTTTATTAAAAAAAAATATAGAATTTGTTTTCCTACTTTGCACAGCTGTAAGTGTTATAATTTTAGTCCAATTATTTAATTTTGTTAAAGATCAAAAAAAAGAAAATTTTTTTAATATTTTCAGTAATATTTATTTTGAAAAAACATTACATTCTATAGTAAGAAATTTGGAACCAAAATATATAGATATCGAGCATAAAATTGCCTTTGGAGAAAATTTCACATCTATTTTAAAAAAGCACGAAATACCTAAAAATGAAATAAATTTAGCTAAAAGTATATTATCAAAAACAGAAAATTTAAATAAACTTAAAAATAATCAGACAATAAAATTTACTTTAGATTTGGAAAATGAAAAAAAAATCATTTCTTTGCTTTACCCAGTTTCAAGAACAAAAAAAATACGAATAACAAGAAATTTAATTGAAAACACTTTTGATTATAAAGAAATTATAACTAATTTAAATAAAAAAATTATTTATAAAGAAGCAAGAATATTAAACAGTTTATATCGAACTGCAGTTGATTTAGATGTACAACCTAATATTATTATTGAATTTGCAAGAATATATGGTTTCCAAATTGATTTTCAAAGAGATATTCAAAAAAATGATGTTTTTCAAATTTTATACGAAGTTTTCCACGATGACAGTGATAAAATTTATGAAACTGGAAAAGTTTTATATGCAAATATGATCCTTAGAGGTCAAAAAAATGAATTATATTATTTTGATAAAAAAAAATTTGAAGGACATTATGATAAAAATGGTAAAAGTGCTAAAAAAGCTTTAATGAAAACTCCAATCAATGGTGCAAGACTTTCTTCAAGTTTTGGAATGAGAAAACATCCTATACTTGGATATAATAAAATGCATAAAGGAACAGATTTTGCTGCTCCCGAAGGAACACCTGTTATGGCATCAGGTGATGGAAAAATTATTAGGGCAAGATGGTGCGGTGGAGGAGGTAATTGTGTTAAGATCAAACATAACTCAACATACTCAACCGTGTATGCTCATTTATCTAAATTTGGACCTGGTATAAAAGAAGGTAAAAGAGTGAAGCAAGGTAAAATTATTGGATACGTCGGTTCAACAGGAATGTCTACGGGCCCTCATCTTCATTATGAAGTAATAGAAAACGGAAAAAAAATTAATTCTCAAAAATTAAAATTACCATCTGGAAAAATTCTAACTAAAGAAAATAGAAAATTATTCGAGGTTAAAAAAATTAAAACTAATGTTCTAAAATCTGAAATTATTTATAAAAAAAACTAATTTTTAATTGCTTGCTTTTCGGATACTTCTTCTTGCTTAGTAGACAAATCAACATTCTCTGAAGTTTCTTCAGTGCTATTATTTTCTTTATCTCTCAGAAGCCTATTATTTTCTCTTTCTGATAAAATTCTAGAAAAATGATCCGCATGTTGAAAATAGTTTTCGGACAAGATTTTATCACCTTTTGACAAAGCTTCTCTTGCTAAGTCATTATATTTTTCAACTAATTTTGATGCATTGTGATTATTTCTTCCTGGAGACTTTCTATGAAAATTTGATTTAGAGGAATATTCTGAATGAAACTTTTGGGAATCGCCATTTCTTTTTTTAAAATTTCTATCCCCGTTAGATCTAAATCTATTTCTTTTATGGTTGTTCCTAAAATTGTTCATAAACTATTGTTTTGTGCATACAACACATCTGTATTTATTAGATAAATCTTTTGAAATTCTATTTATATAAAATCTATTTTCTTTCAATCTATTTATCATAAAATTAACCTGATCACTGCTTATTTCTAAAATCAACTTTCCATTCCTTTTCAGCAAATACGAACTTTTATTTATCACTTTCTCTAATTTAGATCTGCCGTTGTAGCCTCCATCTAGTGCTATCAATGGCTCAAAATTTCTTACATCCTCTTCCAATCTGCTAATTTTAATTTTTTTTATATATGGAGGATTAGATACAATTAAATCATATTTGTCAGAACTATATTTGTCAACATCTGAGTTGATAAATTTAATTCTATTATCTACCTGTTGTAATTTTGCATTAATTTTCGCAACTTTTATTGCATTTTTAGAAATATCTATAGCTACACCTTTGCATTTGGGTCTTTCTTTTAGTATTGATATTATTATACATCCTGAGCCTGTTCCAATATCAATTATTTTTTTAGATGAATTGCCTTGCAAGAACTTTAATGCTTCTTCAATAATAAGCTCTGTTTCAGGTCTTGGAATTAAAACAGAATTATTTGTTAAAAACTTACTTTTCCAAAAATACTTATATCCTAAAATATATGCTACTGGCATTTTAGATGCTCTTTTTTTCAGCAAGTTATTAAATTTTCTATATTCTTTATCATTAATTTTTTTTTTAAAATTTATTAATAAATTTTCTCTAGGAACATTTAAAATTTTAGATAAAAGTAATTCACTATCTAGTATTGGATTTTTTACTCTAAAACTTTCTAAAAAATTATAAGCTTTTTTTAAAACAAAATTATAATTCATTTTATTCTATATTTTTAAGTTCTTGTTCCTGGGCGTGTAGATTTAAATTTTCAATCATTTCATCAAAAACTTCGCCTTCCATAAATTCTGTTAGTTTATTAATAGTTAAATTAATTCTATGATCTGTAATTCTATTCTGTGGCCAATTATATGTGCGAATTCTCTCTGATCTATCTCCAGAACCAATTTTATTTTTTCTATCTTTTGATCTAGCCTCATCTCTTTTTTTTCTTTCAAACTCATAAATTCTTGATCTTAAAATTTTTAATCCCTTTTCTTTATTTCTTATTTGAGATTTTTCATCTTGTTGACTAACAACAATCCCTGTTGGCATATGTGTTATTCTTACTGCTGAGTCCGTTGTATTTACACTTTGCCCTCCTGGTCCACTGCTTCTAAAAACATCTATTCTTAAATCTTTTTCCTCTATTTTTACATCAACCTCTTCTGCTTCAGGTAGAACGGCAACTGTAGCTGCTGAAGTATGTACTCTTCCTTGTGTTTCGGTATCTGGTACTCTTTGAACTCTATGAACTCCACTTTCATATTTAAGTGAAGAATATATATTCTTTCCTTTTATTGATGCGATAACCTCTTTTAAGCCACCAGCATCACTTTTGGAAATACTAATTATTTCAATTTTCCATTTCTTTGCATTACTAACTTTTTCATACATCTTGAACAAATCTGAAGCAAAAAGGCTCGCCTCAAGACCTCCTGTGCCAGCTCTAATTTCAATAATTGCATTTTTAGAGTCAGCATCATCTTTGGGTAATAAAAATAATTTTATTTTTTTTTCATTTCTTTTATTTTTTTCTATTAATTCATCTAATTCTGATTGAGCTAATTTTAACATTTCATTATCTGAATCATCATCTTCGATAATTTTTTCTAACTCCTTTTTTTCTAATTCAAAAATACTGTATTGCTTCGCTGGATTTATGATATCATTTAAATCTGAATATTCTTTTGATTTTTCAGCAAATTTTTTTTTATCTACTTCTCCTGTAGATAGTTCTTTTTCTAACAAGGCATGTTTGGATATTAATTCTTTAACTTTATTTATTGGTATCATTAACTATTATTTTTTATTTCTTCTGCTTTTTTTTCTACAAGTTCTACGACCCTAGAAATAATATTTTCGTTTGAAAGTTTTTCAGTTTGAATACCCTTTAAATATAGCATGCTGCTTCCTTTTCCACCGCCCGTTAGGCCAATATCTGTTAAAGCTGCTTCTCCAGGTCCATTAACCACACATCCAATGATGGAAAGCGTAATTGGAACTTTAATATGTGAAAGTCTTTCTTCTAATACTTTAACAGTGTCAATAACCTGAAATGCTTGCCTAGCACAAGAAGGGCAAGATATAATTTTAACTCCTCTATTTCTTAAATTTAATGATTTCAATATTTCATTACCTATTTTAACTTCTTGAACTGGGTCGTCTGATAAAGAAACCCTTATTGTATCGCCTATTCCATCTAATAATAAATTTCCTAAACCGATAGAAGATTTAATGCTACCAGGTATAAAACTACCCGCTTCAGTGATACCAAGGTGCAGAGGGTAATCTGTTTTTTTGGAAAGCTGTTTATATGCGCCAATAGATAAAAAAACATCAGAGGA
Organism: uncultured Pelagibacteraceae bacterium; assembly: GCA_902634485.1. GTDB lineage: Bacteria > Pseudomonadota > Alphaproteobacteria > Pelagibacterales > Pelagibacteraceae > Pelagibacter. The sequence continues at coordinate 23,621 of CACPKA010000013.1, read as the reverse complement.
TTTTACACTTATTTTAAAATTAAAAAAATCTTCATCTTCAATAATCTTGATATTTCTCAAGGCACTTTCAACTAAGGCCTCGGGACATGGTTCTTTATATTTTTCTAATATATCTTTTTCTAAAGATCCTGCATTAACTCCAATTCTTATAGAACAGTCATTATTTTTTGCAGATGATATAATTTCTTTAATTTTTTTTTTATCACCTATGTTTCCTGGATTAATCCGTAAGCATTTTGCACCATTCTCTGCAGATTCAATTGCTCGTTTATAATGAAAATGTATATCAGCAACAATTGGAATTGCTGAGTGCTTTACAATATCTTTCAATGCTTCAGTTGATTCTTCATCAGGACAAGAAACTCTAACTAAGTCAGCACCTTCATTTGCAATGTCGTTAATTTGATTTATTGTTGCTTTTGCATCTTTAGTAAGAGTATTAGTCATCGACTGAACTGAAATTGGATTATCTCCTCCAATTTTAATACCTCCAACATTTATTACTTTGGTTTTTCTTCTATTAATATCTCTAAATGGTCTAAGACTCATTTTTTAGTAGCTTAATTTAAATTCTTGATGAAGAGCAGATACAGCTTTTTTTATATTATTTTTTTTTATTAAAACAGAAATTTTTATTTCTGAAGTAGATATAACTAAAATATTAATTTTGCTATTAGCCAATGTTTGAAACATTCTGTATGTTACACCAGGAGTGGTAATCATTCCAACACCAATAATTGAGACTTTTGATACGTTTTTATCAACAAGCATGTCTTTAAATTTTATTTTTTTATTTTGTCTTAATAATTTAGATGTTTTTGATACGTCATCAGATTTTATTGTAAAAGTTAAATCTGTTTCTTTACCTGTGGCAGAAATATTTTGCACAACCATATCTACATTAATTGAATTTTCTGAAAGAGGTTTAAATATTGATGCCGCAACTCCCGGTCTATCTTTAATTCCAACTACTGTTATTTTTGCATCATTTTTTGTAGATGTTATTCCAGTAATAATTTTGTTTCTAATGATATTTTTTCTTTTAGTGATTGTTGTTCCTAATTTTTTTACGAAAGATGATCTAACATCTATTTCAATTCTATTTAATCTAGCATCTTGAATGGAATTTGGTTGCATAACTTTTGCCCCTAAAGATGCCATTTCAAGCATTTCTTCATAAGAAATTACTTTAATTTTTTTTGCACTTTTTAGACTATTTGGATCAGTTGTATAAACACCTTCAACGTCAGTATAAATTATACATTTATAAGCATTAAAAAATTTTGCACACATTATCGCAGAAGCATCTGAACCACCTCTTCCTAGCGTTGTTAATCTATTTTTGCTATTTATTCCTTGGAAGCCAGTAATAACAGGTATTCCACCAGATTTTAAATAGTCTTTAATCTTTTTTTTATTAATTTTATTTATTCTTGAAGATTTATAATTTCCTTCAGTTGTTATGGGGATTTGCCAGCTCATCCAAGATTGAGATTTAAAACCTAAATGATTTAATCTTCCGGCTATAAGAGCACATGACATTTGCTCACCTGTGGCAAGAAGTACATCTTGCTCTGAAAAATTAAAATTATTACTAATTTTTTTTGATTTTCTTATCAAATCATTTGTAACTCCACTCATCGCTGATGAAATTACTATTACTTTGAAGCCTTTTTTGGCATAGCTTACAATTATATTGGATACTTTTTTTATTCTTTCTACTGTACCCACTGATGTGCCACCAAATTTTAAACAAATAATTTTCATTGATAAAAAAATTTCTAAATTAATTAAATTATATTGATAAAATACATCTTAATTGTAATGTCAACAATTGAATGAAAAGTACTACTATAAATAAATCAGAAATTAAAAAATTTAATAAATTAGCGGCCGAATGGTGGAATCCTGAAGGAAGCTTCAAACCGCTTCATAAATTTAATCCTACAAGAATTAAATATATAAAGGAAAAAATTATTAATTACTTCAATATTAAAAATAACAATCTACCACTAAAGAAAATAAAAATATTGGATGTCGGTTGTGGAGGTGGACTTATTTCTGTTCCAATGAAAAGGCTTGGAGCTAATGTAGTTGGAATAGATGCATCATTAAAGAATATTAAAGTAGCTAAAACTTATTCAAAAAAAAATAATTTAAATATAAAATATATTTGTTCTTCACCTGAAAAATTAAAAATCAAAGATAAATTTGATGTAATTCTTATGCTGGAGATAGTAGAGCATGTTGATGATGTTGAAATATTTATTAGAGAAAGTTCAAAATTTTTAAAAAAAAATGGTTTAATTTTTCTTGCCACACTAAATAAAACTTTAAAATCTTATATTTTTGCAATAGTTGGAGCTGAATATATTTTAAGGTGGTTACCTATTGGTACACATGATTGGGAAAAATTTGTTAAACCAGATGATTTAATAACAATTGCAAAAAAATCAAAATTAGATCAAGTAGATATCAGTGGATTAAAGTTTAATCCTCTAATAAATAAATGGGATTTAAGCAATGATAGATCAGTTAATTATATAGCCACTTTCAAAAAAAATTAATTATCGCTTTCTCTAAACCATGGAATAACTTCTGTTTCTATTCCCTCTTCTTTTAGTTCAGAAATTTCATCTGAAGTTGCGTTACCATAAATGCCTTTTGATTTTTCCTTTTTATTATAATGGATTGATCTCGCCTCATTTGCAAAATTATCTCCAACAAAATCAAGATTTTTTTTGATAAATTTTTGGTATTCTTTAATTTTATTTTTTACTTTCAAATATTTTTTGTCTTTAGAAGTAGATAAAATTTCTTCTTTGGAGTTTACTACACTCGGTGACATCAGAGTTTTCTCAACCTTGAGAGAGTTACATTTATGACAATTTAAATGTTTCAGTCTTTTTAATTTTTCAAATTCCTTTGATGATGCAAACCAACTATCAAAAGAATTTTGGCAATTTTTACAAACAAGTCTATACTTTATCATGCTATATAATTAATTAATATTTTTTGTTCTTCAAGATATATTTAACTTCTATAATCTGCATTAATTTCAATATATTTTTTTGTTAAGTCCATTGTGTACGCAGTAAAACTTTTTTTTCCAATGTTTAAATCAATTTTAATATCTATTTTTTCACTTCTCATATACTCGGCAACTTCGATTTCTTGATAGCCAGAATATAATTGACCTTTATCAATAATTTTTATTTCTCCAAAATTAATCGATAGTTTTTTTAAATTTAATTCAACACCAGCCTTTCCTATTGCCATTATAATTCTTCCCCAGTTAGGATCTTCACCAGCAATAGCTGTTTTAACTAAAGGTGAATTCGCAATAGAAAATGCAATTTTTTTTGCATCATAAAATGTTTTTGCATTATTTACTTTAACTGAAATAAATTTTGAAGAACCTTCTCCATCTGCGGCAACTCTCTTAGCTAAATTTAGCAAAACTGAATGTAGACTTTTATCAAAATCTTTAAGATTTTTATCATTTATATTCTTTATTTTTTTATGTTTTGCTTTTTTTGTAGCAAAAATACTAACCATATCGTTTGTACTTGTATCTCCATCGCAACTTATTGCATTAAAAGTTGTTTCTATATTTTTTTTCAACAATTTTTTTAAAATTGAAGAAGGAATATCTGCATCAGTAAAAATATAACCTAAAGTAGTACCCATGTTTGGAAAAATCATACCGCTGCCTTTGGCAATACCATAAATTTTTATTTCAGAATTTCCAATTTTACATTCTTCCATAGCTATTTTTGGAATAAGGTCTGTTGTCATTATACCTAATGCTGCCTTAACCCATAAAAATTTATTTTGTGTATACTTAATTTTTTCAACTAAACTTGGTAAAGATTTTTTAATTTTTTCAGAAGGAAATGGCTCTCCAATTGTACCGGTGGAACCAAATAATATTTCGTTTGAATTTACATTGTCTACATTCTCATCATCATATTTTCTTTTAGATGTTAAAAGCTTTGAAAGTTCATCAGCAATCTGACCTATACCTTTGTAGCCCAATTTGCCTGTAAATGCATTTGCGTTTCCAGCGTTAATTAATATTGCTTTAATATCACTTCCTTTGATAGATAAATTCCATTTAATATTTTCAGACACGATTTTTGACTGTGTGTAAACTGAAGCATAGTTTGCAGTGTCTCTAAAATAAAATAGAGTTAAATCATCCCTTAATTCTTTATAAAGATTGGCTGATATAACAGAAATAGCTACCCCATCTAGATGTTCTAAGTCTTGAAAGTCGCCAATTTTTGACTTTTTGTTTTTGGATATTAGAAAATTTTTTAAATTAATTGGCATAGTATTTAAATTAGTTATTTAATACCTATATTAAAATATAAACATAAATAAAATAAAAAAAAAAATGTTAAATCCCTTAAATTTAATATCTAAATTAATAAAATCGACCAATCAAAAAGAATTAGACAGAATTGGTAAAATTGTTTCAAAAATTAATAAATTAGAACAAAATTTTAAAGATCTTGAAGATCAAGACTTTGCCAATAAAACTAGGCAATTTAAAGAAAGAATAAAAAAAGGCGAAAATTTAGAACAGTTATTACCCGAAGTTTTTGCGTGCGCTAGAGAGGCTTCCATAAGAACCACCAGTGAAAGGCCTTACGATGTACAAATAATTGGCAGTATTGTTTTACACGAAGGTAAAATTTCAGAAATGAAAACTGGAGAAGGTAAAACTTTGACTATTGCTTTAACAGCATATCTTAATGCACTTAGAGAAGAAGGAGTTCATGTTGTGACAGTAAACGATTATTTAGCAAAAAGAGACTCCGTAAACATGGGAAAAATTTATAACTTTTTGGGTATGACATCTGGCTACATAAGTAATGATCAAGATGACGAAGAACGAAAAAAAAATTATAATTGTGATATTACTTATGCAACCAATAGTGAGTTAGGATTTGATTATTTGAGAGATAATATGAAATTCTCTAATGATCAAATTGTACAAAGAAGTTTAAATTTTGCTATTGTTGATGAAATAGACTCTTGTTTAATTGATGAGGCAAGAACACCATTAATTATATCAGGTGCAGTGCAAGATAAAACTGATCAATATTTAGCAATAGATACTTTGGTTAATAGACTTTCAAAGGATGACTACGAAATAGATGAGAAAGATCGAAACGTACTTCTAACTAACAATGGAATTGATAATGTAGAAAAAATTTTTTCATCTGCTGGTGTTCTAAAAAACAATAACTTTTATGATCCAAAGAATTTAGAATTAGTTCATCACGTAACTCAAGCTTTAAGAGCTAATCATCTTTTTGAAAAGGGAAAAGATTATATAGTCAAAGATGGAGATTTAAAAATAATAGATGAATTAACTGGCAGAATACTAGAGGGAAGACGTTATGGAGATGGATTACATCAGGCTTTGGAAGCAAAAGAAAAAATAAAAGTTCAACAAGAAAATCAAACTTTAGCCTCCACAACTTACCAAAATTATTTCAAACTTTATAAAAAAATTTCTGGATGCACAGGTACTGCAGCAACTGAAGCTGAAGAATTTTTTGAAATTTATAATCTTTCAATCGTTGTGATTCCTACTAATAAAAAAATGATAAGAAAGGATTGGAATGATCAAATTTTTAGAACTGAAATAGAAAAAAATAAATCAATTATATCGAAAATAACTGAGTGTAATAAAAAAGGGCAACCTGTACTTATTTTTACATCAAGTATAAATAAATCAGAACACTATTCAAAACTTTTAAAAGACGCAAAAGTATCTCATACAATTTTAAATGCCAAAAATCATGAAAAGGAAGCAGAAATTATAGCCAATGCTGGAAAACTTGGTTCTGTAATTATTACTACAAGCATATCAGGAAGAGGTGTTGATATTCAGCTTGGTGGAAAAAAAGGGAGCATGCCAAAAGATCAACTTGAAAAGGAAAAAGATAAAATAAAATCATTAGGAGGTTTGTTTGTAATTGGAACTGAAAGAATGGAGTCAAGACGAGTAGATAACCAGGCTAGAGGGAGGTCCGGAAGACAAGGAGACGAAGGTAATTCTATTTTTTATGTAAGCCTTGAAGATGATTTGATGAGAATATTCGGATCCGAGTCTATGAATAATATGCTTGAAAAACTTGGATTAAAGGATGGAGAAAGTATAGACCACCCATGGATCAATAAAGCTCTAGAAAGAGCTCAGCAAAAAGTAGAAGCTAGAAATTTTGATATTAGAAAAACTCTTCTAAAATTTGATAATGTCCTTTCTGACCAAAGGCAGGTCATTTTTAGCGAAAGAAATAATGTTATGAATAATAATGAAATATTTAATTATTCTGACAATTTTTTAAAAGATATTATTGAAAATTTAATAAAAGAAAAAAAAGAATATTTAAGCAATCCAAAAGTTAATGAATTTAATACAAAATTAATATCAATATTTGGAAAAAGCTTTAAAGACTCTGAAATTGACGACCTCACGAAATCAAAAGATGAGGACTTTCAAACAAAAATTATAAAAAAATTTCATCAAAAAAGAAATGAAAGAATTAAGTTATTGGGTGAAGATAGAGCAAAAGAAATTGAGAAAAGAATATTTTTACAAACTGTAGACATAAGTTGGAAATCTCATATTCAATATTTGGAACAATTAAGACAAGTTATAGGACTTAGATCTTATGGACAAAGAGATCCTTTGGTTGAATACAAAAAAGAGGCTTTTAATTTATTTGAAAATTTATTAATAAAATTAAAAACTGACTTAGTTACAATATTAATTAATTTAAGTATTGTACAAGAAACATTTGAAACTTCTGAAAATAATGAAACTCAGATTATTCCTAAAAAAAAAATGAAAAGAAATGAGCCTTGTTATTGTGGCTCAGGAAAAAAATATAAACATTGTTGTGGATCTTTATAGATAATTATAGATTATTATTAAAAGAAAACAAAATAGAAGTGCTAGCAATTGATACTTATACTTACCAATATTAATAATTATTTTCTCTTGAAAACTCTCCTTCATTGTTAGGTTTTTGTCAGTCTCTAAGGATGTTGAAAAACCTTTATTTCTTCCAATTGATAAAAATTTATTTTTCCTATGAAAAAATATATCTTCTCTAGTCATTCCTTGAAATTCTTCAAGATTTTTTTTTATTGCATTTTTAACGTTAACTAAACATAATTCTTTATCTCTGTGCGCTCCTCCGATTGGTTCTTTAATGATTTCATCAATTATTCCAAGATTAAGAAGGTCTTTTGATGAAAGTTTCATTGCTTCAGCTGCTTCTAAAGTTTTTTTTGGATCTCTCCAAAGTATTGTTGCGCAGCCCTCAGGAGAAATCACTGAATAAATAGCATTTTCTAACATTAAAACTTTATTTGATGATGCTAGTGCAATAGCGCCTCCTGATCCTCCTTCTCCAATTATTATTGAGATATTTGGAACTTTTAGTTCCATGCAGCATTCAATTGATTTTGCAATAGCTTCTGCCTGACCTCTTTCTTCTGCACCTACTCCAGGATAAGCTCCCGGAGTGTCTATAAAAGTAATAATAGGAATATTAAATTTATTTGCTAATTTCATTAAACGCATAGTTTTTCTATAACCTTCCGGTCTCATCATTCCAAAATTTCTCTCTATTCTTGAATTTAAATCGTCTCCTTTTTCTTGACCTATTACTAAAACAGATTTTTCATTAAATTTTGCAAATCCAGTCAAAATAGATTTATCTTCTCCATAAAAACGATCGCCTGCTAATGGGATATATTCATCAAATAAGTTATCTATAAAAAATTTTGATTTAGGCCTATCCTCGTGTCTTGCTACTTGTGTTTTTTGCCAAGCATTTAAATTTGAGTATACTTCGTTTAGTTTGTCATCAAGTTCTGACTGAACTTTTGATATTTTTCCTGTATCTACTTCTGATAGTCCTTCTTCATTATTATATGGATCTTTTAATTTATCCAATTCAGTTTCAAGATTTTTAATCTCATTTTCAAAATTTAAATAGTTTTTCATTTATAAATAAAATTATCTATCAATTAATAACAAAAAAAGGCTATAAAATGTTCAAATATTTATTAGATTATTTCTTATTTACATAATAGAATATAAGTGTTTTTAAGGGAGAGACCAAAATTTGGCGCCGAAGGAGCAACCACCCCGGAAACTCTCAGGCAAAAGGACCTTTAAAATATTAACTCTGGAAAGAAGACTTGTTCTCACCGAAGGGGTAAATCTCTCAGGTAAAAAGACAGATGGGGCAAAAGAGTTAATATGAGAGAAAAATATATACAAATTGAAAATCTATCAATCTCAGAAAAGCTTATAAAATTTGTAAAAAATGAATTATTGCCCGGAACAGATATAAAAAGTAAAAATTTTTGGATAGGTTTTTCTAAATCAGTTCATGAACTATCGCCAATAAATAAAAAATTACTTGAGATTAGAATAAATTTACAAAAGAAAATAGACGAATGGCATAAAGAAAAAAAAAATCAAAAAATCAATAAAAAAAAATATTTATATTTTTTAAAAAAAATTGGATACATTAAAAAAGATAAAGGGAATTTTAAAATAAAAACTAAAAATGTAGATAAAGAAATATCAAGTATTTGTGGTCCACAGTTAGTATGCCCTGTTTCTAATGCAAGATTTTTATTAAATGCAGCAAATGCTAGGTGGGTAAGTTTGTATGACAGTCTATATGGTACGGATGTAATACCAGAAACACACGGCGCCTTGCGTGGAAAAACTTATAATCCAATCAGAGGGAAAAAAGTAATTGAGTATGCTAGAAATATTTTAGATAAATACATACCGCTAAAAAATAAAAGTTGGAAAGAATTAAATTATATCCCAGAAGTTAAAAATAATAAATTGAATTTAAATTTAAAAAATCCCAAACAGTTTATAGGCTACACAAAAAAATCAAATAAACTTAATTCTATTTTATTTATAAATAATAACTTACATATAGATATTCTATTTGATCAAAGTGGAAATAAGGAAATAAATAACCCAGATGGCAACCAAGATAAAATTAAAATACATGACATTATTTTAGAGTCTGCTATTTCAACAATATGTGATCATGAAGATAGTGTAGCAGCAGTAGATGCTGAAGATAAAGTTCTTGGATATAAAAATTGGTTAGGTTTAATGAAAGGTGATTTAAAAACTAAGTTTGCAAAAAAAAAGAAGGCAGTTTTAAGAAAATTAAATTATGACCGAGAATATATTTCAGTTAAAGGTAAAAAATTTAAACTACACGGGAGATCATTGCTTTTAAATAGAAATGTTGGTCATCTTATGACTACTCCAGCTATTTTATTAAAAGATGGATCTGAATGCCCAGAAGGAATATTAGATGCATTTATTACATCTACTGCATGCCTTCATGATTTTAAAAATAAAATAAACTCCAGAAAAAATTCTATTTATATTGTAAAACCAAAAATGCATGGCCCAGAAGAGTGTGCTTTCACTAATTTAATTTTTGAAAAAGTAGAAAAATTATTAAAATTAAAAAAATATACAATTAAATGTGGAATAATGGATGAAGAAAGGAGAACCTCAGTAAATTTAAAAGAATGCATTAGATCCCTAAAAAATAGAGTTTTTTTCATAAATACTGGATTTTTAGACAGAACTGGTGACGAAATACATACGTCAATGGAAGCTGGCCCTATGATTAGAAAAGGAAAAATGAAGTCTTCAAAATGGATTTTGGCATATGAAAATAGAAATGTAGACATAGGAATAGAATGTGGATTCTCTGGAAAATGTCAAATTGGAAAAGGAATGTATGCTGCACCTGACCTAATGGCAAACATGATTAATGAAAAAATTAATCATCCTCTTTCTGGGGCAAATTGCGCATGGGTTCCTAGCCCAACAGCTGCTGCATTACACGCATTACATTATCATGAAATAAATGTTTTTTCTAAACAAAAAGAATTGTCAAAAAGAAAAAAAACTGACTCGTACGACCTTTTAAATATTCCTACTTCAAAGAATCCTGGTTGGTCAATAGAAGATATTACACAAGAGTTAAAAAATAACGCTCAAGGAATTTTAGGTTATGTCGTAAGATGGATAGATCAATCGGTAGGATGTTCTAAAGTTCCAGACATAAATGGTATCGGTCTTATGGAAGATAGAGCCACATTAAGAATATCTTCCCAGCATATTGCAAACTGGCTACATCATGGCATATGTAGTAAAAAACAAGTTTTAGAAATTATGAAAAGAATGGCAAGAATTGTGGACAATCAAAATATTAAAGACCCTGCTTTAAAAGGACATTCTCCGTACCAAGCCATGTCTGGTAATTTTGATAGATCTATTGCATTTAAAGCAGCATGTGAACTTGTATTTCATGGAAGAAACCAGCCATCAGGCTATACGGAACCTATATTACACCTAAATAGACTTCTTAAAAAAAACTAGTCTGAATTATTTTCTAAACTTTTTCTGTTATTAAATGCAGAAAACAATGTTCCATCATCTAAACTTTCTATCTCTCCACCTACTGGAAGACCTTGTGCTAACTTAGATACTTTAACATTTGTGGACTTTAGACTATCTTTTATATAATGTGCGGTTGTTTGGCCCTCTACTGTTGCGCTGGTGGCAATAATAACTTCTTCAATTGCTTCATTTTTTACACGTTCAACTAATGAAGAAATTAGAAGATCTTCTTTTTGTTGTAAAGAAGAAGAAGATAAAGTCCCACCTAAAATATGAAAGTATCCTTGAAAAATATTTGAATTTTCTATGCTCCATTGATCGGCAATACTTTCAACTACACAAATTTTACTAAACTTTTTATTTTTTGTATCACAATTATTACAGCCAAGTGAATTAGATTTTAAACTACCACAAGATTTACATCTTGAAACATTCGTATAAACCTCTCTCAAACTATTTGCCATAGGCTTCATAAGCTCATCTCTAGAATTTATTAATTTTAATATTATTCTTTTTGCTGATTTTGGTCCTAATCCTGGTAATTTAGAAATTAGCTTAATTAACTGTTCTATTTCATTAATATTCTGCATTTAATCAAATTGGCCATTTAAAGCCAGGAATATTAAAACCACCAGTAGCTTTCGAAATTTCCTCTGCAGTTTTTGTTTTTAGCTTGGATTTTGCATTATTATGTGCTGCAACTATCAAATCTTCAATTATTGTTTTTTCTTCTTTAATAGTTTCAGGAGATATTTCTAATTTAACCATTTCACCATCTCCATTTAGGATAACTTTAACTGAATTAACCCCTGAAATTCCCTCAACCTGTATATTCTTTATTTTTTCTTGGCTCTCTTTCATTTTAGATTCTAATTCTTTTGCTTTGCTCAAAATATTTTTAAAATCAGTCATTTTTTTTGTCTAAATTTGGCTCTATATCAATTAATTCTGCATCTGGGAATTTTTTTAAGACTTTTTCATAAATTTTACTTTTTTTAATTTTTTCAAATAATTCTTTTTTTTCTATTACTTCTTTTTCTTTTTTAGAAGGCATTCCACTTTCTTTCGATAATGAAATGATCCATCTATCTTTTGTCCACTGATATAATTTAGCTGATAAATTTTTAATAAAGTACTTATCAAGCTTTTCATTAAAAGAAATTTCAATTCTTTTATTTTCAAAACTTACAAGGTTTACATTTGTTTCTAATTCATGTTTTAACTTTATTTCTTTTTTATGCGAACAAAAATTGATGAGTTCTTCGAAATTTTTAATTTGCAGCTTTTCTGGAATATTTTTTTCATTTAATAAATTTTCTGAATATTTTTTTTCTTGAATTATATTTTTTATTTGTCCAATAGTTTTATTTTTTGCATCTAAAGAATCATCTTTTGATTTATTAATATCATTGTTTTTTTTATAATTATCTACATCTGCATTGATATTATTTATTTCATTTTCTTCAATCTCATTTGTCTTTGACAGTCCTTTTAAATAAATTAATCTTATTAAAAACATTTCCATTGCAATATTTTGATTAGATACAATTTCTATTTCTTCTAAAGTCTTAATTGTAAATTGCCAAAATAAAAATAAAATTTCATTATCTATAGTTTCTGCAATGTTTTGTATTTTATTAAATTCTGTATCATTTAGATTAAAATTAGTACCTTCAACTCTTAAATGAGAAATGTTTTTTAAATAATATAAAACTTCTAAGAAATCATTTAAAAAAACTTTTGGTTCTATGCCTTGATTATAAATAGATCTATAGATATCAAACACTTTTTTTTCATCTCCTAAAATAATAGCACTAAATAATTCAATCAAATTAGATTTATCAAAGCTTCCAAATATTTTTTCAGCTTCATTTAAATCAATTTCTTTATTTGAATCTGCACTTATCAATGCTCTATCAAGAAGGGAAAGTGAGTCTCTGACTGATCCTTCAGAAATTTTAACTATAAGTTTTAAAGAATCATCAGATATTTTTCCGTTTTCATTTTCACTAATTTTTTTTATAAACTCAAATAATTCTTTTGACTTAACTCTAGGTAAGTCAAATCTTTGACATCTAGAAATAACAGTTACTGGTAATTTTTTAATTTCAGTTGTTGCAAAAATAAATTTTAGATAATCAGGTGGTTCTTCTAATGTTTTAAGCAGTGCATTAAATGCTGCTTTTGACATTTGGTGAACTTCGTCAACAATAAAAATTTTATACTTAGAAGAAGTTGGACCATATCTAGAAAATTCTATTAGATCTCTTACATCATCAACACCTGTTTTGCTTGCAGCATCCATTTCTAAAACATCAATATGATTTGAATTAATTATGCCTTTACAATTTTCACAAAACTTTTCTTCACAGAGTTTTTCATAACCATTTATGCAGTTCAAAGATCTAGCTATAATCCTTGCAATTGTTGTTTTACCAACGCCACGAATACCAGTGAATAAATATGCATTAGGTATTTTGTTTGACTTTATTTGATTTGCAATTGTTTCAGATACAACCGTTTGACCAATTAAATCCTTTAAATTGTTTGGTCTATACTTTAGAGCTAAAACTTTCGAATTTTTATTCATCTATTATTAATTAGGGGATTAGAACCTGAATTACTAATTCTACGACTGCTTTCGTTAGAATCTGATCGGGTTTGAATTGCATCCACCTCTAACCCCCATTCTATTATAACAGTAAAGTTTTCTTTTCTACAAGAAAACTAAGAAATAAATTTATTTATCCCTAAATTTATCAGAAATAAAAACACCTAATACGTGAAAATCTTCGCAGTGCAAACCTAATTCCTCAAGGGATTTTTGGACTTTTGGTTCTTCTATATGGCCTTCTAAATCACAAAGAAAAAAATAAGATGAAAATGAATTTTTTTCTGGATAACTCTGAAGTTTGGTTAAATTAACTCCTTGAATAGCAAAACCTGAAAGGGCAGAATATAAAGCAGCTGGTTTACTTTTTAACTTAAATAAAAAAGAGGTTATATAATTTTCTTTTTTTAACTCTGGTTGAATTATTGGTTTTCCCATTACTAAAAATCTAGTAACATTGCCTTTTTCATCCTCAATATTGGACGATAAAATATCTAAATTATATATTTTAGCGCTTTCCTTTGAAGCAATTGCTGCATCAGTAATTGTTTTATTTTCAGAAATAAATTTTGCACTTCCGGCTGTATCAGCTCTAACATTTTCTATAAAATTATTTTTTCTAATAAATTTTGAACATTGACTTAACCCTTGGGCATGAGAATAAACATTTTTAATATTTTCTATTTTTGATCCTGGCAAACCTAAAAGATGGTGGTTGATCTTAAAAAATTTCTCTTGGTAAATATTTAATCTATATTTAAAAATTAAATATTCCACTCCTATATTTCCAGTTGTTTTATTTGACTCTGGAATAATTGCTCTTATTTTTTCATCTTCATTAGCTTTACTAAACACATCATCAAAAGTTTTGCATGGAATAGTCAGAGATTCAGGGTATAGTTCCTTAGCGCAGCTTTCGCTATAACTACCTTCTATTCCTTGATAAGCAATTTTCATTTTTTTATGATTTATATTCCATAATTTTTTTTAATGCTAGGTAATCTTCTTCACTATCAATCCCGATTGGTGTGTTGTCAGCTAAAGCTACATTAATATTGATTTTATTGTCAATAGCTCTAAGCTGTTCTAATCTGTTTATTTTTTCATTATTTGTCTCTTCTAACCCAACAAATTTTTCTAAAATTGAAGTCTTGTAGCAGTAAATTCCAATATGGTGATAGATATTAGGATTATTTTTTGATAAATTATCTCTGGAAAAATTTAATGCAATCGGGAAATTATTTTTAGTTAATTTTTTATCTGTCTCAACTTTTACAACATTCTGATTATTAAATATTGAATGATCCTTAATTTCGGATGCTAAAGTACCTATATCATAATTATGATTAATCATGAATCTGTATAAATTTTTTATATCATTTGGATTTATTGCTGGTTCATCTCCTTGAAGCAAAATAATAAATTTATTATCTTTTAATTTAAGTTTTTGTAATCCTTCATATATCCTCTCCGTTCCATTTTTATGATGATTCCCTGTCAAAATAGCTTTTCCACCATTTTTTTCTACCTCAACCAAAATTTCATTATCTTCTGTGCAAACTATCACGTCACCCAAACCAGTCTCTTTTCCTCTTTTAACGACGTGAGAAATTATGGATAAATTATTAATTTTTAAGAGAGGTTTGTTAGGCAACCTTTTTGCTGACATTCTTGAGGGAATTAAAATTAAAACTTTACTCATTTTTAATGTTTTTTAGCCTATGCGTCCAACAGACGCAAATTATCAAATTAAAACTTAAGTAATTTCTTTTTTATCATGTTATATGTATATTTTGAGTAAATTAAAATGGATTCATTTGAGATTAATAAGATAATAGCTGCAATTTTAGTAACAGTTTTGCTTGTTTTAGGAATAGGCAAAATATCAGATATAATTTTTGACGTAAAACAACCAGATATTCAAGGTTATAAAGTAGAAGTAAAAGTGGGGTCCACTACAGCTACTCAAGCTAAAGCTGAAGGCCAGGTAGATATGTCTGCTCTTTTATCTATGGGTACTGTAGAAGATGGAAAAAAGGTATTTAAAAAATGCGCAGCTTGTCACTCTATAAATGCTGGGGGTGGAAACAAAATTGGCCCAAAACTATGGAATGTAATGTTTAGACCTGTAGGTTCTATAACAGACTATAAGTATTCTAAAGCATTATCATCATACGGAAAAGAATGGACATGGGAAGAAATGAACGGTTTCCTAATAAAACCAGCTAAATGGATTAAAGGTAATAAAATGGGATTTGCTGGATTAAAGAAAGAAGAGGATAGAGCTTCTGTAATGCTTTATCTAAATGAAAATAGTGAAAACCCTAAACCACTACCTTAATTTTCCAAAACAATATAACAAAATACTTTTTTGTACATGAACTCTATTAAGTGCTTGTTGCCAAACTCTTGATTGCTTTCCTAAAAATACATTTTCAGAAACCTCATTTCCTCTTGGAAGACAATGCAAAAATATCGCATTCTTATTTGCATTTTTCATTAAACTTGAATTAACTCTATAATTTTTAAAATCTTTGATCTTTTTAGCTTTGTTGCCTTTATCGTTCAAAGAAACCACCTTGTCAGAAAAAATTACATCTGCATTTTTAGCTGCTTTTTTTGGATCATTAAAAATATTAATACTTCTTTTATTGCTTTTAACCCAATCAATTACAAACTTTGGAGGTCTATAATTGATTGGACATCCAATATTTAAATTAAATTTAAATTTAACTGAAGTAGCTATTAAACTATTTAAAACATTATTACAGTCTCCAATCCAACAGATATTTAAGTTTGATATAGGTTTTTTTTTAATTTCTTCTACAGTAAATACATCCGAAAGTACTTGGCAAGGATGGGAACTTGGACTTAATAAATTCACAATTGGAATATCTAAATTTTTACTAAAATCTTCAATTTTTTTGTCACTTCCAGTTCTAAGCATAAATCCATCGCCATAAGTTGATAAAATTTTAGCAGTATCAGCTAAACTTTCTCCTCCTTTTCCTAAGTGCAATTCATTTGCTTTGATGGTAATTGTTCCACCACCCAACTGAGCAATTGCAAGGTGGAAGCTCAATCGAGTCCTAGAACTTTGTTTTTCAAACATTTGAATAATCAATTTTCCCTTCAACGGTTGGTCTTTATCTACATCAATATTACTTAAATTTTTTCTTTTAATTTTTCTTCTTTTTGCATCATTTAAAATTTTTCTTAAATCTTTTGCAGGAATATCTTTGAGATTTATAAAATTTTTCATTGCTACTTATACTTTTTACAAACTTTTCTTATAATTTTAATTGCTAAATCTATTTCTTTTTTTTTAACATTGAGTGGTGGCAATATTCTTATTACATTTTCTGCGGCTCTTATAGTAAGAAGATTATTATCCATTAATTTTTGAATAAATTTTGATTGATCTTTATGGAGTTGTAATCCTATTAAAAGTCCCACGCCTCTTACTTCTTTAATAATATTTGAATGTTCTTTTTGAATATTTTTCAACTCTGAATGAAAGTATTGAGAAATTTTTTGAATATTTTTTAAAAATCCTTTTTTAAATATTTGATCCATAACAGCATTTCCAACGCTCATAGCTAGTGGGTTGCCTCCAAAGGTAGAACCGTGAGTACCTGGAGTCATCCCAGAAGCTACTTTTTTTGTCATTAAAACGGCTCCAAGAGGGAATCCTCCACCAATACCTTTTGCTATTGGTACTATATCTGGTTTTACTTTTGCATACTCAAAAGCAAAAAATTTTCCAGATCTTCCAATTCCACACTGAACTTCATCTAAAATTAACAAAATTTTTTTTTTGTTACATATTTTTCTTAGTTCTTTTAGACACCAATCAGGTATTACTTTTATACCGCCCTCTCCCATTATTGGTTCAACCATAATCGCTGCGGTTTTTTTTGTAATGGCTTTTTTCAGAGATTTATGATCACCAAAAATAAAATGATCGAAACCATCAACTTTTGGACCAAACCCTTTTGTCATTTTTTTTGAACCACTTGCAAAAATCGCTGCAAGTGTTCTTCCGTGAAATGAATTTTTAATACAAACAATTCTATTTTTATTTGGTTGACCAATTGAATAAAAATATCTTCTTGCGACTTTTATTGCCGCTTCAGTAGCTTCTGTGCCACTATTTTGAAATATTACATAATCTGCAAATGTTTTTTGTGTTAATCTTTTAGCAAGTTTTTCTCCCTCAGGAATTATAAATGCATTAGAAACATGCCAGATTTTTTTTGCTTGTTTATTAATTGCATTTATTAAATTTTTATTTGAATGTCCTAAAGAATTTACAGCTATCCCTTGAATAAAATCTAAATATCTTTTTCCATTATTGGAATATAAAAAACTTCCTTTTCCTTTTTTAAATGAAATTTTTCTTCTATTATAATTTTTAGCGAGTGAGCTCATTTTTCAAGATTTAATTTTATAACCTATTTTGTATAAATAATAAGAGATAAACCATAATATAGCGGAAAGAGTGATTAAATAAATTAAACCATAAATTATAGATCCATCTGAAGCACCTAAAAATCCAAATCTAAAACCATCAATCATGTAAAAAAAGGGATTTATCTGGCTTATAGATTTAAAAAAAATTGGAAGTCTATCCACTGAATAGAAAACTCCACTTAAAAAAGATAGTGGGGTAATAATAAAATTTGTTACCGATGCCATATGATCAAATTTTTCTGACCATAAACCTGCTATGAATCCTAAACAGCCAAGTATAAATGATCCTAGGAAAGCAAAAATAGTAATATAAAAAAAACTATATATTTTAATATCTATTATAAATGAAAATACAATCATAGAAAGAATAGTTATAATTATACTTCTTGTTACAGCTGCTAAAACTATAGCAAAAGTAACTTCTGCTGCTGATAGAGGTGCAAATAAAGTATCAATAATATTTCCTTGTATTTTTCCAATCATCAAAGAAGAAGAGGAATGTGCAAAACTTTGTTGAATAATTGACATTGCAATTAAGCCGGGTGCCAAAAAACTTATAAAAGGAAATCCTAAAACTTCTCCTCTATCATTTCCTATTGCAAGAGAAAGAACTGATAAAAAAAGCAAACTAGAAATAATTGGGGAAAGTAAAGTTTGGACCCATACTATAAAAAATCTAGTAACTTCTTTAACGTACAAATTGTAAACACCAACCCAATTTACAAGACCGAACTTTCTAACTCCTATTTGATACTTTTTTTCTATTTGAGACATAATATAAATATACATATCTTTTTTTTTAATTTTGTGGAAAAAACAATATTAATGCTTGTTTTTAGTGGTTTTATATGGGTACTCTATATTGTTAATTAAACATAAAATATACTATATATAGTAATAATGAGCTGGACAGAAGATAAAGTTAAAAAATTAAAAGAACTTTGGGGCAAAGGAAACACAGCTAGTCAAATAGCAGAAATAATTGGTGGTGTTAGTAGAAACGCAGTAATAGGTAAAGCCCATAGATTGAATCTTTCAGCAAAATTAAATGACTTAGATAAAAAGAGTTCTCTAAACCAAAAAAAAAATAAAGAAATTTTTCATAAACCTCTAAAGAGAGGAAGAAAAAATAAGTTTAGATCCCTTTTAATTGAAAAAGATTTTGAACCAGCTAGAAACTTAACTTTGGAAGAGCTTACTGAAGAAACATGCAAATATATGGAGCATGACGTTCATCCTGATCAACCGAATGCAACTTTTTGTGGTAGAAAAACAGTAAGTAGCTCAAAACAAAAATTTAGTTATTGTCCACTTCATCTGATGATAATATTTCAGCCAAAAGGTAAAAAAGAAGATGTTGTTGAAAAAGAAGATGAAGTTCCGCAGTTTATAGAAAAAAAAATAAAATCAGCTTAATAAAAAAAATAAATTTATTTCCATTATACTTAATCTAAAAAAACGAAAAGACAATAATTTAGATTAATTTTAATTTTCTTTATACAATTTTGAAAACTGGCCTCCATCTTTCCACATATACGCATATTTATTAACTTCATTTTCAAAATTTGCTACACTGGGTATATTTAAGTCATAGTTAGTTTTATATTTGCCTGAAGGAATATTTGAATACTTAAGTAATTTTAACTGGTCTTGTGTTATTAAAGGTTTAGGAAAAAGCTCTAAAAAAAAAGTTGAAATCTTTGCAAGAAATAAAGGCATTGGAAATAAAAATCTTTTTTTTCCAATCAATCTCAAGAGTTTCTTTATAATTTCTTTAAAAGAAATTTCTTCTGGCCCAATACATTCTATAGTTTCAGATTCGATATTTTTACTAATAACCTGATAAATAATTTCTGTTAAATCTGAAACATGTATAGGTCTAAATAGCGTGTCTCCATTATAGTATAATGGAAAAATAGGAGATATGCCAAGTATTGTCATAAAGTTTGTGGTAAAATTATCATCTACAGAGTAGACTACCGAAGGTCTTAAAATATTTGCTTTTTTAAAATTTTTTTTTATAGATAATTCACCATTCAACTTGCTTTTAGCGTACAAACTATCTTCGGCTTTTTCAACTCCAAGAGCTGATAAATGGATAAATTTATTAACATTATTTTCCTTACAAAGAATTGACAGTAGATTTGGAAATTTTTCATGAATATTCTCAAATGTATCGACTTTTCTTTTTTGAAATAAAATTCCTACTAAATTTATACAAATATCTGCATCCTTTATTAAATTTGATATTTTGTCTTTATCAAACAAATTACATTCGACTACCTCTATATAGCCAGGATTTCCCTGAGTTCTTAGCAAATATCCTTTTTGATGAACATTTCTCGTAACTGCAGTTACTTTAAAATTATTTTTTGTAAGCTTTCTTACTAAATGACGCCCAATAAAACCTGAGGCGCCAAAAATTAGACATTTTTTAGGTTTCATATCTCTACAAATATATATAAATAAACATTAATAATGAGTATTGATATTAAACTACATAAAGATGATCTGCCAGCAAATTTAAATTTTGGGCCAGTAGTCGCATGTGATTGTGAGTTTACAGGATTAAATCCACCAAAAGACAAGCTTTGCCTTATCCAGTTATTATCTATTGATTCTAAGCAAGTACACATTGTTCAGTTTGTGAATAGAGATAATTATAATTCACCAAATTTAGTAAAGTTTTTAGCAAATAAAGATATTAAAAAAATTTTTCACTATGCTCGTAAAGATCTCCAAATGATTAAATGGGCTCTAAATATTGATGTAAAAAATGTTGACTGCACAAAAATTGCTAGCAAGTTAGCAAGAGGATATTCTAGTCAACATTCGTATAAAGCACTAGTACAAGAGTTTTGTGGTATTTCAATTTCAAAAGCAAAACAGTCTTCAGATTTTGGAAAGAAGGATTTAGATCCAGAACAATTAAAATATTCAAGTAATGATGTTTTATATATAATAAAAATATACGAAGAATTAAAAAAAATATTAGTTAGAGAAAAAAGAATGGATTTATATAATGCTGCAATAGAGTACTTAAAAGTAAGAGTAAATTTAGATTTAGCAGGCTATGAAAACATAGATGTTTGGAGTCATGAATGAATAATAATAAATTTCAAAAAACAGCGAAGACTACAGTTGATTTACAAATATTAGGTCTAAAAAAATTAAAAAAATATTTAGGAAGCTCATTTAATAAAGCAGTAAAAGCAATAGGAGAATGCCAATCAAAATGTGTGCTAGTTGGAGTAGGAAAATCTGGTCACTTAGCAAATCTAATTGCTTCATCTTTAAGTTCGGTAGGGGCTAGTTCATTTGCCTTACAATCTGCTGCTGATGCTGCTCACGGAGATTTAGGTGCAATATCAACTTTTCCAAAAAAAGATTTATTAATTCTAATTAGTAATTCTGGATCTTCTTCTGAATTAAATCCAATTATATCTTATTCTAAAAAACATAATTTAACACTTATAGGAATAACTTCCAAAAAAAATTCTGCTTTATATAAAGCTGCTAATATTAAAATTTTACTTCCAGAGGTGAAAGAGGCTGGTGAAGGAGCAATAGTTCCAAGCAGTAGTTTAATAACTCAAGCATCAATAGGAAGTGCTTTGGTAATTGCTGTAATGCAATATAAAAAAAATGGAATAAAAGTATTCCGTAAACTACATCCTGGAGGAACTTTATCAAAAAAACTTTTGAGTTCTCATGATTTAATGGTTCAAGTTCCATTCGTATCTGAAAACTATAAAATGAAAAAAGCTTTAAAAATACTTTCGGCAAAAAAATTAGGTCTTTTAGTTGTAAGAAATTCAAAGAAACTTACTTGTGGTTTGATAGTAGATGGAGATGTTAAAAGAGCAAGCCAAAAATATAAAAATTTGCACGATTTAAAGGTAAAAAACATAATGAATAAAAATCCATTAAGTGTAAATAAAGATACACTTGCAGTGCAATGCCTTAATTTAATGAATAAAAGACGTATAACTAGCCTGCTTGTGCACGATAAAAATAAAAAAAAAACAATTGGCGTGCTACATATGCACAAAGTTCTCGAAAATATTCAATAAATGAATAGGAAAATAATAATACAAATATTATTATTGATAATTTTATTTGGAATTTTTATATCTGTATTTTTTTTATACTTTAATAAACAAGAAAACTTAGTCTCAGAAACAAAAGAAAAGACAAATAAAATTGCCGAGCCAAATATTGATGGTGAAACTGGAACTTTAATTACTGATCTAAAATATACTTTTACTGATCAATCAGGTAACTTTTATGAACTTAAATCTAAAACTGGAGAGGTTGATATAAAAAATTCTGATAAGATGCTTATGACTGATGTAATTGCATTTATTTATTTAAAGAATTCTCCATATATTAAAATAGTTTCAAATTATGCTAATTACAATAAAGTAAGTCATGAAACAAACTTTTTTGAAAGTGTTGAATTAACTCACTTAACTCATAAAGCAAATAGTGAAAATCTCGATATATCATTTTTAAATAATACTGCTTCGATGTATAATAACATTATTTACAAAAAACCTGGAACCCAAATGACTGCGGATCGATTAGAAATTGATTTAATAACAAAAAATACTAAAATGTTTATGAACAAAAAATATGAAAAAATTAAAATTATAGAAAAAAAATAAAAATGGCAGTAATAAAAAAATTTAGAATTAAATCTTTTAAGAATCAAAAAGCAATCGTTGAACTTAAAAAAATTTCTTTATCTTTTGGAAAAAGACAAATTTTAGATGATATCAATTTTAAAGTAAACCAAGGTCAAATACTAGGTCTCCTAGGGCCAAACGGTGTTGGGAAATCAACAATTTTCAATTTAATCACAGGCTTAATAAAACCTGCTTATGGTTCAATTATTTTTAATGGTATTAACGCTACCGATTACCCAGTCTATGAGAGGACAACTAAATTTAAAATAGGTTTTTGTCCACAATATGGAGGTTATTTTTCAGAACTAACTTTACATGAAAATTTGAAATGTGTTGGTGAAGTTTTGGTAAAAGATGACAGAATTAGAAATGAAAAAATTAATAAATTAATATCTAAATTTGAACTTGAGTCAGTAAGAGATGTTAAAGCTAAATTATTATCTGGAGGACAACGTAAAAAATGTGTAATTGCAATAGCTTTGCTTGGAGATCCTCAAATACTATTGCTCGATGAACCCTATTCCGCTCTAGATCTACTTACAATAAAAATGCTGCAGGAAATAATTGTAAATTTACAAACTGAAAATCCTAAAATATCAATAATAATATGTGATCATGCTGCAAGAGATATTTTAGCTGTTGCTGACTCATCGATAATACTCTCTAATGGAAAAGTTATTGCTCAAGGAACTCCTTCTCAACTTATGAATAATGTAACAGCAAGAAGTCAGTATTTTGGCGATACATTTAAATTTAATTAGAAAAAAATGCCAAGACCCATAGTAATAAACAATACTATAAAAGACTTTAATAAAAAAATTACTGTTGACGGAGATAAAAGTTTAAGTATTCGTTTTGCTCTACTTGCTTCACAAGCAATAGGTAAGTCCAGGGCTTATAATTTATTAAAATCTGAGGATGTAATAAGTACAATTAGCTGCTTAAAAAAACTCGGTGTAAAAGTAAAATGGGATAAAAAAAACAATTTTTGTGAAATATTCGGAAACGGTCTAAATAGTTATAATTTCAAAAATAACTTAATATTAAATGCAAATAATTCAGGGACATGTGTAAGGTTATTAAGCTCTCTTTTAATTAAATCACCGAAAAAAATTAAATTAGTAGGAGATAAATCTCTTTCAAAAAGAGATATGGCAAGAATAATTCATCCATTAAGAAAATTTGGTGCAAACTTTTATCCAAAAAATAAAAATACTCTACCCATAGGTTTGAAGGGTACTAATTACCTAAGGCCTATAGATTATTTAGAGCTTAAAGGATCAAGTCAGTGCAAAAGTAGTGTTATGCTTGCAGCTATGCTTACTCCTGGTGAAACTAATCTGAAATGTAAGCCTTCAAG
>CACPKA010000012.1 GCA_902634485.1 uncultured Pelagibacteraceae bacterium | reverse complement strand
CTTTGATAAATCGTGATAAAAACTTAAATTTTTAATATTTTTAGAAATTATTTGATTAAGATCAGAAAATTTCCAATTTTCTTCTCTTCTGTTGGGAAAACCTTTTTCGATAAAATTATCGAAATTTTTTCTTTTAATCTCAACATTCTTTTTAGAAAAATTTGATTTTTCTAGTAATTTTTCAAAATCTACTTTTAATTGTTCTTTCATTTAATTAAAATTTTCATATCCTTTGTTTTCTAATTCTAATGCTAGTTCTGGACCACCAGATTTAATTATTTTTCCATTCATCAATACATGAACATAATCAGGTTTTATATAATCTAATAATCTTTGGTAGTGTGTAATTATTAAAAATGAATTATCTTTTTTTCTTAATGAGTTAACTCCATCTGCAACAATTCTAAGTGCATCAATATCTAAACCGGAATCAGTCTCATCCAAAATTGAAAGTTTTGGATTTAAAATAGACATTTGTAATATTTCATTTTTCTTTTTTTCACCGCCAGAAAATCCTACATTTAATTGTCTATTTAATTTTTCTTCTTCGAATTTTAATTCTTTTGCTTTTAATTTTACTAATTTTAAAAATTCTATTGCATCAAGTTCTTTTTCTCCTCTGGCTTTTCTAATTGCATTAAGTGATGTTTTTAAAAAAATATTTGTATTTACACCTGGTATTTCTAAAGGATATTGAAAAGCTAAAAATATTCCTTTGTGTGCCCTTTCTTCAGTTTCAAGTTCGAAAAGATTTTTATTTTCAAATAAAATTTCCCCTGAAACATCGTACCCTTTTTTTCCTGATAAAATATTAGATAAAGTGCTTTTTCCTGATCCGTTTGGTCCCATTATTGCATGCACTTCGCCTGGTTTTATTTCAAGATTAAAGTTATTTAAAATTGATTTACTTTTGATATCAGCTTTCAAATTTTTTATTTTTAACATTTAACCAACACTTCCTTCCAAGCTTATTCCAACAAGTTTTTGTGCTTCAACGGCAAACTCCATAGGTAATTGTTGTAAAACTTCTTTACAGAAGCCATTAACAATTAATCCAACAGCTTCTTCAGGATTTAAACCTCTTTGTTGACAATAATGAAGTTGTTCTTCACTTATTTTAGAAGTGGTAGCTTCATGAGCAATATTAGATTCTGGATTTTTATTTTTAATATAAGGAACAGTGTGAGCGCCACATTTGTTACCCATAAGTAAAGAATCACATTGAGTATAATTTCTTGAGTTTTTAGCTTTAGAAGAAATATCTACTAAACCTCTATAAGTCATGTCAGAAAAACCTGCACTAATTCCTTTTGAAATAATTTTACTTTTGGTATTTTTTCCTAAATGTATCATTTTAGTTCCAGTATCAGCTTTTTGATAGTTGTTTGTAATTGCAATTGAATAAAATTCTCCAATAGAGTTGTCGCCTTGTAAAACACAACTTGGATATTTCCATGTTATTGCTGAACCAGTTTCTACTTGCGTCCAAGAAATTTTAGAATTTGTTCCTTTACATAAACCTCTTTTGGTTACAAAATTATAAATACCGCCTTTTCCATTCTCATCGCCAGGGTACCAGTTTTGAACAGTTGAATATTTAATTTCAGCATTATCTAAAGCAACAAGTTCAACGTTTGCTGCATGAAGTTGATTTTCATCTCTCATTGGAGCAGTACAACCTTCCAGATAACTTACATAACTATCTTTATCGGCAATTATTAATGTTCTTTCAAATTGTCCCGTTTGGGATGCATTAATTCTAAAATATGTTGAAAGTTCCATCGGACATTTAACACCTGGGGGAATATAAACAAAAGATCCATCAGTGAAAACAGCTGAATTTAAAGTTGCAAAATAATGATCTGTTAAAGGAATTACTGAGCCTAAATATTTTTTTACAAGTTCTGGATGTTTTTGTATTGCTTCTGAAATTGAACAAAAAATTACTCCAACTTCGTTTAGTTTATCTTTAAAGGTTGTAGCTACAGAAACAGAATCAAATACAGCATCCACAGCGATGCCGTTTAATCTTTGCTGTTCTTGTAGTGGTATGCCAAGTTTTTTATAAGTTTCTAAAAGTTTAGGATCAAGTTCATCAATGCTTTTAGGTTTTTCACTTGTGCTTTTTGGTGCTGAATAATAATAAATATCTTGGTAATCAATTTTTGGATATTTAGGCTTCTGCCAATTTGGTTCTTTTAAATTTTTCAATCTTTCAAAAGCTTTCATCCTCCAATCTAGCATCCATTTTGGTTCTTTTTTTGCTTGTGATATAAATTTAATAACCTCTTTATTTAGGCCTTTAGGTGCTCTGATATTTTCAATATCAGTAGTAAATCCATATTTGTAATCTTTTAATTTATCTATTTCTTTTTCTCTCATTTAAATTCTATTATCTTTTTTGTTTATCAGATCACTCAATTTCTTTTTTTCAAAAAAATTATTAATATGATCCTCTAGTTCATCCCATAAATTGTGCGTAATACATTTTGCACTTTTTCCGTTACATCCCTTTTTAGAATGCTTTTCACAGCCTACCGTTTTTACTTTTTCATCCACTGCTATTAATACTTCTGAAATTTTAATATCTGCAGCATTTTTATTTAATATGTAGCCACCACTTTTACCTCTGATGCTTTGAACTAAATTATTTTTTTTTAGCTTTAAAAATAATTGCTCAAGGTAGACTAAGGATATTCCTTGTCTTAAAGATATATCTCTTAGTGATACAGGCCTTTCAGTATCAAATTTAGCTAAATCAGCTAATGCCATGACGGCATATCTTCCTTTACTTGATAATTTCATATTTTCCGCAATTTATGTGCATATATATATACCTGACTAATTTAGTCAAGATTATATATAATTTAAATAACTTGCATTTTGTCGCTCAATTTTGATAGAAAAATATAATTTTTTTTTTGATAACAATAATCAATATCGCTTATGGATAATAAAATTTTTGAAATTTTTATTCCAGGTCCTGCTGGTAGGCTGGAAGCAAAATATTATAAAAGTAAAAAAAATACTTCACCAATAGCATTAGTTCTTCATCCTCATCCACAATATGGAGGAACAATGAATAACAAAGTTGTTGTTCAAATGTTTCATACATTTATGGAAAATGATTTTTCAGTATGTAGAGTGAATTTTAGAGGAGTCGGAAAAAGTGATGGTGAGTTTGATAACGGTCAAGGGGAGCTTGCAGATGCAGCCGCAGCTCTTGATTGGTTAGAAAGAGAAAATTTTGATAATTCTCAATGTTGGATAGCAGGTTTTTCATTTGGTTCGTTAATTGCTATGCAACTATTAATGAGAAGACCTGAAGTAAACAGATTTATAGCAGTATCACCTCAACCAAATGTATATGATTTTTCTTTTTTATCTCCTTGTCCAACTTCTGGTTTGATGATTTACGGAAAAAAAGATGAATTGGTACCTGTTGAGCATATTAATGAAATAAACAAAAGATTAAGCTCACAAAGAGGAATTAAAGTAGATTTTCAGTCTATAAACGAAGCTAATCATTTTTTTTCTAAAACAGAAGAAGATTTAGGAAAAAATTTAGACAAATATATTAAGAAAGAATCAACACTTTTCTAAAAGTTTTTTACTATAGCGCCACCAGTACATGGTTTACTACATCCAGTAGTTTCAGGAAAAGAAATTGGAAGTTTTAAATAAGATCTTATAGCAAGATATGCAAATGCTTGGGATTCTACAAAATCACCATTTATACCTAGAATATCGATCGTTTCTATGTCATTGATAATTTTTTTTTTTATTCTTTCTATTAAGTAATTATTCTTTCTACCCCCTCCACAAATATAAATTTTACTATTTGAAATTTTTTTAGAACAAATTTCTGCTGTAAATTCTGTTAGTGTAGCAGCCCCATCTTCTAAAGATAAACCTCTTGTAAAAGATAAATTAAAATCTTTAGTATCAAAAGATTTCTTTTTACTAATATAATTTTCATAAAAATTATCTAACGATTGATTTAAAATAATTTGATTTATTTTACCTGATCTTGCCAAGGTACCTTTTTCATCAAAATTTAATTTTGAATTTAATCTAATCCAGTTATCAATAAGACAATTTCCTGGACCAATATCTGAACTCGAAATTTTGTTATTTTTATCAATAAATGTAATATTTGCTATCCCACCCAAATTCAATATGGTTATTGGAGTTTGAATTTTTTTTTTATTAACTAGCAGCTTATGAAAAATTGGAGCAAGAGGAGCGCCTTGCCCTCCATTTTCAAGATCATTTTGTCTAAAATTATAAACAATACTTGTTTTTGTTAATTGTGATAATAATTTAGCGTCTCCCAATTGAAGTGAAAATTTTTTTTCCGGAATATGTAAAATTGTTTGGCCATGAAATCCAATTAGGTCAATATTTATATTTTTTTTTAACAATTTACTTTTTATAAATTCAATAGCTGAAGAGTTGCATAATGTAATTTTCCTCTCTAAATCATTAAGACTTTTTGAGTATTTATCAATATCTTGCAAATTAAGGATTTCTTCTTTTAATTTGTGAAATTCTTCTTGGATATCATCAGGATATTGAAAATATTCGTTAAGAATCACATCAAATTCCTTTTCGCCGTCAGAAATGGCTAGTGAAGCATCTATGCCATCTCCTGAAGTTCCGCTCATTAAACCAAGGCTATAAAAGTTTTTATTCATATATTTTTTAATTATTTTAAATAAAGTATATTGATTCTACACTGTTTTTAAAAAATATGGAAAATTCATTTCTAAAAGAGTTTAAAAAAAGAGAATATTATAATCAATGTACTAATTCAGAAGAGTTAGAAAAATTAATGAGTAAAAAAAAAATTAGGGCTTATATAGGCTTTGATTGTACTGCTACTAGTTTACATGTTGGAAGTTTACTTCAAATTATGTGTTTAAGATTACTACAAAAACATGGCCACCAACCGATAGTTTTGTTGGGAGGAGGCACAACTCGTATTGGGGATCCTTCTGGAAAAGAAGAAACTAGAAAAATTCTTTCCGAGAAAGAAATAGAAAAAAATATTAAAAATATAAAAAAAGTTTTCAATATTTTTTTAAGAACAAAAAATCCTAAATTGAAACCTTTATTTGTAAATAATTATAAATGGTTGAGTAAACTAAATTATATAAAATTTCTAAGAGAAATAGGTAAACATTTTACTATTAATAAAATGTTAAGTTTTGATAGTGTAAAATTACGTTTAGAAAGAGAACAATCTTTAAGCTATATGGAATTTAATTATATGATTTTACAAGCATATGATTTTCTTGAATTAAGTAATACTAAAAATTGCGTTATGCAAATTGGTGGTTCTGATCAATGGGGAAATATAGTTAATGGAGTTGATCTGGTTAAGAGA
Organism: uncultured Pelagibacteraceae bacterium; assembly: GCA_902634485.1. Classification (GTDB taxonomy): domain Bacteria; phylum Pseudomonadota; class Alphaproteobacteria; order Pelagibacterales; family Pelagibacteraceae; genus Pelagibacter. The sequence continues at coordinate 26,460 of CACPKA010000012.1, read as the reverse complement.
TATTCTGGTAGACAAGTTTATGGATTAACTACTCCTCTTATAACATTAGCCTCAGGTGCTAAGATGGGTAAAACAGAGAAAGGTGCAATTTGGCTAGATGAAAAATTATTATCATCATATGATTACTGGCAATATTGGAGAAATACAGATGATAGAGATGTAATTAGATTCTTAAAAATGTATACCGATCTGACTATAAATAAAATTGAAGAAATAAAAAATAAAAATGTAAATCAATTAAAAATTATATTAGCTAACGAATGTACAAAATTACTTCATGGCAAAAACAAATCATTAATAGCAGAAGTAACTGCTAAAAAAACTTTTAATGAAAAATCTACTGGTCTTGGATTGCCAGTGCTTAAAATACAAAAAAAACTAATAGATCAAGATTTAAATATAGTAGAATTAATTTTGTTGTCCAAGTTCGAAAATTCAAAAAGTGAAATTAGAAGAATTATTAAAAATAAAGGAGTAAAGATTAATAATTCTACAATTGAAGATGATAAAATGTTAATAAAAAATAATTTTTTTGAAGAAAATAAATCACTTAGACTCTCTTTGGGAAAAAAGAGACATATCAAAATCGAATTAATTTAAATTATTTTTATTTGAAAGCTTAGTTCTCATGTTTTCAATATGAGACTTAAGATATTTAGCTAATTCTTTTCTTATTTTTTTCTCTTCCTTTTTTTCTTCCACATAAGTGGTAATGTGTTCGCCCGGAGTTTTTCCTGTAGTATGTTTTATTGCTACATTGCTTCCATAAGAATATCCTGCTTGCAACACGTTTCCTGTATTACCTATTGTGATTGCCGGACCTATTAAAGCTGTTGATTGTGCGCAAGCATTTAATAATAAAATACTTAATAGTAATAAAAAAAATTTTCCCATATCTCGCCTAGTTTATACAACTTTATTTAAAAATTTTATTCAACTCAAGAGTGATTTAATACTTATTTGGCGACCATTTTAGGCTTCTTATTAAAATATTTCTTTATATTTTAACTCTTGATTTGTTTTTTAAAGATGAAATTATTACCTCATGTCTCAAAAAGATGTTGGAAACAAAATCCCAATTTATAAACTTAAAACTACTAATGAAGTAATGAAATACTATGACGAATGGGGAATTAAAAATAAATACGATCAAGATATGGAGGAATGGAATTATACGGGGCCAAAAGAAAGTTCTCAAATTTTTAATGAATATTGTGATAAAAAAGATGTAAAAATTTACGATGCGGGATGTGGAACAGGACTGGTAGGAGTTGAGCTAAAAAAGTATGGGTTTTCAAAATTTTATGGTGCTGACCTATCTCAAAAACTTTTAGATCTTGTTCCAAAAAAACTTTACGCTAGTCTAAAAAAAGTAGATTTAAATAAAGCTATTGACGAAAAAGATAATTCTTTTGATGCAGTAATTTGTATTGGAACTTTTACTTTTGGACATGTAAAGCCTCATGCATTAGATGAATTTATTAGAATAACTAAAAATGACGGACTAATCTGTTTTACAATTAACGAAGGTATTTATGAAGAATATGGTTTCGACAAAAAAATTGAGCAGTTAAATAATAATAAATTTTGGAAAAAAATAGAATTTTTTAAATCAGATTATATAGCTAGCAAAGATGTTAATGCATGGTTGGGTCTTTATAAAGTAGTAAAATAATATTCATTTTTTGCTATATAGCCTTGTAACCGTATTCTAAACATGCATCAGTTATAGAATGATATAAAGATTCTCCAAAACTTCTAAGAGTAAATAACCTTACTTTATTTGGATTATCATCGAGCATATCTACTGTAAACGCAATACCATTAAATGTAGAATTAACCGAATTATTTTTTTCTAAAATATTAAAATTAAATGGGCATCCTTTTTTTAAAACTTCTTTAACATCTTGTCCTTGTAATTCAATTATAGCCTTTGAATGAGACAAATCAGTCACTGCAAAGTCAGTTTCTTTAAAAACTTCTATAATATTTTTAAGTAATTCTTTTTTGGTTGATACTAAAAGCCAATTTTTTGGGCTATTCCATAAAATTCGCGTATCTGGATTGCTTGCTACACCTAATGGTACATTTTTTAATTTTAAATTATCAATTTCTAGATTTTCAAATGAAATTGTAGAATTTTTATACTGAACTATTTGAACAATAAGTAAATTTTTAATTTCGGAAACTTTTAATAAATTTTTTTCATTTTTATTCTCATAATTTCCAAAAAGACCTGATTTATAAACTTGATTTAAAGCCGATACTGATATCATGATCTTACTCTTTCTCCTTTAGGATCAACATAGTGGGATGATACTATTTCAACAGGAATTATTTTATTTTTTAAAGGAGACATTGCAAAAAGTTTTTGACCAATCATATTTTTTCCATCTTTAATAATTGCAAGAGAGAAAGGATTGTCATATTCAACACTCCAGCATGATGCAGATACATGGCCTAATTTAGGGTTCGGTAGTTTCGCTTTTGCATCTTTAACTATATATGATCCTTCTGGAATACTTGTTTTTTTGTCCAATGGAACAACACCAACTACTTTTTGTCTGTCGGATTCTATATAAGCTTTCTTACTTAAAGATCTTTTTCCTATAAAATCTTTTTTCTTACTAACCAATCCATCTAATGAGTTGTCATAAGGAATTGTACGTCCATCTAATTCAGATCCAGCAACATGCCCCATTTCAATTCTTAATGTTGATAATGCCTCTGTTCCATATGGTTGAATATTAAACTCTTTTCCAATCTCCATTATTTTTTCCCACATGAAGTTACCATGGTCTGACTCAACGTTTACTTCGTAAGCAAGTTCGCCAGAAAATGAAATTCTAAAAATTTTTGCATTAACACCAAATAAATTTCCTTCCATATATCCCATGAAAGGTAAACCTTCATTTGAAACATCTAAATTTGGAAATAATTTTTGCAATACATCCCTAGACTTTGGTCCAGCTATAGCTGCACCTGCCCATTGTTCTGTACTAGAAACTACATTTACATTCAATTCAGGCCATACCAGCTGTAAATAATACTCTAAATGTGATAAAACGTTTGCTGCTTGAGCGGTAGTAGTTGTCATGTGATAATGGTTTTCTGAAATTCTTGTCGTAGTACCATCATCCATTACAATTCCATCTTCTCTTAACATTACGCCATATCTTGCTTTGCCAACAGGTAGTTTAAGCCAGGCATTTGTATAAACTCTATTTAAAAATTCCGCTGAGTCTGTTCCTTTGATATCAATTTTACCTAGGGTAGTAACATCACATACTCCCACATTTTGCCTTACATTTTTAGCTTCCCGTTTAGAAGCCTCAAATAAATTTTCATTTCCTTGCTTATAATATCTTGGACGTAACCAAACACCTGCATCAACAAATACAGCATTGTTTTTTTTATGCCAATAATGCATTGGCGATTTTCTTGTCGGTTTAGAATACTTTCCTACTTCTCTTCCAACAATTGCTCCTATTGAAACTGGTGTATAAGGAGGTCTAAAAGTTGTATGACCTACTTGAGGTACTACTTTATTTTCTACTTCAGACACCAATTGCAATCCATTAAGATTACTTGTTTTACCTTGATCTGTTGCCATACCTAAAGTTGTATATCTTTTGACATGTTCTATTGATCTATAGCCTTCTCTTAAAGCAAGTTGTATATCAGAGACAGCAACATCATTTTGGAAGTCTAAAAATCTTTTATATTTTTTACCTCGAGGTAAAGGCACACACCAAAATTTATCATGTTTGGATGATTTTTTTTCTGCAACAGTTGGAATTGAAACTTTATTTTCTTTATTAGTTATTTTTTTTGATAATTCACTTCCTTTTTCAAAAGAGGTTTTTAAAGTTTCTTCTAAGGTAAAAATACCGTTTGCTGATCCCAAAGTTGTTTCTTTCTGTTTAGAATGACTTGGAACAAAAGCATCTATTTCTTCATTAAATTTAGTTTTGTTTCCTGACTGTGAAGCTAGATGAATTGTTGGTGTCCAAAATCCAGACACACAAATACAATCGCATTTTATATTTTCAATATTGCTAATATTTTTTTTATCATCTGAAATTTTTGCAATATCTGCAGAATTGACTTTTTTATAACCCTTTGCAGCTACTACAACGTATGAAAATCTTATATTTATATTTAATTCTTTTGCCTGTTTTATGATTTCTGAATTAGCATCTTTTCTTGTATCTAATACAATTGAATCTATTCCATTTTTTTTAAATTCTATTGCAGCTTCATATCCACTGTCATTATTTGTAAATATAATTGGTTTTTTACCAACCAAAACACCATAAACTTTTAAATATTCTTTTGCTGCAGAAGAAAGCATAACTCCTGGCGTATCGTTATTTCCAAAAACTAAAGGTCTTTCAATTGATCCTGAAGAAATGACAACTTCTTTTGCACGTATATACCATAGCCTTTGTTTTGGAGTATATTTATCTGTTTTTGGCAAATGGTCACTCACTCTTTCAGACATAACAAGCATATTGTGATCGTAATAACCAAAAACTTGAGATCTATTTTTTACAATTACATTTGGCATTGACTTTAGTTCAGAAATTATTTGTTCTGCCCATTCTTGCCCACTTTGATTTCCAATAGTTACTTCGCTAGTTAGAAGGCTTCCTCCATATCTAGATTTGTCTTCTGCTAAAATTATTTTTGCTCCATTTTTTGCAGCTGCATAAGCACTTGCTAGACCAGAAGGTCCAGATCCTGCAATTAAAAGATCGCAATATTCGTATTTATGTTCATATCTTTCTTTATCATGTTTAATGGATGCTGCCCCAAAACCTGCGGCTTTTCTAATTATTGGCTCATAGATTTTATACCAAAAGCTTTTTGGCCACATAAAAGTTTTGTAGTAAAAACCAGCAGGAAAAAATTTATTTAAAAAATTATTTATTGCACCAATATCAAAATTCACATTTGGCCAACAATTAACACTTTTTGCTTCTAAACCTTCAAATAATTCTTGTTCTGTCGCTCTTACATTGGGATCAACTTCATTATTTCTGTTCATTTGAACTATAGCATACGGTTCATCAACTCCAGCTCCAAAAAATCCTCTAGGTCTATGATATTTGAAACTTCGTCCAACCAAATGAACCCCGTTAGCAAGTAATGCAGAAGCTAATGTATCACCTTCATAACCAAAATATTTTTTTCCATTAAATGTAAATGATATTTTTTTATTTCTATTTATTAATCCACCTTTATTTAATCTAAAATTCTCTGACATTTTTATATATTTTCGTTTGCCTTTAATGTTGTAAATATTTCGTGGGTTAATGTATCTCTTTCAACTTTAATCCATTGTCTACATCCAGAAATATGTTGCCATAATTCTAAATGTTTTCCTCTTGGGCTTTTTCTTAAATAAACAAAATTATCCCAATCTTGATCAGAAACTTCCTTATTTAATTCTGGTCTTTTAACTGTTGCGTCACCACCATATGAAAATTCAGTTTGTGGTCTTAATCCACAATGAGGACATTTTATATACAACATTTAAGAAATCCATGTTTTTGTTCCAAGACCTTTTTCATCAATTAAATGTCCAGTACTAAATCTATTTAAACTATAACCTTCATTTAATTCATGCGGTCTGTCTTGGGCAATTGTGTGAGCAAAAGTCCATCCAGATGCAGGAGTAGCTTTAAATCCCCCATAACACCATCCACAATTTAAATATAAACCTTCAATATGTGTTTTATCAATAATAGGTGATCCGTCCATTGACATATCCATAATTCCTCCCCATGTTCTAAGCATTTTTAATTTACTAAGAAATGGAAACATTGCTATTCCTTCGGTTAATACATGTTGTAATGTTGGAAGATTTCCTCTTTGAGCATAACTGTTGTAACCATCAAGATCTCCACCCATAACCATTTCACCTTTATCAGATTGACTGCAATAAAAATGTCCAGCACCGAACGTTACTACATTATCTAATATTGGCTTTATTGGTTCTGACACGCATGCCTGTAAAAGATGTGTTTCTATGGGTAATTCCATATTTAATTTCTCTGCTAAAATATTTGTACTTCCAGCAACACAAAGACCAATTTTTTTTGCTTTTATGTTGCCCTTTGAGGTTCTTATTCCTAAAATTTTTCCATTTGAAATATCAAACCCTATAACTTCACAATTTTGAATAATATCTACCCCCATTGAATCAGCTTGACGTGCATACCCCCAAGCAACTGCATCATGCCTTGCTGTTCCCGCGCTTGGTTGCATCAACCCACCAAATATTGGAAATCTTACATTTTCAGAAAAATCTGCCATAGGAATAATTTTTCTGACCTCTTCTCTATTTAATAGGACTGCATCAATTCCATTTAAACGCATTGAGTTTCCTCTCCTAGAATAAACATTCATTTGAGCATCAGAATGTGCAAGATTAATTATTCCTCTTGGAGAAAACATTACGTTAAAATTTAAATCCTGACTCATGTTTCTCCATAAATCCATACCAAATTCACTAAACAATCCATTCTCATCGTGCATATAATTTGATCTGATTATAGTAGTGTTTCTTCCAACGTTGCCTCCTCCTATCCAGCCTTTTTCAATAATAGCAACTTTTGTAATATTGTGTTCTTTAGCAAGATAATATGCTGTAGCTAAACCGTGACCTCCCCCTCCTATAATTATAACATCATATTCAGATTTAGGTGTCGGGTCTTTCCAGGCAACTTCCCAATCTTTATGTCCCTTAAAAGCATTTTTGATAAGGCTGAAGACTGAATATTTTTGCATAATCAAATTTTATAGTAATTAATATAAATAGTTCTTTATTTTTTTTATATATATTTTTTAGAACTTTAAAAAATCCATAAAAGGAGATATTAATCCAGCTTCAAATGAATTTGAATATTAAATAAAGAAAGCAAAAATGGGCAAAATAAAATCTGATATAGAAATAGCTAGAGAAGCAAAAATGAAGCCCATTCAAGAAGTGCTTAATATGCTAAACGTACCTGACAAAGCTGAAGTATATAGTCCAATTGGAAGATATATAGCAAAAATTAAGACTGAATATCTAGATACTTTAAAAAATAAAAAAGATGGAAAGTTAATTTTAGTTACTGCAATAACTCCAACTCCAGCTGGTGAAGGAAAAACGACAACATCAGTTGGTCTAAATGATGGTTTAAATAAAATTGGAAAAAAATCAATTGTATGTCTTCGAGAACCTAGTTTAGGACCTTCTTTTGGAATGAAAGGTGGTGCTGCTGGAGGAGGTTATGCACAAGTAGTTCCTATGGAACAAATAAATTTACATTTTACAGGAGACTTTCATGCAATAACATCGGCTCATAATCTTCTTTCTGCTTTAATAGATAATCACATCTATTGGGGTAATAAATTAAATATTGATGTCAGACGAATTGTTTGGAAAAGAGTTATGGACATGAATGATCGTTCTTTGAGATCAATTGTTGTAGATCTTGGAGGAGTAGCCAATGGATATCCTAGACAGGATGGTTTTGATATTACTGTAGCCTCTGAAATAATGGCAATCTTCTGCTTGTCAAATGATCTAAAAGATCTAGAAAATAGAATTGGAAATATTACGGTCGCTTATACTAGAGATAAAAAACCAATTTATGCTAAAGATTTAAATGCACAAGGTCCAATGACCGTTCTATTAAAAGATGCAATTAGACCTAATGTGACGCAAACTTTAGAAAATAATCCAGCAATAATACATGGTGGCCCGTTCGCAAATATTGCTCATGGTTGTAACTCTGTCATAGCCACAAAAACAGGATTAAAATTAGCTGATTATGTTGTAACAGAAGCTGGTTTTGGTGCTGACTTAGGTGCTGAAAAATTTTTAGATATAAAATGTAGAAAATCAAATTTGAATCCTGATTGCGTGGTAATTGTTGCTACTATAAGAGCATTAAAAATGCATGGTGGTGTTGCCAAAGATGCTCTTAAAAGTGAAAATGTTGAAGCTTTAAATAAAGGATTAGTAAACCTTGAAAGACATATTGACAATATTAGAAAATTTGGTTTACCGGTTGTAGTTGCTGTTAACCACTTTATCACAGACACTGATAAAGAAGTTAATGCAGTTATTAATTTTTGTAAAACATTAGATGTAAAATCATCTATTTGTAAACACTGGTCAGATGGAGGAGAGGGAACTAAAGATCTTGCGAAGATTGTTGTTGATATATGCAGTAATAAAAACAACTTTAAATTTTTATATGAAGATAAGCTGCCTTTATTTAAAAAAATTGAAACAATCGCAAAAGAAATTTACCATGCTAGTGAAGTAGTGGCTGACACAAAGACAAGAGAGCACTTAAAAGACTTTGAGTCAAAAGGTTATGGAAATCTTCCAATATGTATTGCTAAAACGCAGTACAGTTTTTCAACCGACCCTAGTCTAAAAGGTGCACCTTCAGGACACGTATTGCCAATAAGAGAAGTAAGGTTATCTTCAGGGGCAGAATTTATTGTTGTTGTGTGTGGAGCAATAATGACAATGCCTGGTCTTCCACGAGTCCCTGCAGCAGATTCGATTAAGTTAAATAAAAAAGGTGAAATAGAAGGATTATTTTAATTAAGCAACCTTAAGATATTCAAGCCAATTTTTTAATTCTAGCATTCTTGATTCTTTTTTTGAAACTTTAATTTCATTTTCAATAAAACTTATATGATCTTGAATCTCTTTTTCATCTTTAAAACATTTTCTATCGTTTATTAAACGATCTTTCCTAAATTTAATTAAAGTTATCATTTTATGATAAGTAATTTCAGGGTGATATTGTAATCCCCATACATCGCTAACCCCAGATTTAAAGTTTATACTTTGTATTTTGTTAATTTTATTTGAAGCTAAATGGATTGCATTTTTAGGCAGTGAAACAACTTCATCAAAATTAAAAGCTGGTGAATTAAATTTTTTATTTTTTGATAAATAAAGTGGGTGATTTAATCCTTTTTCGTTAATCTCAATATCGCTAGCTATACCTATATGAGCACCGTTTTTAGATTTTTTTACTTCTCCACCCGCAGCTGTTACGGCTACTTGCATTCCCCAACATATAGCTAAAATTTTTTTGATATTTTTAAAACATTCTTTCATGAAAGAAATTTGTCTACGTATTTCGATACAATCATTATAAATATTTAAACTGCTTCCACCCCATATTAATCCATCATATTTTTTTATATTAATCAGCACTTTGTCAAAACTAAGTTCTGAGCATGGGTTAAAAACATCTATATTTAAATCTGAGCTATAATACGAAAGACTTTCTTTTAAACTTTCTGCATGCGTTGGAATGCCTGAATTTTTGAAATTTACGTTTTCTTTTTCAAGATTTCCTTCAACAACTAATATATTAAATTTTTTCATAAAATAATTTCCCAGAAATGCTATGTACATATAAAATCCTCATATCGTCAAGTTTCATTTTTATAGGATTAGTTGCAGTTGAAGGATCATCAAGGGCCATTTGTGACAACTGATCTATATTTATTTTATTTTCTTCCACTACTTCTGACAGTTTATGTGGGATATTTAATTTTTTTCTTAAATCTAAAATCCAATTTAAAAAACTTTCAAAACTTTTATCTAAATTTAAATAGTCGCAAATAGAAAGAATCTTATTACTAATTACACTTTTGTTAAAGGTTAAAACATACGGCATAAATATTGCATTAGATAAACCATGATGAACATTAAACTGTGCATTAACAGGATGGCTAAGCGAATGTATTGCGCCAAGTCCTTTTTGAAAAGCTGTAGATCCCATGCTAGCAGCGGCTAATAGATCTGCTCTAGCATTAAGATCTTTTCCATTTTTTACAGCTACTAAAAGTGATTTTTTTATTAACCTTATTCCTTCTAAAGCTATTCCATCAGCCATTGGATGGAAACCTGGTGCACAAAAAGCTTCTAAATTATGTGCTAACGCATCCATTCCTGTTGATGCCGTAAGTCTTGGTGAAAGATCAACTGTCAAAACTGGATCTAAAATCACAATTGATGGTAATATTTTTGGATGGAAAATTATTTTTTTTATACCTTTTGTTTTATCAATTATTGCAGAAGCTCGACCGGTTTCAGATCCTGTTCCAGCTGTAGTTGGAACCGCTATTATAGGAGCAATATTTTTTTCATCTGCTCTTTTCCAATAATCTCCTATGTCTTCAAAATCCCATATGGGTCTTGATTGGCCTGACATAAATGCAATTGCTTTTCCTACATCTAAACCACTCCCTCCTCCAAAAGCTATAACTCCATCACATTTATGTTTCTTAAATTCCGAAACTCCATCTTCAACATTTTCTCCAATAGGATTTCCAGAAAAATTTGAAAAAATAATTAAATTACTAAATTTTTTTTTAATCTCTAATATAGTTTTCTTAGTCATATCAAGATTTATAAGATCTTTATCTGTTACAAATAATGGCCTCGAGATACTCAAATTTTTACATGCTTCTGGTAAATCTTTAATTCTATCTTCCCCTACCCATACAGAAGTTGGGTAATTCCAATTAGTTTTCATAATAAAATATTATTGCAATTTTCACTTTTTTGTTAGTAAAATACGTTTATAAATTTGTTTTTAAATGGGGAAAACTCAATGACAAAAGTAGCAATTATTGGAACAGGACCTTGTGGTCTTTCCATGTTAAGAGCTTTCGAACAAGCAGAAAAAAAGGGTGGAAAAATACCTGATATAGTTTGTTTTGAAAAACAAGAGGATTGGGGAGGATTATGGAATTACAGTTGGAGAACTGGATCTGATCAATATGGTGATCCCGTTCCTAACAGTATGTATAGATATCTTTGGTCAAACGGACCTAAAGAGTGTTTAGAATTTGCTGATTACTCGTTTGATGAACATTTTGGAAAACCAATTCCATCATTTCCACCAAGAGAAGTTTTATATGATTATATAATTGGTAGAGTAAAAAAAGGAAATCTAAAAGAAAAAATAAGATTTAATAACAATGTTACTAATGTAGGCTATAACGGAAATAATTTTGATATTACTTCCCATGACAAGGAAAACGATAAATTTTCACAAGAAAATTTTGATTATGTTGTAATTTCATCTGGTCATTTCTCTGTTCCATTCATACCAGAATACACTGGAATGAAATCTTTTCCAGGAAGAATATTGCACTCACATGATTTTAGAGATGCAGAAGAATTCAGAGGTAAAAATGTTATTGTTTTAGGAAGTAGTTATTCTGCTGAAGATGTAGCTCTTCAGTGTCATAAGTATGGTGCAAAAAGTGTAACGATAGGTTATAGGCATAACCCAATGGGTTTTAAATGGCCTAATGGAGTAAAAGAAGTACATTATTTAGACAGAATAGAAGGAAATAAAGCAATATTCAAAGATGGTCATAAGCAAGAAGCTGATGCAATAATTTTGTGCTCTGGCTATCTTCATCATTTTCCTTTCTTAAATGAAGATTTAAAATTAAAAACTAAAAATAGATTGTATCCGCCTAAACTTTATAAAGGTGTTGTATGGCAAAATAATCACAAATTACTTTACTTAGGTATGCAGGATCAATTTCATACATTTAATATGTTTGATTGCCAGGCTTGGTTTGCAAGAGATGTTGTAATGGGGAAGATTAAAATTCCAAATGACTCAGAAGTAGAAAAAGATATAAACAAATGGGTAACAATGGAAGAAAGCTTAGAAAATCCAGAACAAATGATAGATTTTCAAACTGAATATACAAAAGAGCTTCATGCTTTATCTGACTATCCAAAAATCGATTTCGAACTAATAAGAAAGCATTTTAAAGAATGGGAACATCACAAAATGGAAGATATTATGACTTATAGAAATAAATCTTTTTCATCTCCTGTTACTGGGTCTATCGCACCAATTCATCATACTCCTTGGGCGTCAGCAATGGATGACTCATTAAAAGTATTTTTAGATCAACCAAAAAAATAAACTTATTATTATTTAATTTGCCATCTAATATTTAATTTTTTATTATTTAAAATAGACTTAACTAAATCTACCATTAAAGGTATTTTTTTTTGATTAACTTTTTTTAAAATTTTTTTTCCTATTTCAAAAACTAACTCTGCTCCTTCAATAGTATCGTTTGACATAAATTTTTTTTTTGCATTTATAAATGTAAATCCTTTTCCTAAAAACTCTCCCATTTTACTATTTCTTCCTCCCACTGCACTTACATATAAATCTCCAACACCTGCTAGACCATATACTGTATTTTCTTCTCCTTTAAAAAATTTTGTTAAATAAACCATTTCTTTTATAGACTCAGTAAATATTGAAGAAGAAGTATTAGATCCTTCACCAGCTCCAATGAGCATAGAATAGATATTTTTAATTGCAGAACATATTTCTACTCCTTTAACATCGCTTGAATACTCTATTTTATAGTATTTAGTTGAGATCAAATTTCCTATCGATTTTGCTTTTTTTATATTTTTATTTGCTATGATAGTGCTAGATTTTATTTTTCTTGCTAGCTCTTTAGCGAGGCAAGGTCCTTTTAAAACTGATATATCAAATTTCTTATTTCCTCTATTAAGCTGTTCAGACATTGTGATAATTTTTTTTGAACTTTTATCAAACTTTAGACCCTTTGTTAAAATTAATATACGACTATTAAATTTTAAATTTTTTAAATTTTCCCTAACTAAATCTATACCAATTGAACTTACTGCTATCACAATCAAGTCCCATTTTTGTTGCAATAATTCACTAGAAAATTTTTTAATAATTAATTTTTTTGACAAATTAAGTTTTAATGAAGGATGAAATTTTTTTTTTAAAGATATTTTTTTAACAAGTTTAAGATTATAAGGCTCACTTAAAGTAACCTTATGCTTGTTATCTAAGCATGGCACTGTAAATGCCGCCCCCATTGCTCCGGCTCCAATAATTAATATTTTTTTCATACCTAAAATTATGCTAAAGTTTTTCTAATAGCTTGTTTCCATCCTTGCAATAAATTATTTCTTGTTGATTTGTTTAGTTTTGGTGAAAAAACTCTATCTTTTTTCCATTTTTTTTGAATTTCTTTTAAAGATTTAAATTCTCCGATTTGATATGCCGCTAAGAGAGCAACTCCCAACGCAGTTGTCTCATGAACTTTGGGTCTTACTACTTTTAAATTGATAATATCTGATAAAAATTGAGAAAACCAATTGTTTGCTACCATTCCTCCATCCACTTTAACTATTTTAGGATTAAGTCCATCTTTTTTCATAGACTCAAATAAATCGTAACTTTGATATGCAACAGATTCCACAACTGCTCTAACAAAACTTTTCCAATCGCTATTTCTAGTTAAACCAGTAATAATACCTCTTGCATCTGGTTTCCAGTACGGAGCTCCCATTCCACTAAATGCAGGTACAAGATAAAGACCTTCGTTATTTTTTTTTGACTTAGCAATCTTTTCTGTTTCATATGCATTATTAATTAATCTCAATTTATCTCTTAGCCATTGCACTCCTGCTCCAGCTATAAAAATTGAACCTTCTAATGCATAAGTGTTTTTTCCATTTATCCTATAACAAATTGTAGTTAATAATTTATTTTTTGATAAAATTTTCTTTGAACCGGTATTCATTATAACAAACGCTCCAGTTCCATAAGTGCTTTTTATTGAACCTTTGTCAAAACATGCTTGACCTACTGCAGCGGCTTGTTGATCTCCAAGTACAGCTGATATTGGAATTTCTGTTCCAATAACTTTTCTATTTGTAGTTCCAAAATTATCAGCTGAATTTTTTACTTCTGGAAGAATTTTATAGGGAATTCTTAATTTTTTTAAAATATTTTTATCCCACTTATTTATATTTATATTAAACAACATTGTTCTAGAAGCATTGGTTGCTTCAGTTAAGTGTTTTTTTCCTTTTGTCAGTTTCCAAATTAAAAAAGTATCAATGGTTCCGAATAATAAATTATTAGATTTTAAAAGTAATTTAGATTTTTTTACATTATCTAATACCCATTTTATTTTTGTTGCTGAAAAATAAGGATCAATGAATAAACCAGTTTTTTTTCTAATATCGTTTTCATAATTATTTTTTTTTAAGTACTGGCAATATCTTTGTGTACGTCTATCTTGCCAAACGATTGCATTATAAACTGGTTTGCCATTTTTTTTATTCCATAGAACGGTTGTTTCTCGCTGATTTGTTATTCCAATACTTATTATTTTTCCATTTAGTTCTTTTGCTTTTTTTATAACTTTCTTTAATGATTTTAATGTAGTTTGCCAAATTTCATTTGGATTATGTTCCACCCAGCCATTTTTTGGAAAGTATTGTTTAAATTCTTGCTGTGATATAAATTTTAAATCGCCATAAATATCAAACAAAATTACTCTTGTTGATGTTGTTCCTTGATCAATGGCGACAAGAAATTTTTTCACAAATATTAATTAATACCTAGATGTTTTTTTCTTTTCTCTACCCAAGTTCGAATTAAATTATCAAATATTAGACCTATAAACGCTACACAAATACCAAGTACTAGCCCTTTTCCTCCGCCTGCTTTATCAGATAAAGCTTTTAGAATATATTGTCCTAAATCTTCTGTTCCAATAAATGCTCCTATAATTACCATAAACAAAGCAAATACAATTGTTTGATTTAAACCAAGCATCATGTGAGGAAACGCTAAAGGAAATTCTATTTTGAATAATCTTTGTATTTTCGTTACACCAGACATTGTGGCTGCGTCATGTAAGGCAGGTGGAACACTTCTTAACCCTTCAATAGTATACCTTGTGGCAGGTATTGTTGCATAAACAATTACTGCAATTAATACTGATGTGTCTGTAACTCCAAAGAGCATCATTACTGGAATTAAGTATACAAAAGATGGGAATGTTTGAAAAATATCACAGACTGCCAACATAAACTTAGTGGTATACTCGTTTTGTTGACATAAAGTTCCAACAACTGATCCAATTATACAAGATGCAATAACCCCAAAAGTTGCCATGTATGTTGTTACTAAAGCCCTATCCCACCATGGACTTAAAGCTATAAATAATGCTAAGCATCCCACTGTAAAAGCTGATCGAATTCCCCCGATTATATAGCCTGCTCCAACAACTAATACTAATGTAGCAACTGCTGGCATTCTTAAGTATAAAGCTCTCATTGGTTGTAGAACTTCTGTTATTAACCATGTATTAAATATTTTTAAAGTTTGGAAAAAAGTATCCCAAATCCAGTCAACTCCTTTATTCCAAAAATCTGCTGTTGATATTCCTTTGTTATGTGGAACCTCATAAAAATAATTAAAACCTTCTTTAAAGAAAAAAGATCCAATGAAGGCAAGTATTACTCCAATTAATAAAGCTCCACCAAAAAATATTGTATTTTTATAACGTTGAAAAAATGTAAGGTTACCAAAATAATCAGTTTGTTTATTTGCCCAAGCCAAAGACATTTTATCTAAAAGTATTGCAATCAAACTAATACATAGTCCTGCTTCCAATGCTAATCCAATATTCAGTTGATTTAAAGCTAACAATAAATTCCACCCTAATCCTTTAGCGCCTATAAAAGCTGAGATAACAGCCATAGAAAAGCACACCATAATGACTTGGTTAACACCAATCAAAATATCTCTTCTTGCAGTTGGAATTAATACCTGTGTCATAAGTTGCCAATTACTGCATCCACTCATTTTGCCAGCTTCAATAACCTCTGGAGACACTCCTCTAAGGCCTAATAAAGTTAATAGGATCATTGGTGGAATAGCAACAACCATTGTTATGATGACTGCAGCATGATCTCCAATACCAAACAAAACCATTGCAGGAACTAAAACTGCATATTGAGGCATAGTTTGCATAACTAGAAGTATTGGGTATAAAGCTTTTTCAACACGTTTACTCTTATAAGCCATAATCCCTAAGCTCAGACCAAAAGCGAAAGAAAGTGGTGCTGCTACCAATATAAAAGAAAGTGTTTGCATTGAAGGTTTCCATTGACCAAATACAGAAATATAAACCATGACTAAACCGGCAAATATAGCTAGACCCTTGCCACTCAATTTATAACCCAATATTGCTGCACCGGCTGCAACAATTGTCCAAGGTAAACCTGGTAATTTTGCCCAAGAGTATGAACTTACAAAATCCCAACTTGTAAATGCCACAATAGTTTCAACACCCCCTAATAAAATCTCTCTAATGAATTCAATAAGAAATGTCATAAAGGCAGTTATGTTTCTTGATATTTGCAGAACTAAAGGTCGAGTTTTGTATTCTTGTGTAGCCGAATCCCAAAATTCCATTGGCATCCACTCATTCAGTAAGAAAAACAGACCGTCATTTATCCATATAGGCAACCATCCAAGTAAAGGAGGTAGTCTCCAGAAATTATCAAACGCATAATACCTTACTTCTTTACCAAATAGTATGTATGTACTTTGATTTGGGTCTTTAACGAATTCAGCTTGACCTCTTATAAATTTATAGGTTTCAGGAACATCAATTGCAAAACATAAAGCAAAAAATACGACCAACAAAAATAACCATTGAAATAATTTTGGATATTTTTTTATTAATTCCATTTTTTAGTCGTTATTTTTTTCTACCACCAAAAACAGTATGAATTATTCTTGAGGGATTTACAGTTCCAATAATTTTATTATTTTCATCAATTACAGCCACAGATTTTTGTTGAGATAAAATCTTTTCAGCGACATTTTCGATTATTTCATCTTTTGAAACTTTTATATCGCTCAAATTATTTGTAGTTGGTTTATCCATTACATCTTCGATTATTAAAACTTTCTCTCTTGGTACCTCTGCAGTAAATTTTTCTACGTACTCAGTTGCTGGATTTAAAACAATTTTTGCTGGGGTATCAAGCTGTTCAATTATTCCATCTTTCATAATTGCTATTCGATCTGCAAGTTTTAATGCTTCATCAAAATCATGAGTAATAAACATAATTGTTTTTTTTAGTTTTTCTTGAAGTCTCAAAAACTCATCTTGCATTTCTTTTCTAATCAATGGATCTAGCGCAGAAAAAGGTTCGTCTAAAAACCAGATATCAGGTTCAACTGCTAACGAGCGCGCAATACCCACCCTTTGCTGTTGTCCACCTGATAGTTCTCTTGGAAAATAATTTTCTCTTCCATCAAGACCAACAAGTTTAACCATATCCATAGCTTTATTGATACTCTCCTCAGTTTCAATTCCTTTAATTTGAAGTGGGAAAGCAATATTTTCTAGAACTGTTTTATGTGGCAGCAAAGCAAAACTTTGAAAAACCATTCCCATTTTATTTCTTCTAAGTTCAATTAGTTCTTTATTATTTAATGAAAGTAAATCTTGGCCTTCTATATAAATTTTTCCATCTGTGGCATCTGTTAATCTAGAAATACATCTTAACAATGTAGATTTACCTGAACCAGACAATCCCATTACAACTAACATTTCTCCTTTTGAAACTTCAAAAGAAGCGTTGTTTACTCCAACAATGCATCCATTTTTCTGAAATGTTTTTGCATCTACATTTCCATTTGATTCTTGGAGCATCTTTTTGGCATTTGTACCAAAAATTTTGTATACCGAGTCACACTTAATTACAGCATCAGACATAATCTTTTAACAAGTTATACGAAATTTAGTCAAAATAAAATCTATATAATTGTTGTTTTTCCTCCCTAAAAATTTTTAATAAAATAAACTCTAGTATCAATACCTGTACTTAAAAAACTTAAAACCTCTCCACTAATATTTACTGTTTTATTTACTCCAACATTACTTCCGCTTACGGTGTAACCAGCAAAACATTTATTTTTATCTTCATCCCATTTGACAAACGTATCATCAATTTTATTGCCGTTAATAGTATATAACTCATAAGCTTCATAATTTAAAAAATGAGCAGCCATTATAGCGCGTTGAGGAATAAGTTTAGTTATATTGCAAACTGCTTGGTATTGTTCTTTAGATAATCTATAATTATCAGTACCATCAAAGAATACAAGAATACCTGATGGAAGGCTTGAAATCACTTCATTTACTTTTCGTTCTTTTTCAATTCTTTCTTCTTCTAATTTCATTTTTCTAATTAGTTCATCACCCCCACCCCAATAAATATTTAAAATAGCAAAAGATAAAATAATAAAAGTTGTTATTGCAAAGAGACCACCAATTTGTCTAATTGGTTCTGGTAACCCTTTTAATTTATTTAAAAATCTATTTTGTAACATTTTTTATTATTCTTTTAATTTTCCATTTACCCAGGTGCCTGTTTTCACTTTTCCATCTGACCAAGTAAATGTTCCTTCACCATTCATGAAGCCATTGGCCCACTCTCCTTTGTAAGTTGCGCCATTTGGAAAAGTTAAAATTCCTTGTCCGCTCCACTCGCTATTTTTAAATTCACCTTTATAAATATATCCATTTGGCCAAGTTTCGACTCCTTGACCATTTTTTTTGGTTCCAGCCCATTCTCCTTCATAAGTTGTGCCATCTGTAGAAACCCACAAGCCAAAACCATTTTCACAGTTTCCTTCTTTACATCCTACTTTACGAGCTAGAGCAGAAGATGAAATTAAAAAACTTAAAATTATAATAAAGAGATATTTTTTCATTCTTACATTTTACACTAAATTTTATAAAAAAAAATCCCCCCCCAACAAATGCTGGGGGAGATTTAATTTTTTAGCTTTTATGCTCTATAATTTAGTT
This sequence comes from uncultured Pelagibacteraceae bacterium, assembly GCA_902634485.1. GTDB lineage: Bacteria > Pseudomonadota > Alphaproteobacteria > Pelagibacterales > Pelagibacteraceae > Pelagibacter. Next base: position 7,713 of record CACPKA010000012.1, on the reverse strand, counting down.
CATCCAAGATTTCCAAACTGACTCGTTATCAGCTAACCATTTTTTAGCTGCATCTTCGTGAGTCATTTTGTCAAGGTCAACTAAAGCTGCCATTGCACCAATTTGTCCAGTTGAGAATGACATCTTTTTAAAGATATCTGCTGCTCCTGGATGAGTTTTTGGAAAGTCTGCATTAACAGCCTTTTTCAAATAACCATCTGGCGAACCACATTTACCATCACCACCATCTTCTGGTCTGCAACCAGCTGTATATGGAGGGAATTTTATAAATGTAAAACCAGCACCATCTGTAAAGTTTGGTGTCCAGTTAAAGATAATAGTTCCTCTATCTTCTTTTTTAGCAGCTTCCAATTCAGCCCAAAGTGCATCGGCACTTCCTGCAAATTTAACCCACCAAAGATCTGCTAAGCCTAGAGCTTCAATTCTTTGAGGTATTAAATCTCCGTGCCATGTTTGTGGACCTTCTAACATTCTTCCTTTTCCATCTGAGTCAGGTGTTACAAAGTTCGCAGCACAATCAGGATTTTTTAAAGCAGTCCAATCTGGTAGACCTGGACATTTTTCAGCAACCCAATCAGGATATCCCATATCCTCAAGAGTTCTTGCTTCGTGATCTCCCCAGTCAAGCAAACCACCTTTATCTAAAGCTGTAGTAAATGATTTACCAAAAGCTGATTCCCAAACTTCGTGTGATATTGTTACATCACCTATACGAATTGATTCATAAACTGCTTGTGAGTCAGCTGGCACATACTTAACGTTGTTACCATTTGCTTCAAAAATTCCACCTATAACGTAAGCCATCACAACTTGGCTTGACCAGTTATGAGTTGGTATTACTATTGGTTCAGCGCTATCACCTGATTTCTTTGCAGATTTATCTCCACCTTGCATAAAGAAAACAAGACCTATAACGACAAGAACAATGACACCAATTATCATTGGCATATTTTTATTCTTCATATTGTTTACCCCTTTCTTAATATATTAAGTAATTAAGTATGTTATTATTTAAAAGCTTAGTCAATCGTAATAAGTCCATAATGGTTTTATTGTAATAGCCTTTACAATTATTGTTTTATAAATCATTTTATAGGTATAAAATTATATATAAAAAATGGAACTAACTAGCCTAGACATAAAAGAACCTGGTCTTAGAATTTTACCACCTGGGGTTGAAAGATATTTAATTAGTGGTGATGATTTATCAATAATTGAAATCTCTCCTGATGATGAAATTGAGATTATAAACAATGAAGGAAAACAATTATTAGAAATTGTAGTTTTTAATAACAAAGGAGCAACAGACTCTTCAATATTAAACTTAAAAGAAAATGGTAGTGCGAACGAAATTAAGAAAATTCTCTCTAGAAAAAAAGAAAGCATCCAGACAATAATTTATCAATTAAAAAAAAAGAAGTTAGATATTAATAAAGCTAAATCAAGTTTGATTTTTGATCCAGAATGCAAAGCTGAGGAAAAAATAAAAATTAAATCGAAGGATTATTGTGTTTGTATATTTGCAACACCAGGTGGTCCCATGAATATTGAAAACCAAAATCCTCCTACGGATATAACAATTATGGTTAAAAGAGCAAATCCAGATAAAATAAAAGACCAAAAAATTATCCCTGAACCACTTAGAGATCCTTTAAACGAATTTGTTATTGAACGTAGTACTGCATCTTCATATGAAATTAAAAAAGGAGATTATATTCAAATAATTAATCCATACGGAAGACAATGTTCAGATTTTTTAGCTTTTGATACAGCAAAGTTAGAAAAAGGAATTGAAAGAGGTTTGGATCCTCTGACTACAAGAACGTTCATGGGTGCTCTTTATCCTGGACCTGGTTTGTTTTCAAAATTTTTTGATATGGATCATGAACCTATGCTTGAAGTTGTGAGAGATACTGTTGGAAGACACGATACTTTTAACTTAGCATGCACATCAAAATATTATGAAGACGCTGGATATTTCGGTCATGCTAACTGCTCAGATAATTTAAACGCAGAATTAGAAAAATATGGAGTAGAAAAAAGAAAAGGATGGCCAGCTATAAACCTTTTTTTTAACACTGTTCTGGGTGGACAAAATGCAATAATGGGTGATGAATCTTATGCTCGACCTGGAGATTATGTTCTATTAAGAGCTTTAAAGGATCTGACATGTGGAACTACTGCATGTCCTAGCGATATTGATAATTGTAATGGGTGGAATCCTACTGAGATCTTTGTTAGAACTTATGATAAAAATAAAGAATTTTCAAAAGCGGTAGCATTTAGAATGAAAACAGACTCAGAACCAAAATTAACCAGAGAAACAGGATTTCACAGCAAAACATCAAAGCTTACTAGAAACTTTATTGATTATAATGGGTATTGGTTAGCAAATAATTATACAAAATATGGAACAATTAAGGAATACAACTCCTGTAGAGAAAAAGCTATAGCGATTGATCTTTCGCCCTTGAGAAAATTTGAAATAAATGGACCAGATGCTGAAAGTTTAATGCAATATGCTTTAACACGTAATGTAAAAAAACTTTCAATAGGACAAGTAAGTTACTCAGCAATGTGCTACGAAAATGGCTGCATGATAGATGACGGAACTATTTTTCGTCTTGGAAAAGAAAATTTTAGATGGATTGGCGGACAAGAATATGGTGGAACTTGGTTAAGAGAACTAGCTAAGAAAAAAAACTATAATGCCTGGGTAAAATCATCTACTGATCAAATTCATAATATTTCAGTTCAAGGTCCAAATAGCAGAAAAATTTTAGAAAAATTCTTTTGGAGTGCGCCAACACAGCCAACAATAAATGAACTTCAGTGGTTTAGATTTTCCATAGGTAGAATTGGCAATGAAATGGGAACACCAATTATTGTCTCTAGAACTGGTTATACAGGAGAATTAGGCTTTGAAATATGGTGTCATCCTAAAGATGCTTCTGAAATCTGGGATAAAGTTTGGGAAAATGGAAAAGATTTAGGCATAACACCAATGGGTTTAGAAGCTTTAGACATGGTAAGAATTGAAGCTGGACTTATTTTTTATGGATTTGAATTTGACGACCAAACAGATCCCTTTGAAGCAGGCATTGGTTTTTCTGTAGCTCTTAAAACTAAAGAAGACAATTTCGTTGGTAAAGAAGCTTTAATAAAAAGAAAAGCATCACCGCAAAAAAAGTTAGTTGGATTGGAATTAATTGGTAAAGAGCAAGCAAACCATGGGGACTGTGTACATGTAGGAAAAGCTCAAATAGGAGTTATTACAAGTGGAATGATTTCTCCGACGCTGGGTAAAAATATTGCCTTATGTAGGATAGATATTAACTATACTGAATTAGAAACAAATGTAGAAGTAGGTAAAATTGATGGACATCAAAAAAGAATTCCAGCTAAAGTGATAGCTTTTCCCTTTTATGATCCACAGAAAACAAAAGTCAGGGCTTAAATGATAAAAACAACTAAAGGACTTTTAGATTTTTGGGAAGAGCAGATGAAACAATCCCATCGTTCAAGTAACTACTTTTTTAGAAAGTCACCTTCACATTATCATATGATGTTAATAGTAATGGCAGCTTATAAATCATCAAAAAATATATCTGTTGAAGAGTTAAAGACACAATTGTTTAAAACATCAAGACCAAAATCTGCTTTAATTATCAACGAAGCTTGTGAGAAAGGTTTCTTTTTTTTAGAAAAAACTTCTATTGATCAAAGAAAAAAAAATATAAAACCCACAGTATCTTTTGCCAAAGAGTTTGATGAATATTTGAATACTTTAAAAAATATTACTCTTTAACCGGTATTCTTCATTGCTGCAGATATACCTGCTATTGATGTCATCATTGCATCATTAAGATATTTCTTATCATTAGATTTAAACTTTCTCTTTGATATTTTATTCATAACTACAGATTGTAGTATGTTTAAAACTTCAGAATAAATATTTCTAACCAGGACTGTTGTTCTAAATTTTTTTCTTTGATTAATTATTTCTTGTGGAGTTATGTATCTATTTAATTTTTTAATTATAGCAAAATCAGCTCTAAGTTTATCTCCTACATCTCTTAACTTTTTATCTGCAAGACTATTTTCATAAACCTCTGATATCTCTGGGTCAACTTTTGAAATAACCATGTCTAAAATATCCATTGTAGAATTAAAAAATGGCCAATTTTTTTCCATATCTGTAAGAATAGTTTTGTGATTTTTAACTGATGAATATTTTAAGGCATCGCCGGTTCCCAACCAAGCAGGCAACATTAATCTTATTTGCGTCCATGCAAATACCCAAGGTATTGCTCTTAAGCTTTGAATATTATCTAAATTTTTTCTTTTAGAAGGTCGTGAGCCTATTGATAATTTTCCAAGAGCTAAGTGGGGTGTAACAGTTTTAAAGTATCTTATAAAATCTGAGTTCTTATTTATATTTTTTCTATATGCTAAGGTAGAAATTTCTGTCATTTCTTCTATTAATTTTCTCCAACTATCTTTAGGATGTGGAGGTGGATTTAAAGTAGCCTGCATTACAGATCCTATATAGCTACATAAATTATATTTAGCTAAAGGTTCATAACCATATTTTTGTTGGATCATTTCTCCTTGGTCAGTAATTCTAATACGACCATATACTGAATTTGGAGGTTGGGATCTCATCGTTGCTTGAATTGGTCCACCACCCCTTCCATGTGAACCCCCTCTGCCATGGAAAAAAGTAAGGTCAATTTTATATTTTTTTGCAATAATTAAAACTTCTTCTTGAAGTTTGTATTGATGCCAGCTAGCAGATAATTTTCCAGCATCTTTGCTCGAATCCGAATAACCAATCATAATTTCTTGTTTGTTTTTAATTAATTTTCTGTACCAACTTAATGAAAAAAGTCTTTCCATAATTGATTTTGCGTTTTTTAAATCTTGCAAAGTTTCAAATAGTGGAACTACTCGTAGTTTATTTTTAATATTTGCATGTATTTGCATTAAATAAACTGCCAAAACATCTGAAGCTGTTGAAGTCATTGATATTACATAAGCGCCTAAACATTCTGATGGCTCATCAGCTAAAAGTTTAAAAGTTGACCAAACTTCTTTATTTTCTTTATTTTTAAAATTAAAATTTTTAAGGCTTTTTCTATTTTTCTTCATTTCTCTTATCAAATATTTAATTTTTTTATTTTCATCCCAATTTAAATAATTGGAGTTATATTTTGTCTTTACATATTCTTTTAATAGCTGCGAATGTCTTGATGACTCTTGTCTTATGTCTAATTTTGCTAAATTTATTCCAAAACATTTAGCTCTTCTCATTAAATCAAGCAAATCACCACTTGCAATATTTTCACTTTGGTTTTGTTCTAATGACTCTCGTACAACCCTCAAAGGTTTTAGAATTTCCTCTTTAGAAGATAAAAGTTTTTTTTTGTCTAATGGTTTTTTTGCTACTAAGTGTCTTTCTATTAATCTATGTGTCTTTCTCATTTCGTCTCTTAATGGTCTTAAATAAACTCTATAAGGTTCAAAAGTTTTTCCAGTAATTTTTAGAATTTTTTTTGAACATTTTTCCATTGAAAGTCCTCTAATTAATTTTGTTAATTCTTTTTCGTATAGTTTCGCTGCCTCCCATCTTGATAAAAGGATTACTTCTTTAGTGATCGCTGCTGTTACATTTGGATTGCCATCTCTATCTCCACCCATCCAAGATCCAAATTCAATTGGATTAAAATTTTTAGGCAAACCCTTTCCCATATGTTTTACGAATATAGCATTTAATCTTCTATAAACTTTTGGAATTGTTTCCCAAAGACTATCTTCGATTACTGCTAACCCCCACCTTGCTTCTTCAGCGGGAGTCGGTTTGAACCTTTTTAAATCGTCGGTATTCCATATTATTGTAAACTCATCATAAAGTTTTTTATCTAAAATTTTCAATCTTGATGGTTTGTCCTTCAAAAGATTTCTTTGATCCATTATCTCAGTTATTTTATGATATTTTTGTATTAAAGTTCTTCTTTTAACTTCGGTTGGATGAGCTGTAAGAACTATTCCGATATTTAGATTTTTTGCAATATTGTAAATTTTTTGAGGTTTAATTTTTTTATTTTTAAAAAGATTTTCAAAAATTTCCTCAATAAAAATATTCTTATGTTTATCTTTCAAGCCAGAATTTTCAAATTCATCTAGTTTTCTGGAGGCATCTATGGACTCTGCAAGATTAATGAAATTCATAAAATGAGTAAATGCTCGTGCTAATTTAAATATTTTAATTGGTTTAAGTCTTTGAATTTCTGAAGTAATTTTATTAAATCTATTTTTATTATTTTTGTTTTTAATGTTTGCTTTTGATAGCAATCTAATTCTCTCTACTAATTTAAAAAAACTTTCTCCTTCCTGTTTCTTTATTACTCTCCCTAAAATATTTCCCAAATATCTAACATCTTCCCTTAAAGACTTTGTAGGTATTCTTTCGTAATAGAGGTCTCTTTTTAGCATTTGCTATAAACTATTTGTTTCTATTTTAAGTTTTACTATTTAAAGCTAATTTTACAGATTCTCCCATAACTGAAGGGTTTTTAGAAATAATAACTCCACTTTCTTTTAAGAGTTCAACTTTTTCAACTGCACTTTCTCCATAAGCAGATACAATTGCACCAGCATGGCCCATTACTCTTCCTTTTGGTGCTGTCAATCCTGCTATGTAAGCTATAACTGGTTTTTTCATATTTTCTTTTGCAAATTTTCCTGCTGCAACTTCCTGGGGGCCACCTATTTCCCCAATCATTAATACTGCATCAGTTTCATTATCTTGTTCAAATTTTTCAATTATATCCCTAAAAGAACTTCCGTTTATTGGATCTCCTCCAATTCCAACACTTGTGGAGATACCTATGTTTAAATTTTTTAATTGTTGAGCCGCTTCATATCCAAGTGTACCCGATCTACCTATGATACCAACTTTTCCCTCTTTATATATATGTCCTGGCATTATGCCTAATAAAGATTTTCCTGGACTAATTACTCCTGCACAATTAGGTCCTATTAATGTCATTTTTTCATTTCTTGAATATCTTCTCATATATCTTTTTATTCTAATCATGTCGTGAGAGGGTATTCCATCAGTAATTGCTACACATGTTTTTATTCCAGCATCAGCTGCCTCCATTGCTGAATCTGCTGCGAAAGCGGGTGGAACAAACAAAATTGATGCTGTAGCACCGGTCTTTCTTACTGCTTCTTTTACAGTATTAAAGACTGGAAAATTCAAATGCTTCTGGCCTCCCTTTCCCGGGGTTACTCCACCAACAATATTAGTTCCATATTTTATCATTTCTTCAGAGTGAAATGTTCCTATTTTACCAGTAAAACCCTGAACAATTATTTTAGTTTTTTTATCAATTAAAATTGACATTATTTATTTTTCCATTTCTTTAAGAGCCTTAACAGCTTTATTGGCGGCATCTTCCAATGTTGATGCTTCAATATAATTTATTTTACTATCTTTTAATATTTTATTTCCTTTCTCTACATTTGTTCCAGCAAGTCGAATAACTAATGGCATTTTAATTTCAATTTTTTCTAAAGCCTGAACTATTCCCTCGGCAACCCAATCACACCTGTTTATACCTGCAAAAATATTTACCAATATTACTTTAACTTTTTTGTCCATTAAAATAAGTTTAAATGCTTTTACGATTTTTTCTGGTGTTGCTC
>CACPKA010000011.1 GCA_902634485.1 uncultured Pelagibacteraceae bacterium | reverse complement strand
AATCCAAAAATTATTACTTTTAAACTTAAACTTTTAAACATAATATAATATGACTTGTAATGTTGCTTTCATTGGTCTTGGTGTCATGGGTTATCCGATGGCTGGTTATATATCAAAAGCAGGACATAATGTAACTGTTTTTAATCGTACAAAATCAAAAGCAGAAAAATGGATCAGTGAATATAAAGGTAAATTAGCTGAAACTCCTGCTCAAGCCGCAAAAGATGCTGAATATATTTTTACATGTGTTGGCAATGATAATGATTTAAGAGAAGTTACTTTTGGAGATAACGGAATTTTTAAAACTATTAAAAGAGGCGCTGTATATATTGATAACACTACTGCTTCAGCAACAATTGCTAGAGAAATATATGACTACGCAAAAAAAAATGGTTTTGGATTTTTAGATGCTCCAGTCTCAGGTGGTCAGGCTGGTGCAGAAAACGGTGCTTTAACAGTAATGATTGGTGGTGATCAAGTAGACTTTGATAAAGCTAAAGAGAAAATAGATTGTTATAGCAAAAAAATGAAACTTATTGGAAAAACTGGTTCAGGACAATTGGCAAAAATGGTTAATCAAATCTGTATTGGAGGTCTTGTTCAAGCATTATCGGAAGGTATTAACTTTGGCTTAAAAGCAGGATTGAATATGGAAGATGTGATTGAAGTTATATCAAAGGGTGCTGCTCAATCTTGGCAAATGGAGAATAGATATAAAACTATGATTGACGATGAATTTGAGTTTGGTTTTGCAGTAGATTGGATGAGAAAAGATTTAAAAATTGCACTTGAAGAGGCTAAAAAAAATAATTCTCCTTTGCCGATAACTGAAGTAATAGATAAATATTATTCTGAAGTTCAAAATATGGGTGGAAATAGATGGGATACTTCAAGTTTAATTAGGAGATTTAGAAAGTAGTTTTGTATGCAGCCAGCATACTACGAAAATTTTAAAGAAATAAAAAAAAAAATATGGTCAATGCTTGATGATGCAGTGATTAATAGAAGTTCTCAATTCAGAATTCCAGTATTTGTTTGTGGAGATCAAAAAGATTTTGATGGAAGAATTGTGGTACTTAGAAAGTCCGATCAACCAAATAATGTTTTACAATTTCACAGTGATATTAGATCTGATAAAATATCTAAATTAAAAAGTAATAAAAATGCTTCAATGCTTTTTTATGATAAAGAAGAAAAAATCCAAGTTAGACTAAAAGTAGAATGCGCTATAAATCATAATAATGAAACTACTAAAGAGTCTTGGTCTAAAACGGGTCATATTAGTAGAAAATGTTATTTAGTTGATAACGGACCTGGAACAGAATCTCAAACTCCAACTTCTGGCTTAAAACCTGAGCTGGATAATTTTGAATTTACCATGGAACAAAGTGAAAAAGGTTATAAAAACTTTACAGTTGTTCAGTGTAAAATAAAAACTATTGAGTGGCTTTACTTAGCAGCCAAAGGTCATAGAAGAGCTAGATTCGAATTAGATAATAATAAGGAATATTGGCTAGTTCCCTAAGTATGATAAAAATTTTTTTTTATTTATCTCTTATAATTTTAGGAATGTTTGTCATGAGATTTGGTATAATCCAAATAAGACAATACAAACAAGGCAAAACTAAAATTAAGAAAAAAATACCTGAACAAATTGCTTTTGCTATTTTTTTTATAATAATTTTAGGATTAATAATTTATTCTATTAATAGTTTGCTCTTTAATTAAGAATTGAGCAAATTTTCTTTTTTAGGAGCAAGTACTACTGCTAAAATACCTCCTAAAACTACCATCGAGCTACCCACTATCTCTCTCCAGCCAAATGGTTCATTAGTAAGTATACTCGAACTAATTACTCCCACGACTATTTCTGCAAGAAAAAGAATTGAACATAAACCTGCGCCCAATTTACTTGGAGCCCAAAGTATTATTATTCCTGTAGGAATAAAATAAAAAACAGATATTGCAAATAAAAAAGAAGACATTGAAATGAAAGCTTCAATAGCTGGTACTTCTCCAAGGTAGTCAACTAAAAAAAATCCAGCCACTATATTAAATAAAGCTCCATAGAAAAAAAATGAAAATATAATTGGAAATACACCATCGGTTTTAACAACTTCAAGCCTTATCATTCCACCAGCAAATATTACACCACCCAACAATGCTAACCAATCTCCAACATTTTCCGGAAGTGGTATAATAGTTTGTTTGCTAAAAACTATCCATATACCACCAAGAGCTAAACCCAATGTAATTACTCTTTCTAAACCAGGTTTTTTTTTTAAAAATAATATTTCAAATATTGTTGTCCAAATTGGAGTCATATAAAATAATATTAATGCCCGAACAACATCGGTTAAAAGAAAGCTTAAAGCATAACAAATAAAACCACCACCAACTAGTAAACCGGTGACCGGTAGCTCAAAACCAGTTTCTTTTTTTTTAATTAATCTCCAAAGAGCTATTGGTAATAATATTAAAAATCCTATTATCATCTGAGAGATAGTCCCCCATCCACCTGTTAGACCACCTTCAACAAGTATCCTTTGTGGTAACCAATAAATTCCCCACGCTCCAGCTGAAAAAGCTAAAGCAAAAGCAATTTTAAAATGATGAGGGTGTCTAGTCATTAATTTAAATTAAATATAACTAAAAAATAGATTTAGAATATTTTTTCCAGTTTTCTTGGTAACGTATTGCGTTTTCTTTTACAGCATTAATCTCATCTACTGTAAGTTTTCTAATAACTCTACCAGGTGATCCAACAACTAGAGAATTATCTGCAATCTCTTTGTTTTCAGTTATTAAAGCTTTTGCTCCAATAACACAATTATTTCCAATTTTAGCATTGTTAAGAATTACTGCACCAATTCCAATTAAACTATTATCTCCGATTGTGCAGCCATGAAGCATAACTAAGTGTCCCACAGTTACATTTTTTCCTATCTTTAATGGATAACCTGGGTCCGTGTGTAAAACACTTCCATCTTGTATATTAGAACCTTCGCCTACATGAATATTTTCAATATCTCCTCTTAGGGTTGCATTAAACCAAATACTTGTATTTTTTTCTAAAGTAACGTCTCCAATAATAGTAGCATTTGGTGCTACCCAATTTTCGCCTGAATTTTTTGGTTTTTTATTTTCCAAATCGTAAAACATACTTTATATAATACTTATCATGGCATTAACAAAAACTCCAATATGTGATTTTGGAAGAAAAGCAGAAAGTTTCCAATTAAATTCTACTGATAACAAAATTGTTTCTCTTAACGATATTAAAGGTGAAAATGGTACTTTAGTAATGTTTATATGTAATCACTGTCCTTATGTTAAAGCAGTAATTGAAGATGTTGTTCAAGATTGTAAAAAACTAGAATCAAAAGGCATTAAATCTGTAGCAATTAGTTCAAATGATGTAAAAAATTACCCAGAGGACTCTTTTGAAAATATGATTAAGTTTTCTAAAAATCATAATTTTAGTTTTCCCTATCTTTTCGATGAATCTCAAGTAATTGCAAAAAACTATGGAGCTGTATGTACTCCAGATTTTTTTGGATATAATAAAAACTTAGAACTGCAATACAGAGGAAGAATAAGAGAGTTAAAAGATTTAAAACCAATTAGCGGTGGCGATAGCGAACTATATAAAGCAATGAAGCAAATTGCAGAAACTGGAAACGGTCCAAAAGAACAAATTCCGAGTATGGGTTGTAATATAAAATGGTTTAATAATTAATGTATTTAGTTGTCACAAGATCTTTCCCTCCAGAAGTAGGAGGTATGCAAAATTTAATGTGGGGATTAACAAACTCCATTGCAAAATATAATTTGACTAAAGTCTTTGCAGATTATGAAGAAAATCATAAAAAAATTGATGAAAGTGTTTCATTTTCAATTGAAAGAATTACGGGAGCGAAATTAATAAGAAAATATAGAAAAGCTTATTTAGTTAACGAATTTATAAAAAAAAATAAAAAAATTGAATGTATAATTGCTGATCATTGGAAAAGTTTGGAACTAATAAAATCAAATAAAAAGAAAATTTGTTTAATTCATTCTAAAGAAATTAATCATGATAAAGGTAGTAGATCAAACAAAAGAGTTTTAAATGTTTTAAATAATATTGATTATATTATTGCCAACTCTGAATTCACAAAAAACCTAGCTATAGAGAATGGAGTAAATTCAAATAAAATTAAGATAATCAATCCTGGTGTTTACCCTGTAAAAAAACTTGATAAAAAAAATTTAGAAGAAGCTGAAAATTTACTTAAAAATAAAAATCCAAGACTAATTACAGTTTCAAGATTTGATAAAAGAAAAAATCATGAAAAAGTAATAATGGCTTTGAGGAATCTAAAACAAACTTACCCAAATATTATATACACTTGTATAGGCTTAGGAGAGGAAGAAGAAAATATCAAAAAATTAGTTAAAGAACTAAATTTAGATAATCAAGTTTTGTTTTTAAAAAATATATCTCCAAATTTAAAAAATGCTTTAATTTCTAAATCAAATCTATTTGTTATGCCTTCAGTTATTCATAAAAAATCAGTCGAAGGTTTTGGAATAGCATATGTAGAGGCTGCTCAATTCGGTATTCCATCGATTGGCGGGAAAGATGGTGGAGCCTCAGATGCAATTAAGGATAAAGAAACTGGAATTATATGTGATGGAAATAATTTAGATGAGGTTTATTCTAGTATAGATTTAATTTTAAAAAATAATTCACATAAAGAATTAGGAAATAAAGCAAAAGAATATGTAACAAAATTTGAATGGGATAATATAGTTAAAGAATATTTAAAAATTTTGTGATAAGATGAAATTATGATCGAAAAATTTAATGGAATAATCTATTTTATAATTTTTATAGTTCATTTTGGTGCGTTTGCTGTTTATGCATTTAGATGTTTGTTTACAACTAAAGCATTTGTTGACCAATACGGTATGGGAGATGGTGCAGCAATTATGACAAGGTTTTTTGGTTCTATATTTGTTGGTTCTGTTTTAATGGCAATATATGTAGGCTTTATCAGAGCTGGTGGTTTAGAAAATACATGGGCATTTTTTAATTTAATTTTCTTACAAAATGCATCTGCCTTTGTTTTTGCAATTTGGTCTCATCAAAAAGGAAATTTGGGAACAAATGAAAAAACTTCAGTTGAAGGAATAATCGCTCCAGGCGTACTTACAGTATTAAGTGCAATTCTTTGTTACGGTTTGGCAGACAAAATTTATTCTTAATTAATTTTTTCTACAAACTTTTCTAAAACTTTATTTGCACTTAATTTATTTAAGTCGGAAGCTTGTATTGGCTTAAAGTTTTCTCTTTCAATGCTAACTTTATGGGCTGTTGTGTGAGAACCAAATAATGTTAGACCTTTTACGTTTAAATGTGCCGCAATATGAGCTGGGCCAGTATCATTTGCAATTACAAAAGAGCTTTCTTTAATTAAAGAAGACAATTCAGATATATCTAAAGCTTTTCCATTATTTAATACACAAGTAGCATTTATTGTTTTTGAATCTTTTATTTCTGATGGTCCTGGAGCAATAATAATTTTGAACTGGTGACCAAATTTATTTTTTATTAAATCTATTAGTTCATTATAATATGGCCATTTTTTATTGCTTAAATGTGGTGAGCAAAATGGAAATAGAACAATATATTTTTCCAAATTATATTCTTTTTTAATATTGTTAATATCTGAGCACGACCAAGAAAAATCTGGAGACATTGTATTTTTTGTATTAAGGCCTGAAGTTTTTAATTGATGTTCAAAACGATCCAGAACTGGACTTTTATCAAATTCCTCTTTTGTTTTATCATTTGGCAAGGTTGTTTCAGAGCTTGACCATTTGTTCAAATTAGATTTTGGGAACAGAACCCTTTGGTAAAATTTTGTACGAGATGAATTTTGAAGATCGTAAACTTTTTGAAAGTTCAATTTTTTTATTGTTCTCATTAAGGAATATAAATAAATTAAATTAAATCTTGATAATCTTTTGTCTAAAATCACATTATTTATAAAAGGATTTTTTTTAAAAACCTCTATATAAGGCTTTGTTGTTAGAATGTGTATTTTATCTTCTTTATGATTCTCAAAAATATCTTGAATTGCACCACTAGCTTGAGCTATATCTCCTAAAGAACCATGTTTAATAATTAATATATTAGACATATTTTTAACAACTTATCACAATATAAGGTTTTATGAATAAAATTCTAGTCGAAGTATCATCTGGAGAGCTTTTAGATAAAATTTCAATTTTAGAAATTAAAAAAGAAAAAATTAATGATCCTAAAAAACTCAAATATATCAATAACGAATACCTGATTTTAAAAGAGCAATTGGATAAAAATATCAATAACGATGAAAAATTAAACAAATTATTCAAGTCACTAAAAGATATTAATTTAAAACTTTGGTCAATAGAGGATGAAAAAAGAATGTGTGAAAAAAATTCTGATTTTGGTGATAAATTTATTAAATTATCAAGAGATGTACATTTCTTAAATGACGAAAGAGCTAAAATTAAATTAGAAATAAATAATTTAACAGGATCTAAAATTAAAGAAATTAAAGAATATACAAATTATTAAATTCAATATTTTCCTTTTTTTTTTGCTCCTTTGTAAAATATTTTTGCTAGCTCATCGTTTGCTTTTTTCCTTAAATTAATATTTTCTTTATTCATAAGTTTAATTGGTCTTTTAACATGATGATGAAAATTAAATTGATCTTTACCTCTTGCGAGTTGGACGTACATTTTGCCCAGAACTTGGTCAACATTAGTTCCAATATAACTTTGAATAACGAAACCTATTCTCCTATCACTACTTTTATTTAAATCTGAACCATGAACTATTGTTGGATGATGTAAAGACATTTGACCAGATTTTAAAATAACCGGAGTAGTTTTTTCTAAAGGAACATTTTCAACAGTCTGACCTCTTGTTAATAAATTATTTTTATCAAATTTCTGATTGTGAAATTTAATTTTATCCTTATGTGTACCAGACCACATTCTCATACATCCATTTTCTTCATTTGAATCAGTTATTGCTATCCAAGCAGTCACCCAATTGTGTGGTTGCAGACCTATATATTTTGCATCTTGATGAAAACTTACATAGCCTCTTTCATAGGCATTTTTAATAAAAAGTGTTGTTCCGCAAATAAGAATATCTTTGCCAATAATGCTTTCTACAGCATCTAAAATTTTTGAATTATGACAAATTTTATCAAATACAGGTGAAATTAAATGGACATAATTTCTCCCTAAACCTTCTAATTCGTTTGGCCATTTTTTTTCTATATACTCAATTTCTTTTCTTACTTCGTATGCTTCTTCTGTTGAAATTACATCTATAGGTGACACAAAACCATTTTTATTATATTTTTCAATTTCTTTTTTAGATAAACTAGTCACTATTGATAGCTAAATTTTTTTTCTAAATATTTTATAATATTATGAAAAATAAAAGTCATAATTAAATATATACCTCCTGCTACAATAAATACTTCTATAGGTTTAAAAGTGGTTGAAATAATATATTTAGCAACACCAGTTAAATCAAGGAGGGTAACAGTGCTAGCTAAAGATGTACCTTTCATCATAAGTATAATTTCATTTCCATAAGCGGGTAAAGATTGTTTTACAGCAATAGGTATGTGTATTTTATAAAATATAGTTGAATATTTTAGTCCTAAACTTTTACCAGCTTCAATGTATCCTTTTTTTATAGTTTCAAAAGCAGATCTTAAAATTTCCGAGGTATAAGCACCTGTATTCAATGAAAATGCAATTATTGCACACCAATATGGTTCTTTTAAAATTGACCATAAAAAAGTTGTTTTTAAATAGTCAATCTGTCCTAAGCCAAAATAAATAATAAAAATTTGAACTAAAAGAGGAGTGCCTCTAAATAAATAAGAAAAACTGTAAGAAAAAATATTTAAGAATCTATTTTTGGCAACTCTCAATATTGCAAAAAATAAACCTATAAATAAACCAAAAAATAAAGAAGCTGATAATAATTTTAAAGTAACCAACGTGGCGTTTAATAACTTTGGCAAACTAGTTATCATTAAATCTATATCCATCAAAACCCTCTACTATAATTTTTTTCTAATCTATTTAAAAATTTCATACTTATGTAAGTTAAAAATAGATATAGAACTGCTGCAAAAGAATAAAAAAACAAAGGCTCTCTTGTAGAGCCGGCTGCAATATACGATTGTCTCATAATCTCAACTAATCCTGTAACTGAAATTAAGGAAGTGTCTTTCAATGTAATTTGCCAAACATTACTAATATTTGGTAATGCTAGTCTTAACATTTGAGGCATAATTACTTTAAAAAAATAAATATATTTGTTGAGTCCAAGTACTTTGCTGGCCTCAAATTGTCCCTTATCAATTGACTGTATTGCTCCCCTAAAAACTTCTGTTGAATAAGCTCCAGATATAACTCCTATTGAAAATGCACCAGTAATAAAGGCATTAATTTCTATATAATCATAGTAGCCAAATATTTGCGCCACATACATAATCGCTCCACTACCACCAAAAAAAAATAAATAAATTACCAATAATTCAGGAACACCTCTAATGACTGTCGTGTAGAAGTTGCCAATAAAATTAAATAATTTGAATTTTGATAATTTCAGAGGTGTAAAAATTAATGCAAATATAAACCCAATAAACATAGCTGTTATAGATACAGCTACTGTCATTAAAGTTGCGATAAATAACTCATCGCCCCAACCATTGTCTCCGAAGTAAAGAAGTTCCATAAAGAAAGGCGGTTATTAATTTATAACCGCCATTTCATATAAGTTTTTACATAGAAGCGTCGAAACCAAAGTGTTTAATAGCAAGTTTGCTTATAATTCCTTGTTTTCTAGCTTTATCAATTGCTTTGTTGAAGTCTTTTAAAAGTTTAGCATCTCTTGTACCAATAGCGTCATCGCCACCTTGTCTAATACCAACTCCTACACCATTACCAAAAGCACCACCTGAAAAAGTTGGTCCAACCAAAACTACAGCTTCACCAGATTTTTCTGCATAATCAGTAAAAGCAACTGCTGCTGCAAGAGCTGCATCACATCTACCTGCTGTTAAGTCTAAGTTAACTTCATCCTGTGTTTTGTAAGTTCTAACTTTTACACTTCCCACATCACCTGAATCCAAAAAGTTTTGGTGAATTGTTGCAGTTTGAACACAAACAGTTTTTCCTGCAAGAGAACTTGTTAAAGTTTTCAAAGCCTTTTTAACATCAGAACCACCTAAAGATAGATTTATTCCTGATGGAGTATCCATACTTTCTAAACTTGATCCTTTCATTACAGCTAATTGTGCAACTTCATCTGCATAACCTTGAGAAAAAGTAATTACTTTTTGTCTCTCTGCAGTAATAGACATACCAGCCATTATTGCATCAAACTTTCTCATCAATAAAGCTGGGATCATTCCATCCCAATCTTGTTCTACAATTGTGCACTCGTGTCCCATAATTTTACAAAGTTCATTAGCTAAATCTACTTCGAAACCAATAAGATTACCTGCTGAATCTTTTGAATTCCATGGGGGGTAAGCGCCTTCAGTTCCTATTTTTACCTTGTCTGCTATAACGTTTGTAGTTAATAGCAACGAAGCAAAAATAGTTAATATAGTTTTTTTAAATATATTCATTATTACCTCCAAAAAATATAGGTTAAGTATTTCACAAAAACGAGAAATTAAAAAGAGAATAAATTAGTGATTTACAGAGGAATAAAAATTCCAAGAACTATCAAAACTGGGTATATAAACTCTATCAAGGGTAGCATTTCCAAAGTTTTTATTGAATACACGCTTCCAATTTTCGACCTGTTTTGGTCTTTTGTCCTGGCTACCAACTTGAGCTGTAATAACTCCATCTGGCTTCAGAATTCTTACAAGTGAGTTCATATTTTTTGCTGCAAGATCTATACAGAACTGATCGTCGTTTAAATCAATAAATATTTTATCATAACTGTCATCCTCAACTTTTTTGATACTTTCAAAAGCATCTCCCCAAACACATTTGACAGAATTTTTCTCAGTTGCATTTTTGCCTATAGAGCCAATATGTTTTTTACAAGCTTCTACCACTTCTGGATCTAATTCGTACCAATCAATAAATCCAAAACCTTTAGCAATACATTCTCTTGCAACTCCTCCATCACCTCCGCCAATAATTGCTGCTCTATCTTTGCTTTTATTTAATTTCATTGCAGAATTTACAAATGTTCCGCTATATAAATGTTCGTCACTCTCAGCAACTTGCAAATCACCGTCTATAAACAATGATTTTCCATATTCTACTAATTCTAATATTTCAATATGTTGTCCCACTTTTGATTTAAAGTCTTCAAGAACTTCTTTTACTAAATAATTTTTTTGTAAACCCTTTGTACTTGTGTTGTCATAATAAAAAGAAATTGTATCTCTATTTATTTCTTTTTTAATAATTCTTTTATGTTCGATTTCTTTTTTTATTACATCTAAAGCAACTGATGGTGCAATTGTTCCGCAAGTATAAAAATCAAAACTTATTATTCCTTTTTCTGGGTATGTATGAAAACTTATGTGACTTTCAGCTAATAAAGCTACTAAGGTAAAACCTTGTGGTTCAAATTTATACTTTGCTATATTTAAAACTGTAACTTTTGCTTTGTCTGCTATTTTATGAACCAAAGCCTCAAAAAAAGAAGGTTCATATTCTTTTTTCGTACCAATTATATCTAGAGTAACATGCTCTCCTACTTTTTTTACCATTTTTAGTTCCTCGATTCTTCTTTAATAGGAGCTAAACAAATTTTTTTACTTCTTTCAAATAAAAAACTACTGTAAAACTTTATCCACAAGGAAGGTAATTTTGAAAAATAACTGGTCAAACTCAGAAGCAAATAAATATATAAAAAAGTATAAAGCTCTTGGACATTCTAAAGATATGGCTCTTCGAGTATATACAACAAGACTATTAGGAAGAAATAGCCAACTAGTTTTACATGGTGGCGGAAATACCTCTGTAAAAACATCAGTTAAAGATATAGATGGGAAAAAATATGACGTTCTATGTGTTAAAGGCAGTGGCTGGGATATGGCTGAAATTGAACCTGAAGGTTTACCGGCAGTAAAATTACAACCTCTGCTATCACTTAAAAATAAAAAATACCTAAGTGATGAAGATATGGTTGCTTATCAAAAAAGAAATTTAATCGATATAAAATCTCCAAACCCTTCGGTAGAAACATTTCTACACGCTTTTTTGCCTTTTAAGTTTGTCGATCACACACATTCAGATGCAATTATGAATATCACAAATAGGTCAAACGGAAAAGATTTGTGCAAAAAAATTTTTGGACCAAGGGTAAGTATTGTACCTTATGTTATGCCAGGCTTTGGTTTGGCTCAAAAAATTAATGAAGTTTATTCAAAAAATACAAAAATTAATTGTTTAATACTTTTAAATCATGGAATTTTCACTTTTGATAATGATGCTAAGAAGTCTTATGATTTAATGATTAAATACGTATCAATTGCTGAGAAGACTGTAAAAAAAATTAAACGAAAAAAAATTAAGCAAATAAAAAAATATAATACTAAATTTAAACCAAACGAAATTGCTCCCATTTTGAGAGGATTATTATCTGAAACTAAAGATCAAAAATTTATTCTTAACTATAGGTCTAATAAAACTTTAAATTATTTTATTAATGGTAAAGAAGTAAAAAGATATTCATCTATCGGAACTGCTACTCCAGATCATGTAATTAGAGTAAAGCCTTTTCCATTGGTTATTACTCCAAAGCGAAATTCAAGTATTGAGGATTTTAAAAAATTAGCTGTGAAAAATTTTCAAGATTATAGAAAAAAATATATTAAATATTTCAATAATAATAAAAAAAAAGTAAAAGGTAAAAAGACAATGCTTGATACTTCACCAAGAGTAATTTTGGTTCAAAATGTAGGATTATTTAGTGTTGGTGACAGTTTAAATGCTTCCAAGATTGCAGGAGATTTAACCGAGACTAATGCTAGAGTAATTTCTTCTGTTGAAGAAACTACTAAATATAAATTTATTACAGAAAAAGATTTATTTGATGTTGAATATTGGTCATTAGAACAAGCTAAAATTAAAAAAGCTAAAAAAATTCTTCAAGGAAATGTTGTTGTAATTACCGGAGGTTTTGGAGCAATTGGATCAGCAACTTACAAACTTTTTAAAAGTTATGGAGCTGAATTAGTTTTGCTTGATTACAATGCAACTAAAGTAAAAGAAATGCAGCCAAAAATTAAAGATCTTTGTTTACATTGTGATGTAAGAAATAAAAATAGTGTTAAAAAAGCTTTTAAAATAATTACTGAGCAATATGGTGGGATTGATATTCTAATTTCAAATGCCGGAACTGCAATTGGTGGTTCAATAGCTGAAGTAGATGATCAAACTTTAAGAGAAAGTTTTGAAGATAATTTTTTTTCACATCAAAATTGTGCATCTGAAACTATTAAAATAATGAAAAAACAAAATACTCAAGGATGTTTATTGTTTAATATTTCAAAACAGTCGGTAAATCCTGGAAAAAATTTTGGCCCCTATGGTCTTCCAAAAACAGCATTATTAAGTTTGTGCAAACAATATGCCGTTGATTATGGTTCACTTGGAATAAGATCTAATGGAGTAAATGCAGATAGAATAAGAAGCGGTTTGTTAAATGATGGTATGATTAAATCAAGAGCAAAAGCTAGGGAAGTTTCTGCTGATGAATATATGAAAGGTAACTTGCTTTTAAACGAAGTCAAAGCAGAAGATGTTGCTAAAGCATTTTTTCATTTAGCAGTTTCAAAGAAAACAACTGGAGCAGTTTTAACTGTTGATGGTGGAAATATTGCTGCTTCTTTAAGGTAAATTATTTTTATTTAAATAATTTCTTTAGTCCAATTTCTGATGCTTCACATATCCCCTTTTCAGTAATTAATCCGGTAACATATTTTGCAGGAGTTACATCAAAAGCTAAATTCATTGCTTTACTTTTTTTTGGATAAATTTGAATTTTTTTAATATTATTATTTTCATCTAATCCTTCTATGTGTGATAATTCCTCTGAATTTCTTTCTTCAATTGGAATATCTTGATAATCTTTAATGTTCCAATCAATTGTTGAGCTTGGTAATGCAACATAAAAAGGAACATTGTTATCTTTTGCTGCTAATGCTTTTAAATATGTTCCAATTTTATTACAAACATCACCATTAGCTAACGTTCTATCTGTCCCAACAATACACATATCAACCTGACCTCTTTGCATTAATATGCCTCCAGTATTATCTGCAATAATAGTATTAGGTATATTCTCTTCATTTAATTCGTAAGAAGTTAAATTTGCACCTTGATTTCTTGGTCTTGTTTCGTCAGCCCACACATGAACTGGTATTCCTTTTTTATGTGCATGATAAATTGGAGAAGTTGCAGTCCCCCAATTAATTGTTGCAAGCCAACCAGCATTACAATGAGTTAAAATATTTACTGTATCTTTTTTTTTATTATAAATTTCCTCAATTATTTTAAGACCATTCAATCCAATATTTTCACAGAATTTAATATCTTCTACGCAAATTTCTTTTGCTTCATTTAATGCTATTTCTAAAATTTTATCACTATTAACACCTGATAATTTATTTATCATTCTATCTACTGCCCACTTCAAATTTATTGCGGTTGGTCTTGAATTAATCAAATCTTCTGCAGATTTTTTTAAAAAAGATTGATCATTATTTTCTATAATGGCTAAAACTAATCCATAAGCAGCGGTAGCACCTATTAAAGGAGCTCCTCTAACCTCCATTATTTTAATAGAATTAATCGCATCTTTTACTGTTTTAAGATCTTTAATTATAAATTGATGTGGTAGTTTTGTTTGATCAATAATTTTTACAACATTATTTTCAAACCAGATTGTACGATATTCTTTTCCTTCTATTTTCATTTATTTAACACTCTTCCTGCAACTGTTTTTAATTTATCTTTGGTTTTTTGTGTTCTTTTTTCTGGAGCAGTAATTATAGCAACGTCTAAACAATTGTTTGTGGGATCTTTTAGATCTATATGTTTTTCAAAATTTTCTATTAAATTTTTAATCATATTTTTTGCTTTGGCCGCATTTCCTAAAAGAACTTTTATTACTTGCTGAACATCAACATTTTCATGGTCTGGGTGCCAACAATCATAATCAGTTACCATTGAAACTGACGCATATCTTATTTCTGCTTCTCTTGCTAATTTAGCTTCGGGCATATTAGTCATGCCAATTACATCTGCTTTCCATGATCTGTACAAATTAGACTCTGCTAAGGTTGAAAATTGTGGTCCTTCCATAACAACATAAGTTCCACCTCTTTGATATTCTATATTTTCTTTTTTTATTGCTTCTTCACAAGCATTCATTAACCCATTGGATGTGGGATGAGCCATAGAAACGTGAGCTACTATTTCATCATCAAAAAAAGTTTTATTTCTTGAAAAAGTTCTATCTATAAATTGATCAACTATTACAAATTTTCCAGGAGGTAAATCTTCTTTTAAAGATCCAACAGCAGAAACAGATACAATGTCTGTTACTCCTAGTTGCTTTAAAGCATCTATGTTTGCTCTAAAATTAATTTTTGTGGGAGAAATGAAATGTCCCCTTCCATGTCTTGGTAAGAAAAATACCTCTTTATTATGATAATTTGTTTTTAATATATCATCAGAAGGCTTTCCCCACGGTGTATTTAGTTTAATAAATTCTCTTTCTTTAAACTCTTCAACATCGTAGAGACCGCTACCACCTATGATTGCTAATTTACTGTTTGTCATATATAAAAAAATATCTAAGATTTTATATTATTAATTATAAAAATGAACTTAAAAGACTATATTAGATCAATAAAAGATTATCCAAAAAAAGGTATATTATTTAGAGATATTACTACTCTAATCAAAAATGAAAAAGCTTTTGCCAAATGTATTGATGAAATAGTTGAAAGAAGCAAAAAATTTGAATTTGATAAAATTGCAGCTATAGAGTCGAGAGGTTTTGTTTTTGCTTCAGCTGTTTCTTATTTATTAAAAAAACCTTTCATACTTTTAAGAAAAAAAAATAAATTGCCTTCAGAAACACATTCAATTGAATTTGAGTTAGAGTATGGAAAAGCAACAATGGAAATACATAAAGATTCTATAAATGAAAATGACTCAGTTTTATTAATAGATGATTTGATAGCTACTGGCGGTACTGCTGAAGCAGCAGCAAAATTAATTGAAATTTCCAAAGGAAATGTGGCCGGTTTTATTTTTGTTATAAACTTATTTGATCTTAATGGTTGTAATAATTTATTAAAAAATGGTTACAAAGTTGAAAACCTTATGGAATTTCCAGGTCATTAAACCATTTTTAGACTTATCCACAAGCAATTAATTAAATTGAAATTAGGTTTATTATTAATATCTTCCTTCTGTTGTGAGAATTGAAGAAGATATAAAATTAGACTATTCAGATGTTTTGCTTAGACCTAAGCGAAGCACTTTATCAAGCCGAAAAGATGTAAACTTAAAAAGAACATATAGATTTAAATACAGTAAAAATGAATGGTCAGGAATACCGATAATGGCAGCAAACATGGATGGTGTTGGAGAATTAGATATTGCTGAAAACTTGTCTAATTTTGAAATGATGACATGCTTAACCAAGCAACATGATGTTAAAAAATTAAAAAAATGTAAAAATATTAAAAAAATATTTCCTCACTTGGCTTTAAGTGTTGGAATTAAAAAAGAAGATTTTGAAAATTTAAATGATGTGCTCAAAGAATTTAATTTTATAAAAACTATATGTATTGATGTTGCTAATGGATACTCAGAGCATTTTAGCAAATTTTTAAAATCAGTTCGAGATAAATACCCAACTAAAACTATTATTGCTGGAAATGTAGTTACAGCAGATATGACACAAGAGTTAATTCTTTCTGGTGCAGATATTGTAAAAGTTGGTATAGGACCAGGAAGTGTTTGCACAACAAGAATTCAAACTGGTGTTGGATATCCTCAATTAAGTGCTGTGATTGAATGTGCAGATGCTGCTCATGGATTAGGTGCACATATTATTGCTGATGGGGGGTGTACATGCCCAGGGGACATTGCTAAAGCATTTGGAGGTGGAGCTGATTTTGTAATGCTGGGTGGAATGTTTGCAGGTCATGATGAAGGTAAAGGAAAACTAGTTAAGTCAAACGGAAAAAAATATATTGAATTTTATGGATCTAGTTCAGACATAGCTAACAAAAAACATTATGGTGGATTAGCTGATTATAGAAGTAGCGAAGGAAGAACTGTAAGATTAAATTATAGAGGTAAAATAAAGGATACGATTTTAAACATACTTGGGGGTGTAAGAAGTAGCTGCACTTATGTAGGTGCACCTTCTTTAAAACAACTAAGCAAATGTACAACTTTTGTTAGAGTATCAAATCAATATAATGATACATTTTCAAAATAATAAAACTTTAATTATCTAAATACTGGTGTTGAAAAAATAATATGTTAGATTTTAGATTATGAAAAAAATTTTGTTACTTTCTGTTTTATTTATATTTTATTTTAACAATTCAGAATCTGGGATTAAATCATATTATGATGGATCTGGCCCTTTAAAAATATCAAATGAAGTTGCTAAAAATTTTTCGGATTACGTAAAAAAAACTCTAAAAGGAAAAATGGGAGATAAACCGGTAACTTTTTGGGTAACTGAAGATGGTAACAATTCATACTGGTGGACAACTGATGGAAATAGTTGTGAAAGAACGTGGGATAATGAAATTTACATCGTAAGCAGGCAAGGTATTATAACTTTTGGCGTGGCTGATATGTGTAGAGGTAGACAACACATAGAAAAATTTGGTGATGAGTGCGAGTCATATTATAACATGGAGTGTAAAATTTTCGCCAAAGAAAGAATTATAACTTGGAATAATGGAATTAACCCGGGAAGAGGGAAACAATCTAAATTTAATAGCAGATGGAGTGAACAAAAAATATTTGCCAAATTAAATGAACTTGGTTTTAGTTTCCAGCAATCAAGAAAAGTAACTAAAACTCAAAATACAGAAACTGTTTCAGATGAAGCAACTGAGCTTCTTGATAATTTAAAAACTCTAAAAGAATTATATGATACTGGGGCTTTGACTGAAGAGGAATTTGAAAAAGCTAAAAAAACTTTATTGTCAAAATAAAAAAATACAATTTATAAATTTTAGGATCCTGAATACTCTTCTATGGAATTTTTAAGATCTTTAAAAACATCTGTATTCTTAATTTTGGTTAATCTTCCTTTTAATTCGGGACTCTCTTCAATTTCTTCAACAAATGTTTTATATGCTTTTACAACTGGGTATTCTAATAATACAAAAGCTCTGTAACTCCCACCATCTAGGTTGACTATTTTAGTCTCGACAACTTTAAAATCAGAAACATTAACTTCTTTAGCAACTGTTGTAGAGATAGCTTCAATCTCAATTTTTGAAGATTGCTCTTCTCCCATTCCTTTTTGAGCAAAAATTTCTTTTACTTTAGAAGAAAGCTGACTATCTAATCGTTTGCTTAACTCTCTTAGAGCAGCATTTGTTGCAAAATCTAGTGAATATTGAAGATTGTCTGAGATAGCAGTTCCTCTTATATAAAATAAAGTTTCAGATCCTCCAGGAGGTATAATAAACCAATCTGGTATAGACTCGGCAATTCTTTTTTCTTCAGCATCTTTTTCTTCTTTAAGTTTTTCAATTTGCTGTCTTAATGCAGATACATATTCATCTTCCGATTCAACTTCAAATTCTAAAATTGGAGTTCCTCCAAGGAAATAAATTTCTTTTTTAACTTGTAAAATTATTTCATCACGTTTTTTCTTTTTTTCTTCTTCTTTGGCTTTTGCATCGGCTTCCTTTTTTGCTGTTGCTGCTGCTTCTTCTTTGTTCTTTTTATTTATTTTTGTAATTTCATCTAACTGTTTCTTAAGAGCAATAATATCTTTATCTTTTTCAAGCGGATCTGAACTTATTTCAATATTTATTTTTGCATCTGGATCTAATTCTTTTATCTGATTAATTAAATCGTCCATTAATGCTTGCTTCTTCTCATCTATTTTTTTTAATTTTTTTAATTTTTTCAACTGTTCTTCAAGAGCAGCAATATAATCTTTTCGAAGATTGTGTTTGCCTGTTATTCTTTTAGTTGGAGTTTCTCCAAGATCTTCGATACTTTGTTTTAATTCAGCAATAATTTTTAATTCCTTCTGTTTTTTTGAATCTGCAAAAGCTGGGGATGAATAACTTAGAATAATGACCAAGGTCAATAAAAAACCGAAAAAAATATTTTTTACTATAGACATTTTGTAATTATTTATTTGATTATTGTATATTGTTTATATTTCGTTTTCACTCTTTTTCTTGAGTTGATAAATGCATCTTTTAACTCTTCAACTGTATTATAATTAGGAAGCCATTCAATTTTTTCTTCTGATGCCAGAAAAAACAAATATTCATCAACACTTTTTTCTTTAATATTTTTAGGAAAATAAACCTGATATTTTGCATTATTTGGGAGTTTTATTTTATCACTTTCTATATAATTACTTTTCTCCATTTCGTTAGGAAAAATTTTAAAAACCTGGTTACCACCCTTTTCATAAGGCAATACCTGAAAAATTGTTAAAAACATAGGCTTTGTTAATGCAATCTCCATAAACAAATTGTCATTATCTCTAAAATTTTGTTGATTTAATTTTACACTAAAATCAAAACTTGGATCTTTAATTTGTTTTATAGGTTTTACGTTAGCTTTAATTGTTACCTCACAGTAATAAATTACATCACCATCTAATTCTTTTGAGGTTTTTTTTGGTTTTCCTATTTCTGATATTTCGGTAATATCTGCATTAAATGAACTCAAAAAAAATTGGTTTCTTTCACAATTAAACCTTCCATCAATTTCAGAACATTTTTCAAATTCTTCTGTTGTTATAGTTTGTGCACCTCCTTTCCTTAGAGCTTTAAGCTTAGCTCTATTTCTTGCAAGTTCACATCCTTCGTTTGTAGATATTCTTCCATCGTGCATAGATTTATATTTAGCTGTAACTATTTTAGCTGATGCTGATGTGGAAAAAAAAATAAATCCTAATAATAATAAAATTCTTATCATTGGTTAAATTGGACAGCTACAATTACTACACTTGGTAATGTTTTTTGATAAATTTTTTCTTTACTATATTTGGCTTCTTTTATTTGACTGCCTTCAGTATATCCAAAAACTTCTTTTATTTTATCTGACCCAATTCCTAAACCAAAGCTAGTTGTTTGTTTGCCCTTTGATAAATCTTTAATTTCTTGTTCTGTCATGCCTGTGGTTGCGTAGGCCACTCCAACTAATTGTGCTTTTAAATTAAATATTGGACCACCACTATTTCCAGAATTAATAGCAATTGTGGTCATAAATTTCCCTTTATATTCTCCTTTTTTAAAAACTTTACTAATAATTCCTTCAGTAATAATAGGAAGTTCTGCTTCTTGACTATAATCAATTCCAATTCCTGGAAAACCAATAGCAACAACATCTTCGCCTGTTCTTGGACTCACAAAATACCTGCTGTCAATAGAATATTTTTTTTCATAAGGCTTTTCTAATTCTAGTAATGCTAAATCATACTTCTCGGATATTTCTAAAACTTTAGCATAACTTACCTTCCCAATTCCATTTCTTACTGCAATATTTTTAGCATTATTAATTACATGATGGTTTGTAATAACATATTTTCCATTTCCTATTATAAAACCAGTGCCGGTTCCATAATTACATTTTTCACATGGTTCAAATTCAATTGTTTCATATTGAGGAGTAATTTTATTTTCTTCATAATCGTCTATTTCTTTGTCTTCATATTCTTTACTTTTTTTAGGTTTTATACCTTTTGTTTGTTTTTTTTTAAAATAGTTTGGATCTATGGTTAAAATCCATTTCTTGATCTTTTTTGCTTGGTATTTATTTTTATTAAATTCATAATGTTTTAAAACTTTTGATTTAAATTCTAATGCTTTTTCTTTATTTCCGGACTTCCAATATAAATTTCCCAACTCATTCATAACTTTAATATTTGTGGGATCTTCTTTTAAATATATTTCCAAAATTTCAATTGCTGAATTTACATCTTCGAATGATGAATAATAACCAGCAATTGCAAGGTTAACTTCGGCGCTATCTTTTTGATTAGAATATAGTTTTTTCAAAATATCTAAGGCCTCATCTATTTCGCCTAATCTAGTTTTTGCGTTTGCTAAAAGAATTTTTGGTCTAATAAAATCAGAGTTTATTGCTATAGCTTTTTCAGCATAGGATATTGCTTCTGATAAATTTCCTTGTCTTAATTTAACTTCAGCTAATCCAATAAAAGAAAGGGACTCAATTCTTTCACTTGTAGTCATGAAAGATTTTTCATAAAATTCCTCAGCTTTTTGAAGTTTGTTAATTTTTAGATATATATCACCAAAGAGAATATTGATTTGGTCTTTTTCTAATGAAGAGGATACCGTAATATTTCCGAGTAGCTCTATTGCTTTACTTAAATTATCTCTATTAATTTCAGCTCTTACTTTATTAATATCTTGATTGAAGTTGTTTGCATTTGAATTACTTAAAAAAGTAATAAATAGAAAAAAAAATAAAATAAAAAAAAAATTAATTTTATATATAAATTTCATAGAACAAAAAAATTAAATTCAACATTAAGTAGAATATTCTAAATATATCTAATTTTACATATTTAATTATGCTTGAAAACAATGGTTTTACAGTCATTAAAGAAATATGAAAAAAATTAAACAACTTTATGCTATATTTTATTAAATAAAAGAGTTTATTCTAATGAAGGTAGCAATTTATTTTATATTGTTAATTTTGTTGTATTCTTCAACAAATGTATATGCCGAGACAAACCAAGATAAATTAAAAAAAATTAAAGACCAATTAATTTCAGTTGAAAATTTATATAACAATGAAGTTTTAGATAAAGCAAGCTATGAAAGCACTAAAGAAAGATTGATCACAAAAAGATCTGAAATTGAAAAATTAATTGAACAAAGTAAAAATAGTAATACCAAAACTGCAAATGTCTCGGGAGTTTTACAAGATCAATTAAAGATAATTGAAAAACTTTTTAAAGATGGAGTTTTAAGTGAAGAAGAATATTTAAAAACAAAAAAATTTTTAGAAGATAAAGAAGAGGCAGGTACAAATATTTTAGAATACGATGCTCCAGACTTGCCAACTTTTAGTCTTAATATTAAGAAAGACCCTGGTAAAAGAGGTTGGGAAAAGGCTGAAATAGTTTTTAAAAATTATAAAATAGTTACATATAGGCCTGGTGGTATCAAAGTAGTTAGAATATCTGATAATAAAACATTACTTCGGATTTCAGATAATTTTAAACATAAATATTATAATAATGGAGAAAGTGTTATTGAAATTAAAAAAACTGAGTATTCTCCTCCGACTGCCGAGGAAGACATTCAAAGACAAGTTAAAGAATTAAAAGATTTTCTCGAAGGCAATTGGGGAAAGAAGAAAGCTGTATGGGATAAAGAGGCACACAAACTCGAATTGTTTATAGAAGGAACAAAAATTTTACATTATGAAGGTAGGTTTGTTAACAAACACAAAGCTTATTTCTATCAAGTTTTAACATCAAATTTTCAGCCATTTCATTTTTATATTAAGTTAAGAGGTAGAACTGCCATAGCTCTAAATATGGAATTTTTTAATATGAAAATTGATAGAGCGGTTCGTAAAGTTAAAAAAGAATTAGCTGCAGAGTATGATATTACGGAAGAACAAATTGAACAAATTGTTAATAAGAAGATTGGTGAAGAAGCCGACAAAGCTATTCAAGAAGGAATTGAATCTGCAATTAGTGAAAGTGTACAAGAAGCTATTGCTCAATCAATTGGTCAAGCTATGTCCCAAGGTGTAATTGATGCAATTGAAGCTGCTACAGGCGAAGCTATTGCTCAAGCTTTAGAAGATGAGCTAGCTAAACATATTGACGATGAAATACAAAGAGCAATACAACAAGGAATAGAAGAGGCAGCAGTTGCAGCAGGTTTTCAAGCATACTATGATACTTTATTAGCAGGAGGCTCTATACAAGAAGCGCTAGACGCTGCTGGCGAGGCTTGTGGAGATGGCTGTGAATTTGAATTAAAATAAAAAAAATTATATAATTTTAAATATTTTATGAAATTAAAGATCTTTCTCATAATCATTTATTTAATATTTACAAATACAGCTATTGCAAAAGTATCTATAAACTCTCAAAGAATATTAATTAAAAGTAATGTAATTTCTGAAAATATACCTTGTGGTAAATTATCTGAATTAATTGGGGGTTTGAACCAGACAGATTTATTATGGCTTGATAATAAAAATGGAGAAGAATTTCGAGGTGCTTTAATTAACACTAGAACCAAAGAAAAAAATAAAATTTTTTATGTTTGTGCATATACCAAAAATTTAACAAGCACAGCAAATTCAACTTTTGAAGTGTTAAACGACATGAGTTTAATAAAAATATTTTATAATTCTTCTGATTTATTTACTTATGTTTTTTCAATAACCTCACAAAAAAAAATACAGTATATTTTATCAAGGTTAATACTTGAGGATTTCAATATAACTCGTCCTGAATTAATATTAGCTTTTCAAAATTCACTAAAACTAAATATGAAAAATGAGCCAAAAGAGGAAATAATAATAGTAAAAGAACCAAAAAAAACAAAGCCAAAAAAGAAAAAGCAACCTAAAATAACAAAAGATCAAGATCCTCCAAAATTAAAAATAGCTAGTACATTTAATTTTAATAATACAAAAAACCAAATAACTGGTGAGGTTTCTGATAAAGGTTCAAAAAAAATATATGTTAAGTATAAAGATGATTTTGGCCAGGAAAAATATTTAGAAGTAGTAAATGGAAAATTTACTTTTACAAGATATAGTCCAATAAGTGAGGAATTATTAATTGTTGCAACTGATACTTCTGGAAATGAGGTAGAAAAAAAAATTAAAATTAATGTATCCGCAAAAAAAGCTTCTGTTGAGGCTATTGATAGACTTGACCCAAGCAATATAAGACAAAAAAGCAACAAAAATAGAGTTGCATTAATTATTGGAATTGAAAAGTATTCTAACGCTCCAAAAGCTTCCTATGCAAATAGAGACGCAAATCATTTTTATGAATACGCTAAAAGAGCTTTTGGTGTTGATGAAGATAATATTAAATTATTAATTGACGAAGATGCTACTGCTGCTAATTATTATGAAGCTTTGTCTTTATGGTTACCAGGCAGAATTAAACCAAATGTAACAGAATTAATTGTTTTTTTTTCAGGTCATGGTTTAGCTACTCCTGATGGTAAAGAACTTTACCTATTAGCATATGATAGTAGAACAGCTTTTAAACTACTACCTAAAACAGCTTTAATGAGAACAGAACTTTTTGATGAAATTAATAATTTAAAACCAAAATCAGTAACTATGTTTTTTGACACTTGCTTCAGTGGCACTTCAAGAGACGATGAAACTTTACTAGTAGCCGCAAAACCTATAAATATTTTAGCAGCAGATACGAACAATATTCCAAATAATTTTGTTGTTTTTTCTTCATCTTTAGGAAATCAAATATCATCTGGTTTTAAAGAAGCAAAAAATGGACTTTTTAGTTACTACTTGATGAAAGGTTTAGAGGGTAAAGCTGATAAAAATAATGACAGAAAAATTACTAATGGTGAACTTGAAGAATACCTAAATTTAAATATATCAAAAAAAGCTTCTGAACTTGGTAGGGAACAAAATCCACAGTTAGTTGGTAAACCAAGCAAAGTATTAATGATATATAAATAATTTTTTATAATTAGAAAATATGAAAAAAATTATCTTTATCTTTTTTCTAAGTTTATTCTTATGGACGAATGCTAACTCAATAATTACTGCATTTAAAAAAGGAACATATTACGAAGGTGATGTTTATTGGAAACATAAAAAAATTACATTACCAACTGGAAAATGGGAAACTGTTGAAAGATGGAATTGGAGTATAGGTTTTTGGACAGCAGGAGATGTTAGTCTCGCCAATCATTCAAATAACTACGTAAACGGATTTTATGGTTTTGGTGAAATTGATTTTATGGGAAGGTATCAGGGGTATATTGCTCCCTATGTAGAAGAATGGTTATATCATAATAAGCACGACGGATGTTATGAAAGACCAGAATACACTTTATTAAAATTATATAAAAAAGGAAAAGTGCACAATTGTTTTAGAGTTAGACATATTGATTTACATAAAGAACTTTATCGCCCAGATGATGATGAATCCAAATGGGCTAGTGCGGTTCTTAGAAAATGGATACATGACCGAAATATGGAAATACCAAAAATAATGCTTTGTGCTGGTGGTATATATTATGCTCCCGTAGTTAGAGATACTTATTATAGATGGAGTTATTGTATAGATCCTAAAAAGTTAGGAGCTACAGGTGCAAAATTTTTTACAGAGGAAACAAGTGAATATCACCCAGCAAACATAAATAATTATCCTGAAAAAATAAAAATTATGGATGAGTGGAAGATTATAACTGCAAACATGCATAAAGAAATTGAAAAAACTCTAAAAGCTAAAAAACATCATAAACTTAATTTTAGTGAATATAATCTATTAAATATTAACAAAACAAATGAAGTTACTTCTGATTCTAGTCTAGCTGAAGATATTAAGGCCCTGAAACAACTTTATGATGATGGGGCATTAACAAAAGAAGAATTCGAAAAAACCAAAAGTTTACTTCTAAATTAGTAGAATAAGAATATGCAACATTTCTTTGTTCCTATAATTGGCTTGATTGTATTCATGCTTATCTTGATACTGGTCTGAGTTTTGATATCTAAACGAAAAATAGTGGTAGCGGGAAGTGGGATCGAACCACTGACCTCGGGCTTATGAGTCCCGCGCTCTAACCAACTGAGCTACCCCGCCACATATTTTCAACTGATATATAATACTTTTTATTTTTGATGCAATCAAATATTAAGTATATCTATTTATAATGAATAAAATTATTAAAATTGTATTTATAATATTTTTTATCTTTACAATAAACATTAATGCTTATGCAGTTAATGAACTGCCATTCAAAAATATGTTGATTAGTAAAAAACCAGTGGAATATAATAATATTATATTTAATGATTACTATGATGATAATATAAATTTAAATAATCAAAAAAGCAAAGTTTACATGCTTAATTTTTGGGCAACTTGGTGCTTGCCATGTAAAGAGGAGATGCCTTATTTAGATAATCTGCAAATAATAAATGGACTTGAAGTATTTCCTATAAATGTTGGTGAAGAAAATAAAGAAAAAACAAAAAATTTTTTTAAAAAGTTAGAGATTAAAAATTTATCAATTTATTTTGATATAGAAAATAGATTAGTTAATTTATTTAAATTGAGAGGTCTTCCTACAACTATAATTTTAAATCAAGATAAAAAAGAAATAGCAAGAATTGTAGGTCTTGTCGATTTTTCTGATAAAAAGTTTATTGACTGGTTAAGTAGGTATTTAAATTAAAGAGAAGCTATTACACCCGTAACTGCTAAGACGCCAACAACTAGACCTAGAAAAATAAAATTTTCTTTTTTTTCTTTATCTTTTTCAGATCTAACTTTTGACATCAGGTCGTTTATATTAACTTTAGAAGTGTTTTTTTTAACAAAATTATTTTCTAAAGCATCTTTGTTAAGTTCTTTTGAAGTTAATTGTTCCCCACTCATAATATTTATAAATAATATTTAACCATAAATTAATTTATTTATAAATTTTTTTATTGTCCATTATGGGTTAAAAAATTTAAATGGACTCTTGTATTATATAGACCTTATATCTTTATCATTTAATGGTTTTAAAATTAATGATGCTTGATATTTTATTTTCTCAACTTCTATATATAAATCCTTTTTAGATAATTCTTCTTTGCTGATCTCAGTATTTACATAACCAAAGGCAATATTTTTATTAAAGTTAAAAGAAAAATTTCCTGAAGTAGTTCTACCGATTATGCCTTTTTCATCATAGATTGGCTCATCATGGAGCAATAAAGGTTTACCAGGTTTACTATCTTTTAAAGTCAACATTACAAATTTTTTATTAATTTTTTTTTCTTTAATTTTTAATAAAGCTTCTTTACCTACAAAATCTATTTTTTTTTTATAACTAACTGCGAATTCAAGTCCGGCTTGATATTGATTCTCCTCTGGTGATATATCGTGTCCCCAATGCAAATAGCCCCTTTCCATTCTCATGGTGTCCATTGAAAGCGTTCCACAATGACAAAGACTAAATTCTTTTCCTTTTTCTACTATTAAATTAAAAATTTCCCTCGCATCTTCCATATTTATATAAAGCTCAAAACCTAGCTCTCCAACATATGAAAGTCTTTGGGCTATAATATTTTTATTATTAATTTTAATTTTTTTATAACTTCCAAATACAAGGTCTTCATTCATTAAATTGTCATTAGTAAGTTTTGATAATAAAATTCTACTTTTAGGACCAAATAAACCTAAACAAGCTAAATCATCTGTAACATCTTTAAAATTAACGTCTTTAGACAAATATTTTAATATATGAAATTTATCGTGCTCTCTATTTGCTGCCGATGTAATCACTCTAAAATAATTTTTTTCAATACAAACAACAGTTAAATCTGCTTCTATACCTCCATCTCTATTTAATAACTGTGTATATGTAGTTTTGCCAACCTGGTCTTTTACATTTGCAGTACATATCTTTTGTAATTCTTCATGAACATTCTCTCCTTTTAAATCATACTTTGAAAATGCTGTGAGGTCGAAAAGTCCAACATTTTTTCTTGTATTGTTTGTTTCAAACTCAACAGCTGGATACCAATTTTGATAATTATAACTATATTCAAATTCAGCTTTTTGACCTTTTAAAGCAAACCACATTGGTCTTTCATATCCTCCTGACACACCAAAGCACGCACCAGCTTTTTTTAGCTCTTCATGATAAGGTAGTAGTTTTTGATTTCGAGAAGTTTTATGCTGTTTATATGGCCAGTGCATACCATATAAATCTCCTAAAGTTTCAGTTATTCTCTCTTTAATAAAATTAATATTTGAATGAAACTTTTGAAATCTTTTTATATCATATATAAATAAATCTTCATTAATATGCCCATTCATCATCCATTCTGCTGTTGATTTACCAACACCTCCTCCACTTCCAATTCCAATGCTATTTAAACCACAACATACAAAAAGATTTTTTATCTCTGGAGTTTCTCCTAAAAGAGTATTTGTATCAGGCGTGAAAGACTCGGGTCCTGAAAAAAATTTTCTTATGCCGGCTTTTTCTAAAATTGGAACTCTTTTTATTGCTGCTGACAAATATGGTTCAAAATGATCAAAGTTTTCAGGAAATTCTCCAAATGAAAAATTTTCTGGTACTCTGCCTGTTTTATCAAATGCTGGTATTGATTTTCCTTCAAAAATACCAACCAACATTTTTCCAGCATCTTCTTTTAGATATAAACTATTATTAAAATCACGAAGCACTGGAATATCTCTCGGTAGTTCATTTAACGGTTCAGTTATTACATAAAAATGTTCCGCAGGATATAAAGGAACACTAAAACCCATATCCTCGCCTATTTGCCTAGACCACATACCTGTTGCTAAAACAACATACTCACATTCAATTATTTGATCATTTACTAAAACTCCATTAACTCTTCCTTTTTTTGTTAAAATTTTTTGTACAGGAGATTTTTCATAAATTTTTACTCCTTCTTTTCTAGCAGCTTTTGCAAGTAAATTTGTAACTCCAATAGGATCAGCTTGACCGTCACCAGGCATAAAAATTCCACCTAAAACCTCGTCTTGATTGATTATAGGATAAATTTTTTTGATTTGATCGATGTTTAAAACTTCAACATTAACATCATATAATTGTGCGGTGGTAGCTTGTCTAAGCAGTTCTTGCCATCTTGCCTTTGTTGTTGCGATAGATAAGGCTCCATTAAGTTTTAATCCGCTTGCAAAATCTATTTCTTTTTCAAGTTTTTTATACAAATCTAAAGAATATTTTCTTATTTTAGTTATAGCTGCCGATGGGCCTAGTTGGCTGACTAAGCCAGCTGCATGCCAAGTAGTTCCTGACGTAAGTTGATCTCTTTCCAAAATTATAGTGTCTTTCCAGCCATATTTAGCTAGATGATAAGCGGTTGAGCATCCAACTACACCTCCTCCTATAACAACAACTTTTGTGTTTTTTGGTAAAGTTTTAATCATAATGTGAATTATATAAATATATAATATAGTATTAATTTATTCATAGAATTATTAAATAAAATTATGCCGGAGAATATAGTAAATTTTAAAGGAATTAAATTTTATAATTATAATTTTGATCAATTACTTAACAAAATTAACAAAGGTGGATTACTAGTCGCACCAGCAGCTTCTGCTTTAACGAATATTTCTGAAAACAAAATTTATCACAATTCTTTAAAAAAATCTGATGTAGCTATTTTTGATAGTGGTTTTTTTTGTATATTGTTAAGATTTTTAAAGGGAAAAAAGGTCAGTAAATTTTCTGGATATCGTTTTTTAAAAAAATTTTTAAACAATGAATTAATTAAAAAGAAAAAAATTTTATTAATTGACCCATCTAGAAAAGATTCTCAAATAAATAGGTCATATTTAAAAAAACAAAAAATATATTTATCAAAAAGCTATATAGCTCCAATATATACTTCTAATAATATTAAAGATAAAAAATTAATAAAAATTATAAAAAAATACAAACCAAGATATGTTATAATTAATATTGGAGGAGAAATTCAGGAAATTCTTGGTTTATATATAAAAAAAAATATTACTTTTAAATCATCTATAATTTGTACTGGCGCAGCAATAGCTTTTTTAACAAAAAGACAGGCTCCAATTAATGACCTTATAGATAATTTATACTTGGGTTGGTTGTTAAGAACATTATTTAACCCAAGAAAGTTTTTTCTTAGAACTATAAGATCTCTAAGTTTAATTAAACAATTTTATAATTAATTTATTTTACTAATTCACTAAATCATTTGAAGACCTACTCCAGTTTTTGGGTAAGTATAAAGATTGTAGTTTGCAGTTAATTCATCTCCAGATTTAATTTCTTTAACAGAAATCATAAACATGTATTTGGCGTCACTTTTTTCATTTAAATTATAAAACATATTTTCTCTATCATTTTTTCCATCTTTTAATTTTTGAGCATTTATATTTGGATCAACAAGATCTCCAAATTTTAGTTTTGGTAAAACATCTGAAACCATTCTTATTACCGTAGGATCATTTGAGTGGTTGTAAAAACCTCCCAAAGGCGTCCTGATATATTTATTTTCAAACTGTTCATCTCGAATATGAGTTACTCCGATAAAAGTATTTTTTTTTATATTAGTTGTTGCAAACAATCCTAATCCTTCTATTGGGGAATTTTTAATTGTTAATCCATCTGGCAAAGGTCTATACATTATAAAATTGCCTCACTAGGTGAAATATATTTATGTCCAAAGGTATCTGCAACTGCCTTATGAGTAACTGATCCTTTATAAATATTTAGACCTTCTAAAAAATTTTTATCTTCGCCTAAAGCTTTCTCATAGCCATCTTTTGCAAGTTTGTTTAAAAAAGGAAGTGTTGCATTGTTTAATGCAAGTGTAGAGGTTCTTGGAACGCCTCCTGGCATATTTGCAACACAATAATGAACGACATTATCAACTATATATGTTGGATTTGCATGTGTCGTTGGCTTGCTAGTTTCAATGCATCCTCCTTGATCAATTGCAACATCCACTATCACTGATCCTCTTTTCATATTTTTAATCATTTCTTTTGTAACTAATTTTGGTGCTTCTGCACCTGGAATTAAAACGCCACCTATTAATAAATCACACTCTGAAACTAACTTATTTAAATCAGTTTTTTCACTGTGTTGAGGTATTATTTTATCACCAAATATATCTTTTAACTGTTTTAATCTAGGTTCTGATTTATCTACTATATTAACTTTTGCCCTCATTCCAGTTGCTATGAGAGCGGCATTTTCACCAACTACTCCACCACCAAGGATAACAACATTTGCCGGTTCGACTCCAGGTGCCCCTCCTAATAATAAGCCCCTGCCTTTTTGATTTTTTTCTAAAGAGTGAGCTCCTGCTTGTATCGACATTCTACCTGCAACAGCACTCATTGGTGCTAATAATGGAAGTCTGCCATTATTATCTGTGACTGTTTCATAGGCTATACAAATTGATTTTGATTTTATGAGCCCTTCCGTAAGTTCTTTTGCAGCTGCCAAGTGGAGGTATGTAAATACTATTTGGTTTTCCTTTATCATTTTAACTTCATTGACTAAGGGTTCTTTTACTTTAACTATAATTTCAGATTCATTAAAAATATCTTCAGCTTTATCGACTAACTTTGCACCAGCATTTTTATATTGATCATTATAAAATCCAGCTTCAAATCCTCCATTATTTTGAACAAATACTGTATGACCATTTGAGGTTAAAATTTTTACACTATCTGGGGTTAGCCCTATTCGATTTTCTTGAGGTTTAATTTCCTTTGGCACACCTATTTTCATAAAATACAACGAAAACTAGTTTTTTTGATTTTTTTGATAATTTTGAATACCAGTTCTCAACTTATCAATTATTTCATCAATATGTTTTTTTTCACAAATAAATTGTGGAGCGATTATCAAACAATCACCCGTTGCTTTAAAATTAACTCCAGCTTCATAACATGATTTAAAAGTTTCAAATCCTGCTTTTCCAGGTTTTGTATTAAGTTTCATATCAATGCCAGCCATTAAGCCTTGTCCTCTAATATTTACTACAGAGTCCAGATCTTTTAGTGAAAATATACTTTTTTGAAAATAAGAAACCATATCTTTAACTTTGTTAAATATGTCTTCTTTTTCAAAAATATCTTGTACTGCTAAAGCTGCAGCAACTGATACTGGTATCCCTGAATAGGTATAACCATGAAATAATTCTATTGCACCATGTGGCGATGAATCCATTACTGCATCGTACATATCATCTTTGCAAGCAACAACACCCATAGGCACTACTCCATTTGTTGTGGCTTTAGCCAAAGTCATCATGTCTGGCACTACTCCAAATTCTTGAGACGCAAAAACTGAACCCATTCTTCCCCATCCACATATAACTTCATCAAATATTAATAATATTCCATGTTTATCACATATCTGTCTTAATTTTTGTAAATAACCTTTAGGAGGAACTAAACAACCAGTAGATCCAGCAACAGGCTCAACAATACATGCGGCTATATTCTCTCCTCCAAAATTTTCACATATTCTCTCTAAATCGTCCGCCATTTCAGCTCCAGTTTCAGGTTGACCGCTTATAAATTTATGTTCTGGTAAATGTGTATGTCTCATATGAAGTACACCTGGCATTAAAACACTAGCAAAAGTTTTAACATTATTTATCATTCCACCAACTGACGTGGCTCCTATGTTCATGCCGTGGTAAGCTCTTTCCCTTCCTACAAATCTAAATCTCTTACTGTCTCCTTTTGCTCTATGATAAGCTATTGCAATTTTAATAGCTGTCTCCACAGCAGTAGATCCACAGATTGTGTAAAAAATTTTATTTAAATCACCTGGTGTGTGTTTAGCTATTTTTGTAGCTAACTCAAAAGATCCTCCAAAACCTTGTTGGAAAGGCTGCGCATAGTCTAAAGTTTCTAGCTGTTTAGTTACTGCTTCTGTAATTTCTCTTCTTCCATGTCCCAATGGATTACAGAACAACCCTGAGCTTCCATCTATTTGGGTTTTACCATGATGCGTTTTTAAATAAACTCCTTTGGCCTCTGTGATAAGTCTTGGGTTGGCTTTAAAATCTCTATTGGATGTAAACGGCATCCAATGTTCATTTAGCGAATTTGGTACTGATGGTCTGTTTTCTGAGCTCATAAAAAATTTATATTAAATTAAGTTAAATTTTTAGACTAAAAAAAAAAAATTAACTACAAATTTATTTAGTTATTGTTGATTAAATTATAAGTAATACAATTTGAAGTTGTATAAAAAAAAATTAATTACTCCATTTACTTATCTTTAAAATTCAAATTAAATACGTCTTTTATTAATTAATAAAAGGGGAATAAATGAAAAAAATAATTAGTTTTATTCTAGCAAGTATTGTTGCTTTTTCTTTTAGTATATCAGTAGCTAATTCAGCTGCTAATGAAGTAAGAGTAGCTTTCTTTTTAGAATGGCCAACTCCAAACCAAGAAGACAAAGTTAAAAAGCTTTTTGATAAAGCACTAGGTGTTCCAGTTAAATGGACTAACTTTGCTAATGGTGGAGCAATGACTGATGCAATGTTAGCAGGAGATATAGATATTTCTTACTCACAAGGTTTAGTACCATTTATAAACGCAGTTAAATCTAAAGCGCCTTTAAAGCTTGTAGATATAGCAATGGAATATGGAATGGGTGGAACTACTTGTGTAACATCTAACGCATCTGGAATTACAAAAGCTAACGCTTCTGAATTAGAAGGCAAAAAAGTTGCAGTTCCTTTAGGAACTATGGCTGAATATGTTTTTGATGAAAGTATGAAAGTTGTTGGCGCTGACAGAAGCAAAATGGATGTTATTCAAATGGATCCTGAAGAAGGAGCTGCCGCATTAGTTAGTGGTGATGTTGTGATGGCATGTTTGTTTGGTGGTAACTCTATTAAAGCTGCAGTAGCTGTTGGATCAAGACTTTTAACAGTTCAAGAAGCTCGTGATGCAGGTATCTTAGGTATAGATATTACTTCTGTTACTGATAAATTTATGAAAGAAAACCCAGGAATGTTGAGAACTTTCATCGAAGTAACTCATGAAGCTAATGCTAGATATGCATCAGGTAAAAGTGACCTGAACGTTATAGCAAAAGATGCTGAAATGGCACTTGGAGATATGAAAGATACTATAGGTGGATTTAAATTTCTAACACCTGCGGAAACTAAAAAATCTATGGAAAGCGGTAATCTTGCTGGCTTCTTAAAAGGAATGGATACTCCTGACGGAGCAGTAGATACTAGTTTTTTACCTTTATAATTTAAAGGGTAAGATAAAATTAAATAGGCGCCAATCTAATAAATTGGTGCCTATTTTTTTAATTAAAATTCTATTATATTATTTTTATGAGTGATTTAGTTTCTCAAAATCTAAACATGATTTTCAAGACTCCAAAAGGAGAAACTGTTCACGCATTAAAAGATTTAAATTTTACACTTAAAAAGGGTGAACTTTTAACTGTGCTTGGCCCTTCGGGTTGTGGAAAAACAACTTTATTAAATATTGCCGCTGGCTTTCTTAGGCCTACATCTGGTTCAATTGTTCTAGGTGGAAACGAAATCAATGGTCCTGGTGTTGAAAGAGGAATGGTTTTTCAACAAGGTGCTCTCTTTGAATGGCTAACTGTTTCTGAAAATGTAAACTTTGGTTTAAGGATGAAAAAAGAAGATCCAGTTAAAACTGCAAAAAAGGTTGATGAATGGCTGGATATAGTTGGTTTGCAAGGATTTGGAAATACTCCTACTTATCAATTATCTGGAGGAATGCAGCAAAGAGTTGCTCTAGCAAGATGTCTAATTAATGATCCAGATTTAATTTTAATGGATGAACCTTTGGGAGCACTTGATGCTTTAACTAGAGAAAAAATGCAGTCATTAGTTTTAAAAATCTGGAAAGAAACTGGTAAAACTATAATTCTTATTACTCACTCAGTTGAAGAAGCTTTGCTACTTGGTGAAAAATTATACGTAATGGCGCCAAGGCCTGGTCGTATACATA
The DNA here is from genome assembly GCA_902634485.1 of uncultured Pelagibacteraceae bacterium. Classification (GTDB taxonomy): domain Bacteria; phylum Pseudomonadota; class Alphaproteobacteria; order Pelagibacterales; family Pelagibacteraceae; genus Pelagibacter. The sequence goes on along the minus strand of CACPKA010000011.1, from coordinate 8,562 downwards.
AAGAATATAAACTTCCCTTTGCTTCATTGGGAATAGATGGTGATTTAAGAGAAATAAAAAAGAAACAAGAATTCGCTAGTACAAGAGAAGAAATTTTAGCCATGATTTGGAATATGGAAGAAGAAATAATGGGAAAAGATATTTAATATGTTTACACAAATTATAACATTTTTAATTTTTTTTGCAGTTATCGGCTGTATTTTATATGGAAGAAAATTAATTAAAACTGAAAAAGTTGATGCTGTTTTTGGAAATCCAGAAAGAGCAAAAGGTGGGATTCATTGGGTTATTGTTGGTAGTAGTTTTATATTATTAACTTGGCTTTATTATTCTTGGGATATTGCAAAAGGTTTTTATCCAAAATCAGCTAATGAACTTTGCCAAGTTGCTAAAGTAAATGATTCATTGCTATCTTTAAAATATTTATTTCCCATAGAAGAAAGGCAATTTAAAAGTACATTTGTTATAAAAAGCGAAAACAAAAATATTCAAAAATTACTAATTGAAATTCAAAGTTCGAAAGAAATAAGGGATCAGGATAAAAATAAACTTTCAAGCTTAATCGAAAAAACAAAAAAAACTATTCCCTTATTAACTAATGAAGAACTTCTTGAAATTGAAAATAAAAAAAAGATTGATGAATTAACAAATCAAATTATCTGGTTAACTGAAGATTTTCAAAAAGTTAGTTACCCTCCAATAAAGAGTATCGAAGAAGAAAATAAAAGAATTGAAGCTCTAAAAACTCAAGGAGGATGGGGAGCATCTGGTACTGCAGTAGAGCAGACAATAGAAATTCCTATTATTCCTGCAACCAAAAGAGGACTAAAATTTGATGCAGCTGCTAAAGAATTAAAAATAATTAGTGATGCATTCTTTAAATTAAGAAATCATAATCCTTCATATAAAAAAGCAATGAAGGAAATAAAAGATGAAATAAAAAAATATAGGTCAGATTTAGGTGATACTCACGAAATTGCATCAACTTTTGCAAAAGATATTCTTAAAGTTGCAAGAAGAATTGAGTATGCAAGTATTTTTCCTCCTAAAACTTTGGATGGAATGCAAAAATCTCTTATAGAGTTTGATCGCGTTCAAAAAAAAGAGCAAGGAGGTTTAAGATATGTTGATATTTTTCTATTCCCTGCTGGAACAATAGTTTCAAGTGGACCTAGTTGCTCAGAACAAGGTTCGGGGAGATGGTTACCAAAGCCCTCTGACACTTTAAATAAATTTGCTCTTTTACTTAAACCAAGTGTAGGTTTTAAAAATGTACCTCTGATTTGGTATGAAATGATGGATGTTAGTAAAATAGTTGGATTTATTCTTCCTGATTGGATTGCTGATATCGTTCCTGGAAAATACCCAGTACATAGTGAAGATGGTACAGTGAAACCAAACTTTAAAAGCAAAGTTTTAAGCGTGGTAACAGGTGAATTTAAATTATTCAAAATACCTATTCCTATGGGTCATATATGGGACTCTTTTTTAAGAGTATTTTTAGGATTAATTCTTGGAATAATATTTGGTGTACCTTTAGGTTTGTTTATGGGTTTAAATAGATTTGCAAAAGGATTTTTTGATCCATTAATTGAATTATATAGGCCGGTTCCACCACTCGCATGGGCTCCTCTAATAATTTCAGTTTTAGGAATTGACAATGTTGGAAAGGTCTTTTTGTTATTCATGGTATCCTTTTCTATAATGATAATTTCTGCAAGAGCTGGTGCGTCTGGTACACAATTATCAAAAATTCATGCCTCACATTCGCTAGGGGCTTCTAGATGGCAAATCCTTAGATATGTTATATTTCCTAATTCATTACCTGAAATATTAACTGGAGTAAGAGTTGCTATTGGTATGTGTTGGGGAACATTGGTTGCTGCAGAATTTTTAGCAGGAACAACAGGTATAGGTTTTGTTGAAAATGTTGCAAAAAAATACTTTCAATATGAAGTTATATGGATAACTATCTTTGTTATGGGTATGCTTGGTCTTTTATTTGATGTCACACTTAGAAAAATTATAGATAAAACAATTCCATGGCGTGGAAAAGGTTAATAGTTTTTTTTTCTTTCTGTTTCTATATTTCAATATCTCATGCAGAAGAATTTATTTTTAAAAAAATTATAAATTTGAATGATCCATGGGGATCAACATTTATATCTAATGAAAATTTATTAATTACTGAAAAATCTGGTAAAATTAAGTTAATAAATTTAAATACAAAAAAAATTCTCAATGTCTCACATAATTTAAATGTTTTAGAACACGGTCAAGGTGGTCTTTTAGATATAATTTATCAAAATAAAACTGTATGGGTCTCATATACAGAAAATAGAGGTGATTTCAAAAGTTCCACATCAATTGCTAAAGGTGAATTTAAAACAGAAAAAATAGATTTTAAGAATATTTTTCGAGCCTATCCTCCTATAAATTCTCGTTATCACTTTGGTTCAAGATTAGGTATCAAGGATAAATATCTCTTCGCATCAGTAGGTGAAAGAGGCAAAGGAATGATTGCTCAAGATCCTACAAAACATCCTGGAAGTATTATTAGAATTTTTTTAGATGGAGGTATACCTAAAGATAATCCAAAATTTATCGACAAAAAAAATTGGTTACCGGAAATTTATCAAATTGGTGTTAGAAATCCTCAAGGGTTAACAGTATCACCTTTCGATAAAAAAATTTATATTAGCAATCATGGTGCAAAAGGTGGGGACTGGTTTGGAGAAGTAAAAAAAGGTGAGAATTATGGTTGGAAAATTTTAGGTTGGGGCGGAACTAATTATAGTGGAGCAAAAATTGGACCTAAATGGAAAACTGGATTTACAAAAGCAATTCAATACTGGGTACCTTCTATAGCAACAAGTGCTATTACAATTTATAAAGGTAACGAATTTAATCATTGGAATGGGCAAGCTTTAATTACTTCTTTGAAAGATAAGTCTCTTAGAAAACTTGATTTTTCAAATCTTAAAAATGTAAAAGAAGATATTATTTTTAAAAATAAGATTGGAAGAATAAGAGATATACAAATTCATCCTACAAATGGTAAATTGTATTTTCTTAGTCAAGATGCATTATGGTTAATGGAGAAAAAATAAATGCTAAATAAAAAAATAATGGAAAACATTTTTGAAAAATTGCTTTCTGAAGCTAAAAATTCATATAATGAATTTAATGAAGCGGATGGCAAAATTGGTGATGGAGATTTAGGAATTACTATTAAAAGTGGTTTGGAGGAAATAAATAATAATATAAATAAGTTTAGTGATGATATGGGTGCTAATTTTATGATATGTTCACAAGCATTTGTTAAAAAATCTGGATCTAGTTTTGGAACGTTAATTGCATTTTCATTTATGAATATTTCAAAAAATTTAAAAGGTAAAACTGAATGTAATCATGAAGATATAATAATGTTATTCGAAACTGCATTAAAAACAATTCTTGAAAGAGGAAAAACTAATCTCGGGGATAAAACTATAGCTGATAGTTTAGATTTAATAATAAAAAAGTTAAAAGAAAATAAAAATTATTCTGAAATTTTTAAATTAGCTACAAAACAAGCGTTAAAAGATTTTAAAGGAAAAAAAATTAAAATTGGTAGAGCTAGAATGTTTGAAGATAAAACTAAAGATTTAGATGATCCTGGAATGCTTGCATTATCTAAATTAAGTGAAGCTTTTTGAAAATTCTCTTATATCTTTGATTAATAAATCAGGCTGTTCTAAAGCTGCAAAATGTCCCCCTTTTGGCATTTCTGTCCAGCGCTTAATATTATAAATTCTTTCAACATATGATCTTGGAGCCCATTCTAAATATTCTTTAGGAAATAAAGCAACAGCAGTTGGAACTTTAATAGGCAAACCTTCTTTTGGAAGATATCTACCACCTTCGCCTACTCTTCCAAAATAAATCCACGAAGCAGTATTAAAAGTTTTCGTAACTAGATAAACCATTATGTTTGATAATAAAGTTTCTTTAGAATAAACACTTTCAATATCACCATTTTTTATATCTGACCAACCACGCATCTTTTCAATTATCCATGCAGCAACACCTACTGGGCTATCCATCATTGCATAACTTAATGTTTGAGGTTTTGTTGCCTGTTGAGTTCTATAACCATTTTCATTTATTTGTTTTCTTTCAAATCTTTCTTCCCAATCCCTCTCTTCTTTAGTTTGTGGGCCATCAGGATGTCTAACAATCAAGATATTTATATGAATTGCATTACATGTTTTTGGAAAATCATATGCAAGCCAGGTAGCAATTGTTCCTCCAAAATCCCCACCTTGAGCAATATATGTTTTAAAACCAAGAATTTTAGTCATCAAAGAATTAAATATCGAAGCCATTTTTCTTGGTCCGATTGGTTTGGAAGGTCGCCCAGAAAATCCAAATCCTGGTAAGGACGGTACTACAACATCAAAAGCATCTTCTTCTTTGCCACCAAATTTTTCTGGGTGGGCAAGTTGATCTATTATATGTAAAAATTCTATAATTGATCCAGGCCAACCATGGCTTAACAATAAAGGTTTTGGGTTAGATCCACTACCTTTTTCATAAATAAAATGAATATCAATACCATCTATATTTGATTTAAAATTTTTAAATTTATTAATTTTTTGTTCTGATTTTCTCCAATCAAAATTTTCAACCCAATATTTTGATATTTCTTTCATATAATTTAAGTTTGTACCATAAGCCCATCCGCCATCATCTGGCATTTCATGCCATGGATAAACAGATACTCTATTGTTAATATCCTCAATTATTTTGTTTGAAATATTTATTTTAAATGGTGTAATCATATAAAAATATACTTTAGTATATTAAAAAATAAAATTACATGAAAAAGATAATTAATAACCCCAGTGACTTTGTTGAAGAATCTATTGATGGACTAGTTAAATCTCATCCAGATATTTATGCTTTTGCAAAAGATAATAAAAGAGTAATTACAAGAGCTAAAAAAGCTTCAAATAAAGTGGGAATTGTAACAGGAGGAGGATCAGGACATCTTCCAGTGTTTACTGGTTATATTGGTAAGGGTTTTTTAGATGCATGCGCTATAGGTTCGGTATTTGCTTCACCTTCAGTTGAACAAATGGTTTCTGCTATAAAAAATGCAGATAATGGTAATGGTGTTTTATGTGTTATTGGAAATTACGGAGGAGACGTAATGAATTTTGAAATGGCGTGCGAAATAGTTGAAGCAGAAGGTATTAAAACAAAAAAAGTAATTGTTGCAGACGATATTGCAAGTGCAAGTGAAGAAGAAAAATCTAAAAGAAGAGGAATTGCAGGAATGATTTTTGTCTTTAAAACAGCAGGTGCTATAGCTGAAACAGGAGTATCTTTGGATGAAGTTTTTAAATTAGCATCAGAAGTAAATAAAAATTTAAGAACTCTTGGTGTTGCTTTGTACCCTTGTATTTTACCAGAAGCTGGAAAACCTACTTTTGAAATAAACGATGATGAAATAGAAATTGGTATGGGTATACATGGAGAACCAGGTATAAAAAGAGAAAAACTTAAACCAGCTAATGATTTGGTGGATGATCTTTATAAGAGAATTATTAATGACTCTAAACTCACATCAAATGATAATGTTGTTATAATGATAAATAGTTTGGGAGCAACGCCTTTAGAAGAACTTTATATTATATCAAAAAGAGTTAATGAGAATTTAACTAATTCAAAAATAAATAATCTTAAATCTTATGTAGGAAGATATGCAACCTCTATGGAAATGGCTGGTATGTCTATAACTACTTTAAAATTAAAAGATAATATAAAAAAATATCTATTCGATAAAAGCGAATGTCCATTTTGGAATAATTAAAAATAAAATTATTGTGGAGGGTCTCCGCCTGGTTCTGGTCCTCCTGGGCCGTCTCCTGGTCCTCCAGGGCCGCCTTCGCCAAATCCTGGTCCACCTTCACCCATCATGCCGCCTTCGCCGAACATACCGCCTTCGCCGCCAAGGCCACCAAAACCACCTTCGCCGCCCATCATGCCGCCCATGCCGCCATCACCGCCCATCATGCCGCCGCCTTCCATGCCGCCCATCATGCCGCCGCCTTCCATGTCGCCCATGCCACCCATGCCGCCTGCTTGACCTGCCATAGCTCCTGCCATTGCGCCGCCCATTGCGCCGCCCATACCTTCTTGCATTGCGCCGCCCATAGCTTGACCCATAGCACCTTCACCCATGCCACCGGCTCCCATAGCTGCGCCCATTGCACCTGCTCCCATTGCGGAAGCTGCTGCTCCTTGAGCAGACATTGCTGAACCCATTGCTGCACCTGCTAATCCAGCTCCAGCTTCAGAAGCTGCACCTGCAGCTTTTGCTACTGAGCCCATTGCTGCTCCTGGGTCTAAACCTGTGCCCATTGCTGCTGACACTTGTCCTAAATTCATTCCAGACTCCATTCCTGCTTCCATTCCTTCCATGCCCTCCATGCCTTCCATTCCACCTTCAGGGCCACCAGCTCCCATAATATCTCCGAGCTTAGCTCCTTCAGGTCCTCCTGCTACTCCCATAGCTTCGGCCATTTCAGGATTCATTTCTGCATTCATATCCATTTTACCCATGCCAACCATTCCACCACTCATTGCTGCTAATCCCATGTCGCCACCTTCCATACCCATGGCTTCACTTAAACCTTCCATACCTGTTTCACCCATTGCAGCCATTGTTCCTTGGGTAACCAAACCTGTTTCCATCATGTCGCCCATCATTGAAGCAGACATTGTTCCTTCAGCCGCCATTTTTGCCATACCTTGAATCGCTTCACTACCTAGTCCTGCCATTTCAGTTGACATAACAGATGTTACATCCATACCTGCCATTCCTGCTGCACCCATACTCGCAACCATTCCTGGCGTTAAACCTGTTTGTGCTGCCATTTGAGCCATTCCTAATTCATCCATTGCTCCAGCATCCATACCTGTCATTCCTGCCATAGCCTCACCCATCGCAGCTGGATCCATTCCTCCATCCATAACGTCAGCCATCCCAGCCATTCCTACTCCAGCTTCAGCACCTATTGCGCCTGCAGCTTCCATTCCCATAGCTGTCATACCTTCTGGGGGTGCCATTGCACCAGGTAATCCACCTGCTAATGATGGTTTTGCCATAACCATAGCTCCCATCATCATTCCAGACTCACTAACATTTTCTGGCATCTCAATTGTTTCTGGGCCTTCTTCCATCATTAAAGATGCCGCTGAATCTTTTGCTTCCATTCCCATAGCTATTGCAGTTTTTTCTTTTGGAGCTTTTCCTGAAATTGCTCCACTGATCATTCCAACTGTTCCTGACATCGCTGCCGTAATTCCTGTTGATGGGTCTGCAAAAGCAGTACTTAAACTTCCTGCTAATTGTTCCATTCCTCCCATCGCTTCACCAAGAGCTTCCATGCCTTCTAAACCTTGCATGCCTTGAGCCATTCCTGCCATTCCTTCCATTCCCATAGTTGCTCCCATAGCATCCATCATTTCTGCTCCCATGCCTTTTGACATCATTGTTGCGCCAATCGCTCCAGTCATAGCGCCTGCCATATCTCCCATTGCTGATGGGTTTGAAGTAAGTGTTTCAAGAGCTGCTGTAGCTGCTCCAACAGGTAAAGCTTCTAAAGCTCCTGCCATCATTGCTGGGTTCATTCCCATTTCTGCAACATTCATTGATGCAAAACTGCCTGCATCAAAAGCTCCCATATCAAATGATTCTGTTCCCATAATAGATCCCATGTCTACCATGCCTGCTTCTGCTAGACCTGACATAGCAGATCCAATTCCAATGCCATTAGAATCTAAAGCGCCCATCATTCCTTTTGCATCAAAACCTGCTCCTTCTACCGCGTTCATTGATCCAGCAAGTTTTTGCATTGCTACAACTTTGCCAGCTCCCATTTGTCCAGCTATACTTGATAAGGCTGCCATTTCTTCTGGAGAAAAATCTTCTCCAAAATTCATATCTGACATATCTAATGCTGTTGGATCTGGTACTGCACCTAAAGCCATATCTGCCACTCCTTCAACCAATGACATAGCTTGAACAGCTGATGTTATATCGCCTTTTGCTAAACTTTCTTGTGCAAATTCCATTGCTGACTCTGCTTGCGCTATTGATGTATCTAATGCTTTCCCAATATCAGATTTTGCTTCTCCTAAGGCTTCAGTAGCACTTTCTAAGTTTGCAGCTACTTTACCAGCATCCGATGATAATTGATCTGCTGCGGCTTGAGCTGAATTTCCTGCTGCTTCTGAAACTCCCGATAACCCGGCAACATCATTTGCATTAGCAAACATATTTGAGGATAAAAAAAGTAAGAATACAGTTTTTATAAAAATTCTTTTAAACATTATTCAGTTTTACTATCTATTTGTTTCTGTGCTTCAATTGTAGCAGCTCTTTGAGCATTCACTTTTGCTAGTGCAATTTGTTTTTTCATATTAGCAAGTACTGCTGCTCTTTGTGCAATTTCTGGATCTATTTTAGCCTTCTTTTTTTTCTTCTTTTTATTTTGTTTCCATGCTGCTTTT